>JAQBQH010000185.1 GCA_028287105.1 Myxococcales bacterium
AAGGCGCGCTGCCGGCGGCGTAAAGGACCCGCGTCGCGCGCAACGCGACATCAGCGGGTCCGCTGGAGGAGCACGCCGCGAAGCGGCGACTGCGACGGATTCCGACGCCGGCAGCGCGCCTTGCTACCTCCGCGACCCAGCCGTCTTTTCGCTTAACTGACCTGCATTGGCGCTAGGCGGCGTGTTGGACGTCGTCGTCGGCGAGAGGGTGGGTGTGGACGATGCGGAGGGCGAGGGGGATGCCGATGAAGCGGAGGCCCATGCCGGCGGCGTCGAGGCGGACGATTTCGGCGCCGAACTGCCACTGTTCGTAGGGGGTCTCGTCTTCGTCGCCGTCGGTTTCGCGGACGACGTAGGGCTCCTCGTTGATGCGGATGACGGTGCGGGCGCCGACGAAGAGCGGGGCGGAGGTGACGACGTACATGCCGTCGGGCGAGATGTCTTGCGCGCGGCCGACGGAGTCGCCGAACTGGACGAAGAGCGAGATGGGCGCGCGGATCTGTTCGCGCGTGGCCCAGGGCATGCGGCGCCGGTTGGCGTCCTGCATGAAGAAGCGCTCCAGCTCGGCCAGTCGCGCCTGCTCTAGCTCGCCCAGCGGGAAGCCCAGGCGGTCGCGCTTGCCGACGAGCACACGGTAGTCACCCGCGCGCCGCACCCACTCCATCGAACCCTCGATCTGCATCTCCGCTCCCTACCCAAGCAATGCTCGTACCGACCCCCCGTCGGGAACGTCGCTATCGCATATCAGAGGGATCTACGGGGATTGGATGCGTGTTCTCCCTCCCCCGTTTGCCCGGGTGGTGACAAAAACCGCAAAGAACTGACGTTTCGACCGTGACACTGTGGCGGTTGCGTCATGGTGGCTGGAGGTGGGGTCTAGCCGGTAGATGCTACGGCGTGACGCTGGCGTTGGACATTTCTAGGACATAGGTTGGAATACCGATGCCCATGGACCTATTCAGACACGCCGCCAAGAAGAGCCGCGCTGGCCAACCACTGGCGGAGCGCATGCGGCCGCGCGACCTCGACGAGTTCGTCGGGCAGGCCCACCTCGTCGGGCCGGGGCGCATCCTCGAGCGCACCACGACCGAGAGGGCGCTACCGTCGCTCATCTTGTGGGGGCCGCCTGGGACCGGGAAGACGACGCTGGCGCGCATCCTGGCGGCGCGGGCCAACGCGCGCTTCGAGGGGCTCTCGGCGGTACAGGCCGGCGTCAAGGACCTGCGCGAGGCGGTCGCCACCGCGGAGCAGCGCCTCGGCGAGCACGGCGAGCGCACCGTGCTCTTTCTCGACGAGATCCATCGCTTCAACAAGGCGCAGCAGGATGCGCTGTTGCCGCACGTCGAGGCGGGGACCATCACGCTCGTCGGCGCCACGACCGAGAATCCGTCGTTCGAGGTCAACGCCGCGCTCCTGTCGCGCTGCAAGGTGGTGCGGCTCGAGGCGCTGACCGAGGCCGATCTGCGGGCGCTGGTCGATCGCGCGCTCGCCGACGCCGATCGCGGGCTCGGCAAGATGCCGCTCGAGGTCGCCCCCGAGGTGCGCGACCTCATCGCGCGCGAGGCGGGCGGCGATGCGCGGCGGGCGCTCTCGACGCTGGAAGTCGCGGCGGAGGTGGCGCGGCCCGATGCGGAGGGCAAGCGGCTCGTCGACCAGGCCACCGTCGAGGAGGCGCTGCAGCGGAAGACGCTGCTCTACGACAAGGCGGGCGACGAGCACTACAACGTCGTCTCCGCGTTCATCAAGTCGATGCGCGGCTCCGATCCCGACGCGGCGGTCTACTGGATGACGCGCATGATCGAGGCCGGCGAAGATCCCATCTTCATCGTGCGGCGCATGGTCATCTTCGCGTCGGAGGACATCGGCAACGCCGATCCGCGCGCGCTGACGGTGGCGGTGGCCGCGCTCGACGCGGTGCGCTTCGTCGGGCTGCCCGAGGGGACGCTGCCGATGACGCAGGCGGCGACCTATCTGGCGACGGCGCCGAAGTCGAACGCGGTCTTGACCACCTACGCGGCGGCGCGCAAGGCGGTCAACGAGCGCGGCGCGCTGCCGGTGCCGCTGCACATCCGCAACGCGCCCACGCCGCTCATGAAGCACATGGGGTATGGCGCCGGGTACAAGTATCCGCACGACTTCGAAGGGCACTACGTCGCCGACAACTACCTGCCCGACGCGCTCAAGGGGCAGACGTTCTACGTGCCGTCGGACGCGGGCTACGAAAAAGAGCTGAAGGAGCGGCTGGCCGGCTGGCGGCGCGACGCGGGGCTGCCGGTGCGCGCAGAAGACGGCGACGGGCCAGAAGGCGACGAATAGGCGAACGGCAGCGTTCCGGAACCGCCGACCACGCCTGCTCGCCGACCCCTCGCTACTCGGGGGCGACTTCGGACGGCTTCTTCAGGCGGCCGAGCGGAACGAAGCCGCCCGTCGACATCGGCGGCGCGGCGAGGCGAGGCGGCTCGAAGGCGAGCGCCAGCGCCGCGGCGTCGTCGGCGGAGCGGACCGCGCCTTCGATGGTGGCCGGCAGGCCGGTGCGGACGTAGTCGCCGGCCGCGAAGAGCCCCTCGATCGGGCTCTGACAGCGCGGACGAAAGCCTTCGGTGCCGGCGCCGTGCGTGATGGTCGCGTCGCGCTCCTTGATGAGCCGCGCATGCACGACGCGGGCGTCGGCGGCGGCCGGCAGCACGCGGCGCAGCTCGTCGGTGAGCAGCCGCACGATCTCGTCCGACGAGCGGTCGACGAGCGCGCGCGCGGCCGAGACCACGAGCGACAGGTGGCTGCGCGAGGGGTCCTTGACGCTCACGAGCTTGTTGCGATTGAAGATCCAGTGCAGCGGCGAATCGATGACGCCGATCAATTCCTCGTCGGTGACGAGGCGATCGAGCCAGAGGTGCAGCGACAGGATCGGCGACGTGGTCAGCCGCTCGAGGCCGGCCCACCAGGTCTCGCCCTCGCGCCATTCGGCGTCGACGAGGCCGGGCAACACCGACGCCGGCGTCGCGGCGATGACGGCCGAGGCGGCAATGACCTCGCCGTCGCGCAGGCCGACACCCTTGACGACGCCGCGCTCGACGAGGATGCGCTCGACCGCCGCACCGGCACGCACGGTAGCGCTGCGCGCTTGCAGCCAGGCGCGCGCGTCGTCGACGTAGAGATCGCTGAGGCCGACGCTGGCCATGCCGAGCCGTCCGTCGCCGCCGTCGAAGAACGCCTCCTTCAACACGGCCGCGAACATCTTGGCCGAGGCGGTGCCCGGATCGTCGTTGAGCGTCGCCAGCGCCAGCGGATGGAAGAAGGCGCGGCGCGCACCGTGCGACTGGCCCAGGCGATCGAGCCAGCCGTCGACGGTCTCCCAATCGGTCGCCTGCGGCTGCATGCGCGAGGGAAACTGGATCGCCGTGGCGACCTTGATCATGGCCAGCTTGTCGCGCCACGACAGCGACGAGAAGCCGAAGAGGCCCGACATCAGCGAGAGCGGCCCGGGCAGGCGACCGGTCTCGAGGCGCGAGGGCTTGCCGCTCGCCGCGTCGATGAAGGCGACCTGCAGGCGGTCTTGCAGCCGCAGCTTGTCGGCGGTGCCGATGCGCTCGAGAAAGGCGCGCGTCGCCCGGTAGCAGCCCATGAACAGGTGCTGGCCGTTGTCGATGACGTCGCCGGTCGCCTCGTCGACGACGGAGTAGGCGCGCCCGCCCAGCTGCGGCCGCTTCTCGAGCAGCGTCACGCGCGCGCCGCCTTCGACGAGCCGCGTCGCCGCCGCCAATCCGGCGAAGCCGCCGCCGATGACTACGACGTCCTTCACCGGCGGCCCGCGCTCAGGCCCGGGCGATGAGCTGATGGATCTGCGCGCGGGCGAAGTTGCCGAGCGCGATGCGCATCTTGTCGCGCCGCGAGACGGTGGTCTTGGGCCCGAAGACGTCGAAGTCGCGCGCCTCGATGCGCTCGAGCAGCGCGTAGTAGATGTCGCCCATGATCTCGGCGATGACCAACTTCGAGCGCTCGTAGCTCGACAGCGACGCGCGCGCGCGGAGGTAGTGCGAGCGGGCGCGGCCGGCCTGGTACTGCATCATCCGCACGAACTGCGGCGAGCGGCGGCCGCTCGTCAGATCCGCGTCGCTGACGCCGTAGGACTCGAGCTCGTCGGCGGGCAGGTAGATGCGCCCGCGCTTGGCGTCCTCGGCCACGTCACGCAAGATGTTGGTGAGCTGCAGCGCGATGCCGAGGTCGACGGCGTAGCGACGCACCGCCTCTTGTTGCGACGGGGTGTAGCCGAAGATCTCGATGCACATGAGACCGACGGCGGAGGCGACGCGGTAGCAGTAGAGGCGCAGCTCGTCCCAGGTTTCGTAGCGGGTCTTGTCGATGTCCATGGCGCAGCCGTCGATGACCGCCTCCATGTCTTCGCGCCGGATGCCGAAGCGCTCGACCGCCGCGCGCAGCCGCTGCGACACCGGATGCGTCGGCGTGGCGTCGCCGTAGACCGCCTCGAGCTCCTGCCGCCAGTGGGCGATGCCCTCGAGCTTCTTGGCCGCCGGCACCTCTTCGTCGACCACGTCGTCGACGAGGCGGCAATAGGCGTAGACCGCCTCGAGCGCTTCGCGGCGCTCGCGCGGCAGGAAGAGGAACGCGTAGTAGAAGTTCGACTTCGACCGCGTCGTCAGCTTCTTGCAGTACGCGGCCGCGTTCTCGATGAAGGAGACGTCAGGCATCTAGCGGGTCAGCGACCACTGCGGCCAGCGCTGCGTGGCGGCGCGCGCCACCATGCGCGCCTTGTCGGCGGCGTTGAGCGTCGGGCGGCGACGGAAGATGTCGTAGTTCACCGCCTCGATCTTGTCGAGGATGGTCATGCCGCCGTTCCAGATCATGGCCAGCTCGAAGCCGAGATCGCTGCCCACCTTGTCGATGAGCGGGCGGCCGCGCTCGAACAGCGCCCGCGCGCGCGCCACTTCGTAGCGCATGAGGTCGCGGAACTGCGGCGTGACCACGCGGCCGTAGAGCACCTCGTCGGAGACGCCGAAGTGCTTGCGATCTTCCTCGGGCAGATAGATGCGATCCTTGGAGAGGTCGACGCCGACGTCCTGCCAGAAGTTGGCCAGCTGAAGGCCGGTGCACAGATCGTCGGAGTAGTTGTGCAGCGACGAGTCGCGGTAATCGAAGACGTAGAGCACGAGCCGGCCGACCGGATGCGCCGAGTGCGCGCAATAGGTCATGAGCTCCTGCCAGGTGCTGTAGCGATTGACCGAGAGGTCCATGTTGAACGCGGTCAGCATGTCGCGCAGCGGCTGGATCGGGATGTTGCAGGCCTCGATCGTCTCCTTGAGCGCGATGAACACCGGATGCTCGGCCTCGCCGTGGAAGCAGCGCTCGAGCTGCTCTTCCCAGAAGCCGAGCGCTTCGGCGCGGCGGCCGGCGTAGCGCGCCTCGTCGGCGAAGTCGTCGGCCGAGCGGGCAAAGGCGTAGACGGCCCAGACGTACGGGCGCAGGCGCGCCGGCACGAAGCGCGACGCGACGGGGAAGTTCTCGTAGTGGCCGCGCGCCATGCGCTCGCAGTAGGCGAACGCGCGCTCTTTCGTATAGGGCTGACCGGACTCGTCGCTGATCACATCCAGCGACGGGTGCGGCATGGCGTTTTCACGAGGCTCGACGACGCGACGGATCATGAGATACCTCCTGCTTTGTGCGCGTGCCCATTGCGGCCGCGCAGCCGTTCCAGAATCTGCTGTGCGACTTCGGCGCGGACGTCTCCGAGGCGCGACATCTCCTCCGCGACGCGGTCGACCATGTCGCCGGTGGCGCCGACGTGCAGCGCCAGGCTGCGCGCGTGCAGCGACATATGGCCCTTCTGGATGCCTTCGGAGGCGAGCGCGCGAAGCGCCGCCATGTTGGATGCGAGCCCCGCGGCGGCCATGACCATCGCCAGATCGCTGGCGCGCTCGACGCCGAGCACCTTGAGCGCGAGCCGCGCCCCCGGGTGCACGCGCAGCGCGCCACCGACGGTGCCGACGGCCATGGGCAGCTCGATGCGGCCGATGAGGTCGCCCGACTCGTCGTCGGCGACGCGCCAGGTGGCGAGCGGGCCGTAGCCGCCGTTCTCGCCCTTGTCCGAGGCGTAGGCGTGCGCGCCGGCCTCGACCGAGCGCCAGTCGTTGCCGGTGGCGATGACCACCGCGTCGACGCCGTTCATGATGCCCTTGTTGTGCGTGGCGGCGCGGTAGGGATCGAGCTCCGCGAAGCGCGAGGCGGCGACGATGCCGTCGCGAACCTCTTCGCCCGAGTGCGAATCGGTGGCGAGGCAGCGCGCCGGAACGCGGCAGCGCACGCGCACGCAGCGACGGTCGGCCAGGTTCGACAAGATGCGCAGGCCGACGTCGGCGTCGGCGAGCGCCCCGAGCCGGGCGGCGACCGCCTCGGCGATGGTGTTGACCAGGTTGGCGCCCATGGCGTCGCGCACGTCGACGTAGAGGTGCACGGCCAGCATGCCCGGCTCGTGCGCGGTCGAGCGCTTGAGCGTGCGCACCTCGAGGCCGCGACAGCCGCCGCCGCGCACCACCAGCGACGGGTAGGCGGCATCGGCGATGCGGATGATCTCGGCGGCGTGCGCGTCGATGGCCTGCGTCGCGGCGAGCGTGTCGCTGACACCGTCGAGCTGCACCTGCGAGATCATGATCGGCTCGTCGGCCTCGGCGGAGAAGCCGCCGCCCTCGCGCACCATCTTGGCCGCGTTCGACGCGGCGGCGATGACGCTCGGCTCTTCGACGCACATCGGCACCAGGTAGTCGGTGCCGTTGATCTGGAAGTTCAAGGCGACGCCGAGCGGCAGGCCGTACACGGCGAAGACGTTCTCGACCATGTGATTGGCCGTCTCCTCGTCGAGGAGCGGCGCAACGAGCTCCGCGGCGTCGACGCCCATTGCGGCGGCGAGCTTTTCACGGCGCTCGGCGAGCGGCAGCTTGTAGAAGCCAGGAATGCGGGAAGAGCGGGTCATGCGTTCTCCAGTCTGAGCCCCGGCGCGGGAGCGCCGAGTGAAAGCACGGTCAAGCCTGCCGCCTGCGCGTCCTTGCGCAGCGCGGTCGTCGCTTCGTTGCCGACGGTGAAAGCGACGCCGAGGTCGCCGCCGCCGGCGCCCGACGGCTTGGCGGCGCCGCCGTGACGGCGAGCGAGCGCGGCCAGAAGCGAATGGGGCCGGGTGACGATCTCGATCTCGGCCGCTTCGCCGAGGGCGGCCATGGCGATGCCGTAGGCGTCGGCCGCGCGAATGAGCCCGTCGGGATCGTTGGCCGCGACCGCGGTGGCGAAGGCGTGCGCCTGCGAGACCAGGCGGCCGATGGCGGCCTCGTGCCGCGCCGGCTGCGACTCGGCGAGCGCCTTGACGCGCGCGATCATGTCGCCCGTCGACGCCGGCTGGCCGGCCCAGATGAACGTGAGGCGGACGTTGTCGGGCAGATCGACGCTGCGCACGTCGACGTTGCCGTTCTTGCGCACGAAGCGGATGGTGCCGCCGTAGACGCTGACGGCGACGTCGACGCCGGAGCCGCGCGTGCCTTGCGCCTCGGCGTGCGCCGCGTCGGCGACGGCGAACAGCGCGTGCGGCTCGAGCGTGCGCTCGGCCTTGGCCATGGCCAGACCGACGACGGCCGCGGTGACCGCCGCCGACGAGCCGAGACCGAGCTTCTCGCCGTTTTCGTAGAGCGCCGTCGAGTCGACGCGCACGTCGCCGAGCTGGGCGCCGCCGTTCTTGGCCGCGTAGCTCTTGGCGGCGCGCACGAACGGCGACTCCTCGCCGCCCGGACCCTCGGTGGCGATGACCAGCCGGTCGACGGCGACGGCGATGGCGGGCGCGCCGTGCAGCACGCCGTACTCGCCGGAGAGCAGCGCCTTGCCGGGCGCGCGAATCGCGAGGCGCGTCATTCGAGCACCTCGGCGTGCGGTCCGGGCCGGCAGATCCAGGTCTTGCCGAGCTTGGCCAGCGCCGCCTCGACCTGCTGCGCGTGGGCAGCATCGGTGAGCGCCTTTACGTGCGGGCCCGCGTCGCAGGTGAACCAGGCCGGCACGCCCGAGCGCCGCAGATCCTGGATGATGCGATAGCCTTCGATGGTGGCGCCGACGAAGTAGAGCACCGCCGGGCGCGCCGCCATCGCCGAGGCGTGCATCGACAGGCAGCTCGCCTCGGTCACTTCGCCGAGCGCCTGCAGATCGCGGCGCGTGATCGCGTCGCGCGCGGTGCCGAGATCGCGCTCCGACATCTTGACCCATGCATCGTAGTACGGCGACGTCTCCGCGGTATGTCGCATGCCGTCGGTGCTGAGCGTCGCTTTGCGGCCGGTCATGGTGGCGGCGATGACCAGCCGCACGTCCCAGTCGGTGACGATCGGCTCGGCGAAGCTGTCCTCGCCGTCGGCGCTCTCGCCGCGGTGCATCTGGGAGAAGCCGCCGAAGATCGAGCGCGCCGCCGAGCCGGAGCCGCGGCGCGCCAGGATCGAGAGCTCGCGATCGCTGAGCTCGAGGCCCGCGGCGTGGGTGGCGGCAACGGCCAGCGCCGCGAACGCCGACGCCGACGAGGCCAGGCCCGCCGCCGTCGGGAAATCGTTGACGCTCTCGACGCGCGCGCGCTCGATGAGGCCGGCGCGCGTACGCACGAGGTCGAGAAACTTGGAGACGCGGCCGAGGGCGCGCTCGTCGGCGTCGGCGCCGTTGAGCAGCAGGCTGTCGGCGGCGAGCTTGCCGTCGAAGACGACGGTGGTGCGCGTCGAGAGGCCGTCGAGCGTGAGCGACAACGAGCCCACCGCGGGCAGGTTGAGCGCGGTGTCGCGCTTGCCCCAGTACTTGACGAGCGCGATGTTGGTGTTGGCGCGAGCGACGGCGCGCATCGGCTGGCTCATGCGCTCACCGTCGCGGAGAAGACTTCGTAGCCCGCCGCGCGCCAGGCGTCGGCGACGGGGCGATCGTTTCCGACCGCGATGACGCAGCCGCCACCGCCGCCGCCGGTGAGCTTGGCGCCGAACGCGCCGGCATCGCGCGCGATGGCGCACATGCGCTCGATCTCGGGGCACGAGACGTCGAGCGCCTCGAGGTGTCGCTGATTCTCGGTCATCGCTGCGCCCAATTCTCCGTAAGAGCCGCGCGCCACCGCGCCGGCGCCGCGCTGCACGAGCGCTTCGATGGCGGCGAAGCGGCCGCGGGTCTCGTCCGAGCGCTCGGCCAGGAGCTGCGCCACGCGGGCGACGCGCCCCTTGGTATCGCGCGCCTTGCCGGTGTGGCCGATGACGAGCGGCAGCGGCGCCGCCTTGAGCGAGGCGAGCCCGCCCGAGCGCGTGAAGAGGCCGAAGCCGCCCGCCATCGAGACCGTGTGGTCGAGGCCGCTCGGCGTTCCGTGAATCACCGTCTCCGACGCCATGGCGGCATCGGCCAGCATGGCGCCCTCGAGGCCGAGCGCGCGTCCGACCGCGACCGCCATCGCCGCCGACGAGCCGAGTCCGGCGCCGGTCGGCAGGTTGAAGGTGAGCGTCAGGTCGACGGCGGGGGCCACCGCGCGCGCGCGAATCTCGGCGTAGGCGCGGGCCAAGGTGGCGTCGCTGTCCACCGTCGGGTCGATGACCACGTCCCACTGCGGAATGCGGAGGAGGCCGCGGCCCGCGGTGGCGTCGACGATGACGCCATCGGCGAGCGCGCCGGCCAGCGCCGGGTGGCCGTAGACCACCGAGTGCTCGCCGAGCAGGATGACCTTGCCGTGCGCGCGATGCTGGCGCGGCGTCATGGGGGCGACGGTGCTCAACGCGCCTGCTCCAGCCACGCCTTGAGCGTCGAGCCGATCACCTTGGGCGCCGTGCGCAGCTCCGACGGCGTCCGACAGCCGGTGAGGAACGTGGCCGCGCGCACGCCGTTGATCACGTGCTCCAGGAACGAGACGACGCCGTCGTAGCCGCCGTCGCGATGCGCGCGCAACACCGGCGCCGCCAGCCCGCCCGCGGTCGCGCCGAGCGCCAGCGCGTGGGCCACGTCCTGGCCGTTGCGCAGCCCGCCGGTGGCGATGATGTCGAGGCCGAGGTCGGCGAGCAGGCCCACCGACGCGCCGGTCGGGATGCCCCAGTCCCACATCTCTTCGCCGAGCTTCTTGGCGTTGCCCTCGGCGCGCTTGGTCTCGACGCCGACCCACGACGTGCCGCCGGCGCCCGAGGTGTCGACGGTGCGGATGCCGAGCTGCTTGGCGACGAGGCCGACGCGGCGTGAGAGGCCCGCGCCGGTCTCCTTGACGACGATGGGAAGGCCGAGCTCTCCGTGCAGCCGCGCCAGCGTCTCGCGCCCGCCGCGGAAGTCGCGATCGCCGCCCGGCTGGATCAGCTCCATCGACGTCGCCAGGTGCACGCACAGCGCGTCGACGCCGACCTCCTTGCACAGCTCCTTGATGGCGCTCGTCGACATCTGGCGCGCCTGCACGACGCCGAGGTTGCCCATGACGAGCGCGTTGGGAGCCACATCGCGAACACGATAGGTCCAGCCGAGGTCGGGGGCCACCACCATGGCGCGCTGCGAGCCGAGGCCGAATCCGAGGCCGAGCTTGTCAGCCGCACGCGCTAAATCTTTATTGATCGCCGATGCTTCGGGAGTGCCGCCGGTCATGCCGCTGATCACGACGGGCGCCTTTAAGCGCTTGCCCAGCAGCGTGGTGCCGAGGTCGATCTCGTCGACGTGGCGATCCGGCAGCGCGTCGTGAACCAGCGCCACCTCGTCGAGGAGTGTGCCCTTGTTGCGGAACTCGACCTCGCCCGAGGCGCACAGGGCGAGGTGGTCGCTCTTGCGCTTCTGGATGCCGGGCGAATCGTTGTGCGAATCCTGGCTCATTGACTCAACAGGCCCTTTCGACGGTCGCTTCCATAAGCATGAACCGTGCGAGCGATCGCGAGGGGGGTCAGGCTAGTCCATTCATATGGTTACGCAACTCGTATAAAGGGGGACGTGCGGCTTCGCCACAAGCCAGCGTGCGTATTCGCACACACGCGCACTTCCTCAGGTTTCGGCTATAAAGGGCGGATGCCGGCCGGACGGCCCCTCGGCACCACCCAGATGATCCTCCATGCCGCCGCGCGGGTGCTCGGCTGCGGCTCGGTGCAGATGATGGTGGCCGACCACGAGCGTCAGGCCCTGGTGTTCACGACGTCGATCCAGAACCGCGAATTGGTGCGCGTCAAGGCGGTCGAGTCGGTCCTCGGGTTTCAGCTCGATGGGGCGACCATGCCGTTCGCGGTCGAGGGATCGCTGCTGGTGCGCGCGCTCCGGCACGAGCGGCTGATCGTGACGAACGACATCGCCGATCTCGCGGGCGGTCTCGTGCCCGAGGGATCGCTCGAGCAGATCCGGTCGACGATCGGACCGCGCACGTTCGCGGCGGTGCCGTTCGCCGCGCGCTCGGGCGTCCTCGGCGTGCTGCTCTTCGAGAAGCCGGGCCGCGGCGGATTCTCGTCGGAGGATCGCGATCTGCTGGTCGCCTACGCCGATCGGGTCGGCGTCGATCTGGAGTCGCAGGCGCTCTCGGAAGACGTGCGCAAGCTCGAGTCACTCGGGCCCGGCATCGTGCGTCCGCCGGAGATCTTCGTCTGCGATCCGATGCTCCTCGTCGCGACGGGGCCCGCCGAGGGGCGCCTCCTGTGGGAGATCCTCGACGTGCCGAGGGAGCCGGTGCTGACCGTCTTGACGCATGCGCGCGAGGCGCCGGCGACGGTGACGTTGCGCGCGCATTCGGGCCGGCTCATGCGGCTGACCTTGACGCCGGGACCGGCCAGCATCGTCGTCGCCGCGGCCGAGGACATGGAGGAGGTCGAACGGCTGCGGCGCGAGGCGGCGCGCGCGCGCGAGCACCTCGCCAAGGTGCTGCGCTCGGTGGCCGACGCCATCCTCACCGTCGACATGACGGGGCGCATCGCGTCGGGCAACGCGGCGGTGGAGCGCGCGCTCGGCTACGCGCCGGCGGAGGTCGCGGGGCGCGAGGTGACCGAGTTGTGCGCCGACGAGCGCTCGCGGCGGCGCGCGACGCAGCTGCGCGAAGAGGTGGTCCGCTCGGGGTTCGCGGAGCGCGAGCTCAAGCTGCGCAAACAGGACGGCGGCGCGCTCGTGGCCGACGTGTCGGCGCTCCTCCTCGCCGACGACGAAGAGCGCGCGGCCGGCATGATCTGGCGCGTCCACGATCTCACCGAGCGTCGCCGCGGCGACGCCGAGCGGAAGCGGCTGCAAGCGCGCCTCTTGCACACCGAGCGCTTGTCGGCGCTCGGCGAGATGGCGGCGCGCATCGCGCACGAGGTGCGTAACCCGCTGGTGTCGATCGGCGCGGCGGCGCAGGTCGTGATCGAGGAGCTGCCGGCCTCGAGCCCCGTCGCCGGCGAGGTCGGCGCCATCGCGCGCGAGGTCAAGCGGCTCGACGCGATCGTCACCGATTTTCTCAAGTTCGCGCGGCCGCGGCGCGCCGAGCTGCGCGCCTGCGATCTGGCCGGCGTCGTCGACGAGACCGTCGCGCTGGTCAAGGCCAAGGCGCCGGCCTTGACGCTGGTGGTCCACCTCGAGCGGCCGCTGCGCGCGCGCTGCGATGCCGACGCCATCAAGCAGGTGCTGCTCAACGTGCTCTTGAACGCCGTCGAGGCGTCGCCCAAGGACTCGACCATCGACTGCGACGCGCAGACGGTGGGGCGTCAGCTCATCTTGTCGGTCGCCGATCGCGGCAGCGGCGTGGCCGGCGAGGTGCGCCGGCGCGTGTTCGACCCATTCTTCTCGACCAAGACGCGCGGCACCGGTCTCGGGCTCGCCGTGTCGAAGCAGATCGTGGACGAGCATCAGGGGCGAATTCGCCTGTTCAACCGGCGCGGCGGCGGTACGCGCGTCGTCATCGAGTTGCCGGTAGGGTAGTCGTAGGGTAGAAGGAGCGCGCTTGGAATTTCGGACGCTCATCGTCGATGACGAGGAAACGTACGCTGCGTCGCTGAAGCGACTGCTCGGGCGTCGCGGCGTGCGCGCCGACGTGGCGGGGACGTTCGCCGACGGGTTGGCGCTGGCGAAGAAGAATCGCTACGACCTGGTCGTCCTCGACTACATGCTGCCCGACGGAAATGGGCTCGATCTGATCGTGCCCATCCGCGCGCTTCGTCCGGCGCCGACGGTGCTCATGATGACCGCGTTCGGCACCATCGAGAACGCGGTCGAGGCGATGCGGCGCGGCGCCTACGACTACGTGACCAAGTCGACGGAGCTGCCGGCCATCGTCGAGCGCGTCGTCGATGCCGAGCGCGTGGCGCGGGCGCGGGTCGAGGCGGAGAGCGACGTCGAGGAGCCGGCGCTCGATCCGGCGAAGTTCTCGGGGCTGATCGGCGACTCGCCGGCGATCAAGGACGCGCTGCGGCGCATCGCCGAAGTGGCCAAGGCGCCCGACACGACGGTGCTGCTCACCGGCGAGAGCGGCACCGGCAAGGGCGTGGCCGCGCGCGCGATCCACGCCTTGTCGCTGCGCGCCAAGGAGCCGTTCGTCGCCATCGACTGCGTCGCGCTGCCGGCGACGCTGGCGGAGTCGGAGCTGTTCGGGCACGAGAAGGGCGCCTTCACCGGCGCCGTCGAGAAGAAGCCGGGCAAGCTCGAGATCGCCGGGCGCGGCACCGTGCTGCTCGACGAAGTGGGCGACATGGATCCGGCGCTGCAGGGCAAGCTCCTGCGCGTCCTCGAGGAGCGCACCTTCGAGCGGGT
>JAQBQH010000240.1 GCA_028287105.1 Myxococcales bacterium
CGCCGGCCGCCATGTCGGCGACGCGGAAGTCGGCGACCGTGACGGCGCCGGTGCGCGCGGCGATCACCGCGGCCTCGCCCAGCTGCAGCGTCGAGGCGATGCCGCCCATCGACGGCGCCTGGTGCCATACGGTCTGGCCGTGGCTGCCGATCAGATCGGGCGTCTCGCCGAAAGCGCGCGCGGCGTCGGCAAGCCATTCGCCGAGCGCGAAGTTGCCCTGGCACAGCGCGGCCGCGTCGCCCTTCAGCAACGTGAAGATGAGCTCCTTCTGCGCGGCGGAGTAGGGCGTGGTGCGAAAGTCGACGAGCGTGACGCGCGCGTCGTCGCCGTGCCCTTCGATGTCGCAGAGCGCCGCGTCGATGCCGTCGATCGAGGTGCCCGACATGAGCCCGACGACGCGCTTGACCGGTTTGTCCAGGAGGCGAACGAGCGGATGCGCGCTCATTTCGCGGGGAGGCGATGCGTGCGAATGAGGTCGCAGATCTCGCGCACGGCGCCGTCGCCGCCGCGGTGTCGCGTCACGTAGTGCACGACCGCCTTCACTTCGTCGACCGCGTCGGGGACGGTGGCCGAGAACCCGACCTGCTGGAGCAGCGGCACGTCGACCAGCTCGTCGCCGACGAAGGCGGCCTCGTCGGGGCCGAGGCCGAGCGCGCCGGCGACGTCGCGAAACACGGCGACCTTGTCGGCGATGCCGAAGTGCGCGCGCTCGATGCCGAGCGAGGCGCAGCGATCGCGGCCCGAGCGCACGTCACCGCCGGAGAGCACGGCCACTTCGACGCCGCTGTCTTGCAAGAGCTTGATGCCGTAGCCGTCGCGCACGCTGAAGCGCTGCGACCAGAGGTTGTCGCCGGCCCAATAGAGGAAGCCGTCGCTCAAGACGCCGTCGACATCGAGGCAGAGCAGCCGCACCCTCGCCAGGCGGGCGGTGAGCTCGGTCGCAGAGGGAGCGTGCACCCGGTCAGGATGGCGCGAGGTCTGCATCTTGTACAGGATGAAACGGAGGACAAAAAACATGTTCAAGCTGCTTCGTATGGCGCTGTTTGCCATGCCGCTCGCGAGCGGTGTGGCGTTTGCGCAGGGTTCGGGTACGAGCGGTTCCGCAGGCGCGCCGGGAACAGCCGGCACGGGGACCGCGACGGCGACGGTGCCGGATGACACGCGTTCGCCGACGCAGCAGAAGGCCGGCAAGATCGACGACACGATGCCGGCGCTGCCGGGAGATGCGACCAAGCCGGTCGACATTCCCAATACGGTGCCCAAGAGCGACCGTAGTGGCATGCCGGATACGACGGACATGACCACGCCGGGCTCGGGTGCGACCGACAAGAAGGTCCACAAGAAGGTGCGCTCGACGACGACGACGAAGACCGACGAGTCGCGCATGGATCGCAAGTCGGATGTCGACCACGACTCGACGCGCATCGATAACAACATGAAGGCGCACGACACGACGCGTGATCAGCTCGACAGCGACAAGTAGTCGGCGACAGTCGGCGACCCGAAAGGCAATCTGCGACGGCGAGGCGTTCAGCGTTTGACGCCGACGAACGCCTCGTTCGTCGCACCATCCTCGTGCGCCAGCGGGTGCACCGTGACGGCGAAGCCGACCTCGTCGAGCAGCCGCAGCCAGGTGGCGCGCGGAAAGCGGCCGAAGCGGTGCTCGTCGTGGATGACGCGCACGTTGCCGTCGCACTCCTTCAAGATGAAGACGAAGTGAACCTCCTGGAAGGTCGCGCCCGGCGCGGGCGGCATCGTCCACTCGAGGTAACGGACGCTGCGGCCGCTCGCTGCGTCGTCGTGGCCGCCGTGATGCGTGCCGTGGTGGACGGTCTCGGCGGTGGCGTCGGGAACGATGACGCAGACGCCGCCGGGGCGCGTGTGTGCGGCCGCCGTCGCCAGCGCCGCGCGCAGCTCGCTCTCGTCGAGCATGTACATGACCGCGTCGTGCACGAAGACGGCGTCGAAGGTGCGACCGAGCCGCACCGTGCGCATGTCGCCCAGCAGATGCGGACACTCCGGGTTGAGCGCGCGGCTCACCGCCAGCATGTCGGGCGAGATGTCGACGAGCGTCATGGTGAACCACCGCTTCATGTGGCTCGCGTTGTTGCCGCCGCCGCAGCCGAGCTCCAGCACCTCGACCGGCCGTGTGCCTGACGCAGCGACGAGGAGATCGCGATACAGCTCCGCCTCCCCTTGATAGTCCGAAGGAGTCGACACCAACGGCCACCACTCGGCCAGCTCGCGGTAGAGCTTCATGTCGCGCATCTATATTACAGGGTTCATCTGCTAAGCTGCGCGTCTCATGCGCGTGGCCATCCTCGGCGGCGGAGCGTGCGGCACTACCGCCGCCTGGGCGCTGGCACGTGCCGGCGTCGAGGTGCTGGTCCTCGAGCGGGAGCCGCGCGTCGGCGGGCTGTGCGGCACCGAGGAGCGCGACGGCTACCGCTTCGACTTCGGCGGCCACCGCTTCCTGTCGCGGTCGCGCGCGCTCGAGTCGCTGGTGCGCGACCTCGTCGGCGCCGACCTCATGCTGCGCACGCGCTCGTCGGCGGTGCTGCACGGCGGCCGGCGCTATCGCTATCCGCTGGAGCTCGACGACGTCGTGCGCAACGCCGGCCTCGTCGACGGCGCGCGCGCGCTCCTCAGCTACGGGCGGCAGCGGCTGCGTCGTCGCGACGCCGACGTCAGCTTCGAGGACTGGGTCGTGCAGCGCTTCGGCCGCCGGCTCTACGACACCTTCTTCGGCCCCTACACGCACAAGCTGTGGGGCATCGAGCCGACCGCGATCTCGGCCGATTGGGCCGCCCAGCGCATCTCGCTTCCGTCGCTCGGCGACGTCGCCCTCCGCCTGGCCGGCCTCAAGCGCGGCGGCGCCCGCACCTACGCGCGCCGCTATTGGTACCCACGGCTCGGCATCGGCCAGATCTTCGAGCGCATGGCCGAGGTCGCGGCTGCGCACGGCGCGACGTTCCGGCTCGGTGCGCGCGTCACCGGCCTCGAGCGCGGCCCCGGCAACGAGCGCGGCCCCGGCAACGACGTCCGCGCCGTCCAGTTCACCGGCGCCGGCGGCGACGAGTCCTGGCGCTGCGACGCCGTCATCTCGACCGTCTCGTTGCCGCTCCTGGCGCGCATGCTCGCCGGCCCGTCGCTGCCGCGCGACATCGGCCGCGCCGCCGGCAACCTGCGCTTCCGCGGCATCCGCCTCGTCCACCTGCTGCTCAATCGGCCCGAGGTCACGCCGCACACCTGGCTCTACGTCTCCGAGAAGAAGTACGCCATCGCGCGCATCCAGGAGCCGCGCCGCCGCAGCCCCGAGATGGCGCCGCCCGGCCGCACCTCGCTCATGCTCGAGATCCCGTGCGACCCGGGCGACGCGCTCTGGACGGCCAGCGACGACACGCTCCTCGGTCGCTGCCTCGACGAGCTGCGCGCGCTCGACCTCGACGTGGCGCGCGACGTCGTCGGCCACTTCAGCTCGTTCGTCGCCGAGGGCTACCCCATCTACCACCTCGACTACGCCTCGGAGCGCCAGCGCGTCCTCGACTACTGCGCCGACACGACGAACGTCGTCAGCGTCGGCCGCCAGGGCGCCTTCCGCTACGTGTTCATGGACACCGCGATGGAGATGGGGCTCGCCGCCGCCGAGCAGCTCCTCGGCCGGGCGGGCGCCACCCGGCCGTCGGAGATCTCGAGCGAAGCCGGCTTGATCGAGGCGCGGGCGCTGACCGCGTGAGCGCGCGCCGGCAGCGGTTTGCCGTCGCTGACGCGGCGCTCGTGGTGGCACTGTCGCGCTGGCTCGCGCGCGCGCGGCTGCCCGACGACTGGGACTCGGTCGGCTTCGTGCGCGCCGTTCAGCGCTATGACCTGGCCGCGTTCCAACCGCACTTCCCCGGCTATCCGGTCTACGTCGCGCTGGTGCGTGCGCTCCACGCCGCCCTTTGGCCGCTCGGCCTCTCGCCGCTCGACGCCGCCACCGCCGTCTCCGCGCTCGCCTCGGCCGCCACGGCGGTCGCGCTCCATCGCATCGCCTCGTCGCTTGGCGGGGCGCGCGCCGGCTTCGTCGCCATGGCGCTGTGGGCCGCCGCGTGGCTGCCGCTGATGCTCGGCGGAAGCGCGCTCTCCGACGCCACCGCGACCGCCTTCGCCGCCGCCGCCTTCGCCGCGCTCACGGTCGACGACTCGCGCGCCACGCTCCTCGGCGCCGCCGCCGTGGCGCTCTGCCTCGGCACCCGCGTCTCGTACTGGCCGCTCGCGCTCTCGTTCGCGGTCGTGGTCGCGCGCTCGCGCCCGCACCATCGCCGCGCCGCTCTCGTCGGTGGCGTGGTTGCGACGGCGGCCTGGCTCCTCCCTTTCGTCGCGGTCGTCGGTGCGCGCCCGCTGTGGGCGCTCGGCACGACGCACGTCATCGGACACTTCTCGGACTGGGGCGGCTCGGTCGCCACCCGGCCCGACCTCGTGGCGCGTATCGCCGCCTTCGCTCGCGATCTCGTCTTCGACGGGCTCTTCCCGCATGGGGTCGCGCTCGTCGCCGCGGCGCTGGCGATCGCGTCGTCGCTACGACGCGAGCTTCGGCCGCCACCGTCGGCGCCATCGGCGCACCGGCGCGCGGTCGCCGCGATCGTCCTCGCGCCGTACGCGGTCTGGGCGCTCCTGGCGCAGAACGTCCTCGAGCAGCCGCGACACCTCCTGCCCCTCGTCGCCGCCCTCGTCGTCGGGCTCGCCGTCATCACCACGCGCCGTCTCGCCGCTGGCACGCGCCGTGCCGTCGCTGCCGGCGCTGCCGTCGCTGTCGTCGCGCTCGTCGCCGCCGCCGCCCTCGCCGCCGTGCCGCTCGCCGTCGCCCGCGTGCGCGTCGCGCCGGCCGCCGTCCAGCTCGCGCGCCACGTCCTCGCCGCGCATCCCGCCGCCCACGACGCCGTCATCGTCGGCAATCGCTCGGTGCGCCTCATTCACGACGCCGCCCCGTCGCTCACGACGGTCGAGCGGCAGACGCTCGACGAGGTCCGCGGCGCCCTCGAGCGCCTCGATGTCCTGCCGCCCGACCTCTACGTCACCTCCGAGCTGACCGGCGCGCCCGACGAGGCGGCCCATGTGACGCCCGGCCCCGAGTTCTGCCGGGACCCGCGCATCGATAGACAGCACCCATGCCTCCGCCTTCTGCGCTATAACCTACAGCCGTAGTCATGAAGCACTGTCTAAGGCTCGCCCTCGTGGTCGCCGCCGTCGGTTGCAGCGGCTCCTCCAACCGCGCTCCGGTCGCGTCGTCGACCATCGCGCTCAGCGCCGATGGCCGCGCGCTCTGGGTCGTCAACCCCGACGCCGACTCGGTGACCGTCATCGATCCGGCGACGCGCGCCGTCGTCGCCGAGGTCGCCCTCGGGCCGCCCCCCGCCGTCGCCGCCAACGGCCGCTTCGAGCCCGCCATCAAGCCGCGCGCGCTCGCCATCCTGCCCAGCGGCGACAAGGTCTACGTCGCTGCGCAGACCGCCAACCAGATCTGCATCATCGACGCGCGCAAGCACACCGTCCTCGGCTCGCTCCCGGTCGGCGCCTCGCCCACCGGCGTCGTCGCCGCGCCCGACGGGTCGGTGGTCTACGCCGTCAGCCACGAAGCCAACACCATCACCAAGATCGACGCCAAGAAGGACGTCATCGTCGGCACCCTCGATGTCCCCGAGCATCCCTGGGGCGCCAGCATCAGCGCCGACGGCCGCTCGCTCTACGTCACCCATCTGCTCACCGGCAGCGGCGTCACCACCGTCGACACCGCGAGCTTCACCGTCAAGTCGACGGTCGCCTTTGCCGAGCAGCCGCGCAACGACACCAAGACCCTCCCGCAAGGCGTCGCCCGCGGCGTCTACACCGCCGTGCCGCATCCGACGACCGGCGAGCTCTGGGCGCCGCATCTGCTCCTCGCCATCCTCACGCCCGAGCCGGCGCTCGATTTTCAGTCGACGGTCTTCCCGACCATCTCGACGCTCGATCCGAGCGGCGCCCAGGAGGGCGGTCGCCTCAACTTCACGCCCATCGACGACGCCGAGGGCGGCGGCGCCTTCAACGACGTCGTCTCCGGCCCGCGCGATCTCGCCTTCTCCCCCGACGGCAAGCTGGCGCTCGTCGCCGATTCGCAGTCCGAGGACGTCATGGTCTTCGACGCCGTCGAGAAGGTGGAGCTCGGCCTCGTGCGCCCGCTGCCGGCGTCGTTCCTCGAGGGCATCGCCGTCGACCACCTCGGCCGCTTCGCCTACGTCCACGGCCGCAACAGCCAGAACGTCGTCGTCCTGCGCCTCGACGCGGCCGACAAGCTCACGCCCGCTGCCGTCGACGGCGACCCGATCAAGACCGTCGCCGCCGACCCGATGCCGGCCAACCTCCGCCACGGCCAGCGCCTCTTCTACACCGCCAACTCGGCCGCGTTCCCCATCACCCAGAACTTCTGGGTCGCCTGCTCGAGCTGCCATCTGGAAGGCGCCACCGACGCGGTCACCTGGCGCTTCTTCGTCGGCCCGCGCGACACGCCCTCGAACGCCGGCGGGCCGATCAACACCGGGTTCCTCCTGCGTCAGGCGCTGCGCAACAGCATCACCGACTACGACGTCACCATTCAGATCGAGCAGGGCGGCACCTACCACAAGTCGGACGCGCGTCACACGGCCGACCTGCAGGCGCTCGCCGACTTCGTGAACCTCGCCATCCCATTTCCGCAGAACCCCAACCGCAGCGCCGACGGCACGCTCACGGCGGAGCAGCAGCACGGCCGCGATCTCTTCCTGACCAACTGCAAGAGCTGCCATTCGGGCGAGTACCTCACCGACTCGGCGACGGGAAATCCCACGCTCGATCTGGCCGGCCCCATCGTGCTGCACGACGTCGGCACCTGCGTGCAGGCGGGCGACTTCGTCGATCAGCCGGCGCCCGACGAGCTCGTCGGCAAGATGCACACCGCCTGCGACTTCGACACGCCCAGCTTGCGCGGCATCTTCGCCACCGCACCCTATTTCCACGACGGCAGCGCCGCCACCTTGCGCGACGTCGTCGACCGGCTGCCCTTCTCCTCGACGCTCTCCGGCGGCGACAAGGACGCGCTCGTCGCCTACGTCAAGACGCTGTAGCGGCTCGGATTTTCGTTTTCCGGCGTACCGCTCAACCGTCAACTGCCCGGATTTGCAGGCTGTGTTAAGCTTCGCCCATGGCGTCGGAAATCACGGGAGAGCAGCAGCGCGAAGTCGCCGGTCAGCGGATCTCCACCTTCCGCCAATTCTGGCCCTTCTACGTGCGTGAGCACGGGCGTCCGATCACGCGCGCCCTCCACTTCATCGGCTCGACGCTGGTGCTGGCCATCGTCGCCGCGGCGCTGGTCACCGGTCGTCCGTGGCTGCTCGCCGCCATGCCCGTCGCCGGCTACGGCTTCGCGTGGGTCGGCCACTTCGTATTCGAGAAGAACAAGCCGGCCAGCTTCAAGTACCCCGTCTACTCGTTCTTCGCCGACTGGGTCATGTACGGCAAGATCCTCTCCGGCACCATGCGCGCCGAAGTCGAGCGCGCCCACGTCGCACGCAAGTAACTCTTCCGCTATATTCGGCGCCGAATCGCGTTCAGGGGGAACCGCAATGCCGATCGAAGTCGTCGTCGATATTCCGAGCACCATTGCCGTCGTCGCCGCGTTCATCGCCTCGGTGACCGCGATGTACTACGCCTGGAAGTTCTCCAAGACCGTCGGTGGCGACATGGGCGCCGCCTTCAAGTTCGTCCTCTTCGGCGTCGCGGTGTTCGCGGTCACGCGCATCGACGACGTCGTCAAGGTCTCGGGCGCGTACGCCAAGATGGGCATCGACTACAAGCACGTCATGTGGGTCCCGCACAGCCTGGCGATCCTCGTCGCCTGGGGGCTCATCTCGTTCGGCTTCTACCGCATGGCCAAAGCGTTCACCGTCTAATCCGCTCAGCCTTCGCCCAACCAATCACGCGGCTTCAGCCATGACGGCAGCTCCGCCTCGCGCGAGCCGGCCGGGAACTGCGCGTCGTACTCCCAGCGCACCAGCGGCGGCAGCGACATCAAGATCGACTCGGTCCTGCCGTCGGTCTTGAGCCCGAACATCGTGCCGCGATCGTAGAGCAGGTTGAACTCGACGTAGCGGCCGCGCCGCAAGAGCTGGAACTGCCGCTCTCGTTCGCCCCAGCCCTCTTCTTTACGGCGGCGCACGATCGGCAGGTACGCGTCGAGGAACGAGTCGGCCGCGTCGCGCACGAACGCGAAGTGCGCGCTCGGGAGCTGATCGAAGAAGATGCCGCCGATCCCGCGCGTCTCGCCGCGGTGCGGAAGGTAGAAGTAGTCGTCGCACCATTTCTTGAAGCGCGGATGGAACGTCGGGTCGTGGCGATCGCACACGGTCTTCCAGGTGCGGTGAAAGTGCAGCACGTCCTCGCGCTCGGGATAATAGGGCGTGAGGTCCGCGCCGCCGCCGAACCAGAGCGTCGCGCCGCGGCGAAGGCAGCGAAAATTGGCATGCACCGTCGGGACGCGCGGGCTCTTGGGGTGCAGGACCAGCGAGACACCGCAGGCGAAGAAGGCGAGGCCGTCGCCGGGCAAGGAAGCGGCGAAGTCGGGCTTGAGCTCTCCGTGCACCGACGAGAAGTTGACGCCCGCCTTCTCGAAGATGGCGCCGTCGACGAGGACGCGCGACAGCCCGCCGCCGCCGCCGGGCCGCTGCCAGGCGTCGCCGCGGAAGCGCGCGCTCGCGTCCTCGGCCTCCAGCCCGTCGCAGATGCGCGTCTGCAGCCCCTCGAAGAACGCCTGCGCTTCCGCCTGCATCTCCATCTTCGCAGTATGCCATCAGCCACGTGGGTAATTTGTCTGACAAATTGCCATTGTCAGATCCGGGCGCCTTTGATACTCCTGTCGTCGTG
Organism: Myxococcales bacterium; assembly: GCA_028287105.1. Classification (GTDB taxonomy): domain Bacteria; phylum Myxococcota_A; class Polyangia; order Palsa-1104; family Palsa-1104; genus JAQBQH01. The sequence continues at coordinate 8,911 of JAQBQH010000240.1, forward strand.
ACGGAGTGGGTGGTGGTGGTCGACGACGACGAGCCGGTACGCGAGGCGATCGCCGAGGTCCTGGCCGACGACGGCTACGACGTCCGCGTCGCGTGCGACGGCGACGAGGCGATCACGGTGCTGCGTGAGGTGCCGCGCCCCTGTGTCGCGCTCGTCGACATGATCATGCCGCGCATCGACGGCTGGCAGCTGGTGCGGACCATCAACGCCGATCCGTCGCTGCGCGACATCGCGATCATCTGCTCGAGCGCCGGCCGCGAGGAGCCGCCGGACGGCTGCGTCGGTGTCCTGCGCAAGCCGTTCGATCACGCCAGCCTCAACGAAGCGGTTCGCGCCGCCTTCGCCACGCTCAAGCGCTGACCACGTCGTACGAGGCTACGACGGCGAAAGCTACGGCGTGGGGCGCAGCGTGCCGGCGCGCCAGCCGACGCCGCCGCGATCGTCGCGAATGACGGCGTAGAAGTCGATCTCGCCGCCGGCCTCGGTCGTCGTCGCCGCTTCGGCCGGCGTCGGCGCGAACCAGGTCGTCGAGGCGCCCTCTTCGGGCAGCTCAGCGGCGCAGGCCGCCGGATCGTTGCAGCCGGGCGGCAGGTAGAGCGAGCGGCCGCCGTCGAGGTGGCCCGCGGAGGTGAACCACGAGACCGTCAGCGCTTCGTAGGTGCCGTCGGCTTTGCGCTCGGCGGCGTCGGCGGCGCGATTGGCGGCGATCTCCCACGACGCCAGATCTTTGCCGGCGGCGAGCGTGAAGACGCCGTTGCCGTCGAGGAGGTCGGCGGTGTAGTTGCCGGCGGGCGACGCGGCGGTGAAGGTGGCCAGCGTCGGGTTGTGATTCGGAGCGCTGGTGCGCCGATCGGGCGCGCTCATCTGGAGGCGCTTCAAGGCGACGACGCAGTGGTCGGGGTCGGTCGGGCGCCCCTCGTTGTTGGCGATGTCGAGGAGACAGCCGATGGCGCCGGCATCGGTGTCGGCGACAGCGACGGTGATCAGGAGCTCCGCCGAGGCCGCGTCGCCGAGGAGGCCGGGGTTGGCCAGATACGCCGTCTTCAAATTCGTGCTGATGACGCACAAGGGAGCGCCCGGCGCGTCGTCGCAGGATGGCGGCGCCAGCGTCGTCGAGCCGCTCGTGCCGAGCCCGCCGCCGACTCCGCAGGGCGACACGGTTAGCGTGCCCGACGGCAGCGTGCAGGCCAGCCACACCGCCGACAGCGGCCGCGCCGCGCCCCCGTCCAGCTGCTGCACGCGCGGCTCGACGGCGAGGAGATCGAGCGCGGTCCATTCGCCGGGCGCGACCTCGGGCGGCTCGGCGCGCACCGCCAGCACGCGCAGCTTGTCGATGAAGCTCGCCGCCGGCAGGTCGCTCGAGCAGCCCGCCAGCGTTCCCGCGACACAGGCGACAGCGACGGTGGCGAGCGCGCGATTCATCGGCCCCGCAGTATACCCGCCGCCCGCATCAGAAGCTCGCGCGCAGGCCGATGCTCGGCAGGATGGGCAGCCCGGTGACCGCGCGCCGGCGCGTGTAGTCGTACGAGTAGGCGTAGCCCTCGACGTTGGCAGTGTTGGTGACGTTCGAGATGTCGAGGTAGACGCCGAGGATCCAGCTCTTGAAGACGAAGCGCTTGTCGACGCGCACATCGAGCTGCGCGAACGACGGCATCCGCTCGCTGAAGGCCGCGCGCGGAATGGGGATGGTGACGCTCTGGTCGGCGTCGAGGACGCCGGGGCCGAGCGGGGTGGCCGGGTTGCCGGTGACGTAGCGGAAGCGCACGCCGAAGTCGATCTCCCACGGAAGGTGGTAGCCGGCGATGAGCGTCAGGATGTGGGTCTGGTCGTACTGGAACGGCCGCCACGGCTCGCCGGGATGGTCGCGCCGCTCGCTCTTGAGGAGCGTATAGGAGAGCCAGCCGTAGACCCGCTTGCCGCTGTCGATCTTGAGTAGGAGGTCGCCGCCGTAGACGCGGCCGATGCCCTCGTCGCTGTAGCGCTCGGCGACGATCTGGCCGGCGCGCTGGGTCTGCGCGTCTGACGACACGGCCAGGTAGGTGAGGTCCTTGTAGAAGAGGTTGAGCTCGACGCGCAGCGCGCGGTATTGCGGGATCGGTCGGGTCTCGAGGCCGAGCGTGAAGTGCCACGCCTGCTCCGCACGCAGCGACGGATTTCCCAGCACCGCGTCGGAGTAGGGCGCCTGTTGCGGCATGTGGAAGAGGCCGATGCCGGCCTTGAGCCAGGTCTCGGTGGCGACCTTGAAGCGCGCGCTCAGGCGCGGCTGCACGAGGATGCGATCCGAGCCGGCGAGGCGATCGGCGCGCACGCCGGCGATGACGAGCAGGCGATTGGCTAACGGCCACAGCTCGCCCTGGGCGTAGACCGCCGGCGAGACCTCGAGGCCGCGGTCGCGCAGGCTCAGGCGCGGCCGTTCACCGAGCGGACCGAGCGGCACTTCCTCGGTGGACTGCTGCGGCGCATCGACCGAGACCCAGAAGTAGTCGCCCTGGAGGTCGAGGCCGTAGGTCATGCGAAAGCGCTTGGAGACGCGGTAGACGGCCTCGAAACGCAGATCCAGCTCGAGGAGATCGAGGTTGAAGCGCGCGGCCGCGCCGACGTTGCCGTCGAAGTGCTGCGGGCCGAAGGAGACCGTGACGTCGGCGTCCCAGCGGCCGCGGCTCTTCTTCCAATCGGCGAAGAGCGTGTGGAACCACTGCCGCGTCGAGAAGGTGCCGGTGAGCGACGGGTCGGCGTCGGGCGGGGTCTTGTTGACGAAGGCGACGTCGTCGTCGGCGCCGAAGACGAGGAGCTTGAGCTTGCCGCCGCCGACCGGGTAGTCGAGCTGCGCCTGATAGTCGTAATAGCGCGGCGCGACGGTGAGCGAGCCCGACGAGAAGAAGAGCCCGAGAAAGGCGTCGACGTAGGAGCGGCGCCCCGAGAGCGCGAAGGAGCCCTTGCCGACCGGACCCTCGACGAGGACGTGCGCGTCGTAGACGTCCATCTTGATGTCGCCGTGGATGCGATCTTTGCGCCCTTCGCGCGGGACGATGTCGACGATGCCGCCGGTGAGCCGCCCATAGCGGACGCTGAAGTTCGACGGGATGAGGTCGAAGCGATCGAGGAGGTACGAGTTGAACGTGGAGGTCAGCCCGCCGAAGTGGAAGGCGTTGGGGATCTCCATGCCGAGGAGGAACGCGCCCGACTCGCCGGGCGCGGCGCCGCGGATGACCAGCTGGCCGAGGTCGAACGGCGAGCGCGCCACCGACGGCAGGTTGAGCACGGCCGCGAGAGCGTCGCCGCGCGTGCCGGGGATGAGCCGCACCTCTTCGCCGTCGAGCGAGACGCGCGCGACCTCCTCGCGCGACGGCGGCGCGTGCACCACCGATTCGTAGAGCGCCTCGTTGGCGCGGGCGACGACGTAGCGCACGGTGACGGCGTCGCGCTCGCCGAGCTTCTCGCGCGCGCGCAGCGTGCGATACCCGGGCGCGGCCACGACCACCTCGACGGCGCCGCCACGCGCGAGCGGCAGCGCGAAGGATCCGTCGGCGCCGCTCTCGGTCTGGCCGACGGCGGCGCCGCGCTCGTCGAGGGCGATGACGGCTGCGCCTTCGACGGCGGCGCGGGTGCCGCGCTCGTGCACCGAGCCGCGCAGTCGCACCGGCGGCGCTTTGGCGGGCGCCGCAGCGGCACCGGACGCCGCGTCGACGGGCGCCTTCATGACGAACGCGTAGCGATAGGTCACGCGCACCGGCACCGGCTTGCCGTCGGCGCGCCCCGGCTCGAATTTGAACTTCTGCACCGCCGCCAGGGCCGCCTCGTCGAAGCCGTGCCCCGCGGCCCCGAGGACCGCCGCGTGCACGACGCGCCCCTCTTCGTCGACGATGAGCTCGAGCGTGACCGTGCCGGTCAACCCGGCGCGCGCCGCCTCTTCGGGATAGGGCGCCTCGACGCGCTCGACCAACTTCGGCGGCACGAGCGGTTGCGCCTGCGCGTGCGACGCGACCAGCGACGCAGCCAACGACAGCAACAAGACGAGCCGGAGCACCCGGCGGTCATCTTAGCGATCGAGCTGGAACTTGAACAGGTACGACTGGATCACGAACGCGACCGGTTTTCCGTCGGTGGCGATGGCCGGCTTGAATTTGCAGCGATGCGTCAGCGCGTGCACCGCCGCCTGATCGAGCCCGTGGCCGAGGCCCGCCAGCACCTTGATGCCGTGGACCTTGCCTTTGTCGTCGAGCTCCACGCGCAGCTTGACGTCGCCCTCGATGCCGAGCTGCTTGGCCTCGTCGGGATACTCGGTCGAACGCGCGCACGCCTCCGAGTCGACCTCGGGGAACGACTTCACGTACAGCTCCGAGACCGGCGAGTACGACGGCTTGGGCGGCGGCGGCGGCGCGGACGGCAGCGGCACCACCGGACCCTTGCCCGACTTGGCCGGGTCGATCATCGTCGTGTTGCCGACCGGCACCGCCATCGACGAGTCACCCTCGGTGGTCGACGACATCGTGACGCCGAAGATCGGCTTGGGCGGCTCCTTCGGCGGCTCTTTGGGCGGCTCGGCGTTGGGCGGCGGCGCGACCGGCGGCGGCGCGATCTTCTTCTTCTCGACCTTGCGCGGCGGCTCGATCTTCGGCGGCGGCGGCGTCTCCACCCTGGGCGGCGCCGGCGGCACCTTCTTCTTGCGCATGTCGACTTCGACCCACGACGGGCGATGCGGCGGGCGCTCCGGCACGTGGGCGAGCCCATACGCAATCGCCGCGTGCGCCGTCAGGGCGCCGATGATTGCGACGAGGTCGGGCTTGGACAGCGCCATCGGTTACTGCTTCTAACGCTCGACTACGGAGTGGGATCCGTGTTGAGCGCGAACTTGTGAACGCCCAACGACTTGACCAGATCGACGATGTGCACCACGTCGCCGTAGGAGATGCCGCGGTCGGCGGCGATGATCGCCTGCAGATCCTTGTTCTTCGCGAGCATGTCCGGGATGAGCTGCTTGACGTGCTCCTCGTCGGTCTTCTCGCCGTTGGCGTAGATGCCGACGGCGCCCGAGGCGTCGCGCGACAGGGTCAGCGCCAGCGTCGACTTGAGTGTCTCGTCGCCGGTGGCCGCCTTCGGCAGCTCGACCTTGATCGACGGGTTGTTCACGATCATCGGTGCGGTCACCATGAAGATGATGAGGAGCACCAGCGTCACGTCGACCAGCGGCGTGACGTTGATGTCGGTGATCGCTCCCTGACCTCCCTCGTCGTCCTGATAGGAGGCGCCGCCGGCCATCTACTTGGCCTCCGAGAGCTTACCCGCGCCCGACTTCGACTTCTCGGTCGAGGCGGGCGCGTCGCCCTCGCCCTTGAGCTGCGCGAGGACCACGTGGGCGAGCGCGTCGGTGTTGGCGATCGTCTGCCGCACGCGGCGGTTGAAGATGTTGTAGCCGACGACGGCGGGGATGGCGACGAGGAGGCCGAGCGCGGTGGCGACGAGCGCCTCGGAGATGCCGGCCATGACCACGGCCACGCCGCCCGCCTGGTTGCCGGCGAGATCGTGGAACGCCTTGATGATGCCGAGGACGGTGCCGAAGAGGCCGATGAAGGGGGCGTTGTTGCCGAGGGTGCCGAGGAAGGCGAGGTTGCGCTCGAGGCGCATGCGCTCCTTCGCCTTCTGCCCGACCATCGCTTCTGCGACCGAGTCGGTGCCGCGCTCGATCTCTTCGAGGCCGGCGGCGATGACCGTCATCTCGGGCGAGTCGGAGCCTTTGACGCGGCTGCGGGCGTCGGCAAAGCTGCCCTTGGAGAGCAGGCGACGAAGGTCGCTGCCGAGCGACTCCACATCGACGCCGTGCGTGAGGAAGAAGTACGCGCGCTCGATCATGATGGCGAAGCTGATGATCGAGAGCAGGACGAGCAGCCACAAGACCCACTCGGCGCCCAGCAGCGTGAAGGCGAGAAATCGTTCCGTTATGTGCATGAAGGCCCCGTTCTATGTGCGCGTCGAAGAAATGAAGCGCAAGTGTATGCCGCAACAAGCGGACATTCAAATCGATCTGACGCGCGGGGCGAGGCGGGCGTTGCTCAGGACGGAGGCAGCAGCTGCGGCGCGGGACCGTCGTGGCGGGGCGGCAGGCCGACGGGCTTGGAGCTCACGGTCCTGACGTAGTTGACCGTGTTGAGCACGAGCAATACGGGACCGATGATGATCGAGTAGTAGCTGGTCCAGCCGACGGTGACGAGGATCGCGAACTTCTTCCAGTATTCGCGATGCACGCAAGGCTTGCAGATCTGCCCCTCGAAGATGCTGCGCTGATGCGCGGCGATGAGGCCGATGTTCTGGTGCAGCTTGATCGGCCACGTCGGCGCTGGCGCGCCGCACTTCATGCAGTGGGTGATGGTGGGGTCTGAAAACGCCATGCTCCATCGTACGACGTTCGGACCGCGTCCTTCCGTAAGGGCTGCTACTTCACGACCTCGGCCAGGAGCACCGTGGCGTAGGAGCCGGAGGGGAGGGCGAACTCGAGGACGATGGCGTCGTCGCCGGCGGGGCGTACGGCGGGGGCGGCCACGGGGACGAGGAGCGGGCGGCGCGTGCCTTCGGCCAGCTTGCCCATGACGGCGAAGGTGGCGGCGTCGATGCCCTCGGCGGCGAGGAGGCTGTCCTCGCGGGCGCGCGACGGCGAGCCGGGGGGCGGCGACATCATCTTGTGGCCGAACATGGGGCCGGTGACGACGAGCGCGCGGGCGGTCAGGCGCGCCTGCGCGTCGGCGACGGCGACCTCGTCGGCGGTGAAGAGGCCGCCGGTGTCGGTCTTCTTGAGCACGTCGCCGGCGACGACGGTGCCGAGGAGGTCGTCGTCGATGCGGGCGTCGAGGTAGCGGTTGAAGAGCTCCGATTGATAGGCGCTCACCAGCATGCGGATCTCGGCGCCCGGCAGGCGCGGGCGGCGCTTGGCGTCGGCGGCGCCGGTCGGGGGCGCGAGGAGCAGCTTACCGCGGGCGGCGTTGTCGCCGCGGGCGCCGAAGCGCTGGGTCCCGAAGTAGTTGGGCAGCCCGACCGCGGCCAGGCGATCGAGGACGGCCTGGGCGCGCGCGACCGCATCGGCACCGACGCCGCGCAGCGTCAGCGTGAAGCGGTTGCCGGCGAGATGGCCGGTGCGCAGCTTGTTGCCGTGGCGCGCCGCCTCGAGCACCTTGACGCCGTCGACCACCGCGGCGAGGGCGCGCTCGGGATCGACCTCGGGCAGGGAGACCCATTGGCGGGTGAGCGCCTGGCGATCTTTCTGCCCGGCGACGCCGGCGTCCTTGGGCGAGATGGCGAGCGCGCGACAGAGCCGCGCCACGGCCTCGGCGGTGGTGAGCGCGCGCTTCTCGATGCGCACGAAGGTGTGGGGGCCTTCGCCCGCGGGGCTGTAGGCGGGCAGCTCATCGACGATGAAGTCTTCGGGCGAGGCCTTGTGCAGGCCGCCGGTGCCGGGTAGATCCCGAGTCAGAACGCGCATCGCGCGCAGTATACTCGCGGCATGTGGCGCGTCCTCATTGCGTTGATGTTCGTGGCCGGATGCGCGCACGCGCCGGCGTCGCAGCCGACGGCGGCCGCGGGGCAGGCGGAGGAGGCGCGCCACGGCATGAAGGGGGCGCACGAGCCGATTCCGCTGCCGCATCGGGCCGTCGACACCGACTCCGGCGACGAGCTGACCGATCGCAACCTCGACGAAAAGCTGCGCGCCGCCAAGGTCATCTACGTCGGTGAGGAGCACCCCAACCCGCACCATCACGCGGCGGAGGTCGAGGTGCTGGAGCGCGCCTGGGCGGCCGACCCGTCGGTGGGGCTCGGGATGGAGATGCTGCCGCGGACCTATCAGGGCTCGCTCGAGGCGTACGTCGGCGGCACGCTCGACGAGGCCGGCTTTCTGCAGGCGGTGGCGTGGGAGAAGACGTGGGGGTTCGACTGGGGCTTCTACAAGCCGCTCCTCGAGTTCTGCCGCGCGCATCATCTGCCGGCCTACGCGCTCAATGCGCCGCGCGACCTGGCGCACGCGGTGGCCAAGGGCGGGCTCGACGCGCTGAGCGCGGACCAGAAGTCGCAGCTGCCGGAGATGAAGGCGGGGCCGGAGAAGCATCGCGAGTTCGTGCGCGAGGCCTTCGCGCAGCACCCGCACGCGAAGTTCGACGAGGCGAAGTTCGAGCGCTTCTACGCGGCGCAGCTGGTGTGGGACGAGACCATGGCGGACCGCGTGGCGGCGGCGCTCAAGGCGCCCGGCGGGCCGGCGCGGCTGGTGGTGGTGGCGGGGGAGGGGCACACGCGGAGCTGGGCCATCCCGGACCGCGCGGCGCGACGGGGGGCGGCGCCGTACCTGACGGTGCTGCCGGTGCTCGACGACGATGAGGCCGACGCGCGACGGGACCGCGTGGCCGACGTCTTGTGGGTGCTGAAGTCGCACGACTGAGCGGGGCGGAAGGGGCGAGGGCTGAGGCGCTGAGGCTGAGGCGCTGAGGCTGAGGCGCTACTTGGCGAGCGTCGTGACCTCGCCGGCCGCGGCGGCTGCCGCCAGCCCGGCGCCTTCGAGGTGCGCGCCGACGGTGGCGTCGCCGTTGAGCTCGCGAGCAAAGAAGGCCGTGACGTACTTGACCGTGTAGCCGAGGACCAGAGGCGCGCTGGCCGTCCCCGCCGGCATGCACAGCGAGCAGTAGAGCCCGCAGCCGTTGGGGTCGAGGAACTGCATGTGATCGGCGTTGACGGCGGTGATCTCGAGGGCCGGTGACGCCGCGGCCTTGTAGAGGACGTCGTAGTTGTCGGCGGCAGGCGCGCAGGGCATCGCGCCCGACGCGCTGGTCGTCTCGCCCATGAGGACGACCGGCACGCCGAGACTGCCGATGGTCGCCCGCGCCTGCGACCCCGACGCCGACCCGTCGATGGGATCGACACCGAAGACCGCCTTGACCTTGCCCTTCCCCCCACCGGCAGCGACGAGGAACGAGACCTGCCCGCCGCGCGAGTGCCCCGCGATACCGAGTCGGCTCAAATCGAGCGCCCCCCCGAGCTTGCCGCCCGCGTCGCCGTTCTGCGTGGGCAGCCAGTGGTCGATCATGTCGACGTCGTCCATGACCACGTCGGCCGACGGCTTCGGCGTGTTGATGAGCCCACCCGTACCGAGATCGTCCCGCGTGACCGTGACGATCCCCCAACTGGCCATGCGCCTGCCATACGCCGCATACCGCTCGGCCAGCATCACCGCCCCGGAGTTGAAGATGACCACCGGCTTCGCCCCCGCCCCCGTCCCGCCCGCGCCAGGGACGTAGATGATGACGTGCGTATCGTTCATCGATGGCCCGGTGTAGTGAGCGTCCACGACACCGACGAGATACGGGCCATCTTTGCCGTAGTCATGGGCGCCGGTAGCCCCGCCGCCGCCCCCGCCTCCGCCACCGCCGCTACCGCCACCGCCCCCTGAGCCGCCGCCGCCGCCGCCATTGCCGCCACTACCGCCATTGCCACCGGTGCCGCCCCCATCCGAGCCGGCGCCGCCTCCACCTCCTCCATCGCTCCCGCCACAGCCGGCAACCAGCAACGACAGGAACGCCATGACCATCACGCGCGGCATCACTCACTCCGAGTTAAGTTTTTTCTTAACAAACGTGAGTGACTCGTCCGCAAGGCCGGGGACACCGCCAGCGATCGCCGGCCACGGCGCTCCCCGCCGGTCTACACCTGATTCCGCACCAACCACGTCCGCGGCTCACACACCGCCACCCTCGACGCAAACGGGTCCGGTCCCAAAATCCGATAATGTTTGAACGCGTTCGTCAGTAAGCAATTCCGCGCCCTCTTCACCATCGTCGGGTTCAACAAAAACTTCGCGTGATAGCGATCGCTGACGACGTTCCCCGACCGCCCCATCACTTTATTGACTGCCCTTGCGACCCGCACTCCGAGCCCTTGCATCCCCGTCGACAACGCGACCTTATCCACCGCCTCGACGATCACGTCCTTCAAGACCTTCGGAAGACGCCCCGGCCTCAAGCTCCAGACCTTCCGATTGATCCGCCAGATCACATGAACCGGAAACCGCTTCGCCAATAGCGGCCGCGGGTCATGCCGCATCCGCACCTTCAGCGGCTTCTCCCCATCCTTGCGCGGCCGTCCCGCGCCCTTCCCACGACCGCCCCAACCAACTTTGGGCTTCGCCCTCAGCTTGATCTCGAGGTTGAGCTGCGCTGTCTTCCTTCGCCGCGGAACCGCCAGCCTCCCGCTACATCCACCGCCCGTCTCGATGAAGCACAGACCGTCCGCAAGAGCCCCCCGCCTCGCAGCGCGTTTTGCCGCCCCCTTGCCGCCCCACGTGACCTATCGCATTGACGTCACCCCTCCCCCGCGCTGTGATGCCCGCCATGCCCCCGGCGCTACGCCTCGTCGTCACCGTCGTTGTGCCGCTCATCGTCTTCCTCCTCTCCCGCATCACGCTCCCCGGCATCGATCTCCCCGTCACCCCCAACGTCCCCCTCCCCAACGCCGTATCCTTCGACCCCTCTCTGGTCAGCGTCGTCGCCCTCGGCCTCCTCCCCATCGTCACCGCCTTCGTCCTCGTCGAGATCGTCGCCGCCATCCTCCCGCCGCTGCGCCCCCTCCGCCGCAACGGCCCCGCCGGCCGCCGCTCTCTCCGCCGCGCATCGGTGGCGCTGGCGCTCCTGATGACCTTCGTGCAGGGCTTCTTCATCGCCCGCTACTTCGAGTCGCTCAGCCAACGCTCGCTCGTCCTCCTCGTCCCGAACCCCGGCGCCGCCTTTCAGCTCGTCCTCGCCGCCACGCTCACCGGCGCGACCGCGCTCCTCTTGTCGCTCAGCTGGATCGTCGATCACTTCGGCCTCGGCAACGGCGTGTCGCTGCTGCTGGGCGAGGCCGCGCTCTCGACCCTCGCCGGCCACGCCACCGCCGACGTGCGCACGCTCCTCTCGCTGGCCCTCGTCGCCGCCGCGACCGGCGCGCTCCTGACCTTCCACCGTCGGCGCGCAGGGGCCTTGCGCGATCCGATCACGGGCGCCATTCCGCTCTTCGTCGCCGCGTCGTTCTGGTCGCTCTTCTCGAGGCTGTCGGCCTGGGGCCTCCCCATCCCCGCGCCCGACCGCCCCGACAGCATCGCCTTCGCCGTCACCCACTGCGTGCTGCTCGCGCTCCTCGCCGTGCCGTTCGCCTTCGCCTTCCAGCGCGGCATCTCTCGCGACCGCCTGCTGCCGGCGCTCGGCCGCGCCACCGCCTGGCTCGTGCTCGTCGCGCTCGTCGCCCTGTCGGCCGGCGACGACGCCCTCTGCGCCGTCACCGCCACCGCCGTCGGCGTCGATCTGGTCCTCGAGTGGCGACTGCGCCAGCACGCGCCGACGCTCGTCGCGGTGTGGCCGCTGCCGTCGGTGGCGTCGATCGACCCCGCGCTCGCCCGCCTGCGCGCCGCCGGCATCTACGGCTTCGTGCGCGCCGCCCATCACCGCGCGCTGCTCCAGTTCTTCGGCCCCTACCTGGAGCTCGATCTACTCGTCCCGCTCGCGCGCGCCGAAGAGGCGCAAGCGCTCCTCGGCTAGCCGCGGGTTGGGCAGTCCGCGCTTCGCGCGCGCATCGTCACCCCTTCAAGATGTCGAGGTACATGCGGCAGCTCTTGTTGGTCGGCTCTTCGAGCAGCACCGACTCCCACTCGCTCTTGGCCTCGTCCTTCCGCCCGAGCGAGTAGAGCGTCACGCCGAGGTTCACGCGCGCCGGCAGGTACTTCGGCGCCTCCTGCTTGACCGCCTGATACTCCTGCACCGCCGCTTCCTTGTCGCCCATGTCGCGCAACACCGACGCCAGCTTGGTGCGAATGTCGACGAACGTGGGGCACAGATCGAGCGCGCGACGATACTCTCGCGCCGCCTCTTCGTTCATCCCGATGCCCGCGTACGCGTCGGCGACGCGCGCGTGCATGTTGGCTATTTTCCCCTTGGCGAACGGATCGAGCTGCCGCGGCTGCGCGCGCGACCGCGCGATGGCCGCCGCGTAGACCTCTTTCGCCTCGCGATACTTGCCGAGGTCGTTGTAGGTCACCGCGAGGTTGAGCGCCGCCTCGGTGTAGCTGGGGTTGACCTTGAGCGCATGCTCGAACATCTCCTGCGCCTGGGTGAACCGCCCCTGGCCGTGCTGGATGACGCCGAGCATGTTGAACATGTCCGCGAACCCTTGATGCTCGCGGACGATCTGCTGCAGGATCGGCTCCGCCTCGTTGTACTCGCGGTTCTCGTAGTGCTCACGGGCGACGTGCATGAGGTTGCGCAGCCGGTCGTCCATTCGGTCCCCTCTGATGGGGGCTTAGATCTTGCCCCCGTAGCGCTTGTCGATGAACTGAATATACAGCCGCGCCTTGTCCGCCCTGAAGTCCTCCGGGTGCTGCGCCGCCAGCTTCGAGAAGGTGGCGCGCGCCTCTGCCGGCTTCTCCATCTTCAAGTAAGTTTTTCCCAATAACAACATGATTTCCGGCTCGCGCTGCGACGCGGGGAAGTCCTTGATGACCCCCTCGAGCCGCCCGATGGCCGAGTAGGGGTGGTTGTTGTCGAGATAGAAGGTGGCCACGTAGAGCTCGTGGTCGGTGAGCTTCTTGACGCACAGGCCGATGAGCTTGCGCGCCTCGGCCGCGTAGGGGCTGTCGCCGTACTGATCGGCGAACGCCGACAGCTCGCGCATGGCGTCGATGACCGGCCCCTGGTCCTTCTCGTGCGAGGGCGGCATGACGAAGAAGTCGCTCGGAATCTGCTTGTAGTACGCGAGGCCGATGCGGAAGGCGGCGTAGCCGTCCTGGACCCGCTCGTTGCCCGGGTGCGCCTTGATGAACGATTTGTAGGCGTCGATGGCCTCGGTCTGACGGTCGCGGCCGAACTCGGCGTCGGCGATGCCGAGCTCCGACAGCGTCGCCCAGCGCGAAAAGCCGAAGGTCGTCCGCACGTGCTTGAAGTACTGCTCCGCCGTCAGCCAGTTGCTGCGCTTGAGCTCCCGCAGGCCGTATTCGTAGTTCTGCTGCGCCGTCGGGTAGAAGTTCGGCGTCGTGCGAAAGAAGTTGGACGCGCTCTCCCCCGCACAGGCGAACGAGAGGAGCGCGACAGCGACTGCGGCAATGATGGTGCGGGCTTGCATGGACGCGACATCCTCCTCGGGGCGTGGCCGGCTGTCAATCTGGGAGTCGACCAAATAGTGTACGATGCGCCGATGATTCGACGGGTTGCCTTGTTCCTCGTGGCCGCCGGATGCGCGTCGGGCCACGGCAAGACCGAGCTGGCTCCGGTCGCGCCGCCCGCGAGCGGCGGGGCGTTACAGACGGCCGGGCCGCGCTGTCAGGGCGCGACCTGCAGCTGCCGCACCGTCGACGACTTCGGCCGCCCGACCGGCGACGGCAGCCGCGCCGAGGGCGACGTCGCCGCCGGCATGAAGCGCTACGAATTCCGCACCGGCCGCGGCTTCGACAAGATGACCGTCACCATCGACGGCAAGGGCACGCTCGTCAAAGACGTCTCGCAGACCGAGCCCTCGTGCGGCTACGTCGAGCTGCCGCCGGGCCGCCACGCCATCCGCCTGCGCATGGAGGCCAAGGACAAGGCGCAGGGCATCCATCCGCGCCTCATCGTCAACGAATACGGCCGCAACACCTCGAGCTGGTACGACGTCTTCCAGTTCGCCTGCGGCGCCGCCGGACCCTGCATCAAGGACGACATGAAGGAGTGGTTCGACAAGGCGCGCGCCATCGACCGCGGCATCTACGACAAGTGCGGCTCGACGCGCGTCGAGGGGCTCAACTGGTCGGTGGAGCACTCTCCCGAGCAGACGCTCGAGGATCTGACCCTCGACTTCGTCCTGCACGTCTACAAGTTCGAGCCGCGCTTCGCGCACGGCACGGCGACGTGCAAGGGCATCGCCGGCGGGAAGGGCGCCGAGGAAGAGAACATGCGCGGAGGAGCGAAGGAGGAGTGACGCCGCCGCTCCACCGCGCCTTGCAGCTGGCCCTGGTGGCTGCCGTGCTGCTCGGCGGCCCGCTGGCGCACGCGCAGCGCGCGGCGTGGCTGCGTGACCGCCTCGACGTCGAGTGGGTCGTGGGCACCGGCGGCTGGCGCGCCGCCATGGGCTCGGGCGACGTGCGCACCCCCGGCTTCGACGCCCTGGCCGGTGGCGGCGAGTTCGTCCTGGGGCTCGACATCGGCGTCGGCCTCGCCATCGTCGGCGACGGGCGGGTCATGGCCGGTCGGGCCGGCAGCTCGGGGCAGACCTACTTCGAGGCGCTCGGTAGCCTGGCCTTGCAGCTGCGGCTCGGCCGCGTGCGGCTGCGGGCGGGGCCGGCGGCGGGGCAGGCCATCTGGCGCGGCGACCGCGCGACCCTGGTGGGCGCCTTCATCGGCGGCAGCATCGACCTCTTTCCGCTCGGAAACGGCCGGCTGTCGACGACGATCCTGGTGCGGCTCGACCTCGACGCCGACCTCGGCGCCATGACCTATCTGCCCGACTCCTCGGTGGCCCTGGCCATCGGCATCGGAGTCCGCTATTGAACCGCATGCGCGCCTGGATGCTCCTCGTTCTCGTCGCGGGCTGCGGCGGCTCGAGCCAGCCCGTCACCGGCGCCGTCTACGACGAGTTTGGCTGCAAGGTCGGCTGCGACCGCTGCGCCCCCGAGGCGCAGTGCATCTCGGCTCCCTACGTGACCGCCTGCCTGGCGCGCTGCTCGACGGCAGCCGACTGCGGCGGCGGGGAGAAGTGCGCCCTCGTCGCCGGCAACGAGACCCGCTCGCCGGTCTGCCTGGCCGCGCAGGCGCTGGTCGTCTGCCACGCCCCCGATTGCCAGATCCTCGCGCGATGCCGCGACGACGCCACCTCGCTGAAGCCGTTGCCGCGCACGTTCAGCGCGTGCGGTTGGGAGGTCGTCCTCTGTGATTCTGGTTGCGACGCCGCCACGGGAAATTGTAAGTAGAGGAATGCTGGCGCATCCCGAGGCATACGACGTCATCGTCGTCGGTGCGGGCCACGCCGGTTGCGAAGCGGCGCTGGCGGCGGCACGCCTTGGCCGGCGCACGCTGATGCTGACCGGCGATCTCGACAAGCTGGGGCAGATGTCCTGCAACCCCGCCGTCGGTGGCGTCGGCAAGGGGCACCTGGTCAAGGAGATCGAGGCGCTGGGCGGCGCCATGGCGCGCGTGACCGACGCCTGCGGCATTCAGTTCCGGCGGCTCAACACGTCGAAGGGTCCGGCGGTGCGGGCGACGCGCGTGCAGTGCGACAAGGCGCGCTACCGCACCGAGATGCGCCGCGTGATCGAGGCCGCGCCGGCGCTCGACCTGAAGCAGTACGAGGCGGCGCGCCTGCTCGTCGAGGACGGCGCGGTCGCCGGGGTCGAGACCACGCTCGGGCTCGTCTTCCGCGCGCGCGCCGTCGTCATCACCACCGGCACCTTCCTCCGCGGGCGCATCCACGTCGGCGACGCGCAGTACGACGGCGGGCGCGCGGGCGAGGCGCCGTCGCGCGGGCTGTCGGCGTCGCTCGAGTCGCTCGGCTTCGTGCTGTCGCGGCTCAAGACCGGAACGCCCTGCCGGCTCGACGGCAGGAGCATCGATTGGGCCTCGCTCGAGGCGCAGCCGGGCGATCTGCCGACGCCACGCTTCGCCGACGACGGTCCGGCGCCGCCGCTCGAGCAGCGCAACTGCTATCTCACCCACACCACCGACGAGACGCACGCGATCATTCGCGCCAACCTGCACCGCTCGCCGCTGTACGGCCTCGAGCGCTCGCTCACCGGCGTGGGGCCGCGCTACTGCCCGTCGATCGAAGACAAGGTCGTGCGCTTCGCCGACAAGGATCGCCACCTCATCTTCCTCGAGCCCGAGGGGCTCGATACGCACGAGGTCTATCCCAACGGCATCTCGACGTCGCTGCCGGTCGACGTGCAGCTGGCCCTGGTGCGCTCGATCCCGGGCCTCGAACGCGCCGAGATGATGCGGCCCGGCTACGCCGTCGAGTACGACTACTGTGACGCGCGGGAGCTCGACGCCACGCTCGAGACCAAGCGCGTGCGCGGGCTCTACCTGGCCGGGCAGATCAACGGCACCTCGGGCTACGAGGAGGCGGCGGTGCAGGGGCTCCTCGCGGGCGCCAACGCGGCGCTGGCGCAGACCGGCGGCGAGCCGCTCGTCCTCGGGCGCGATCAGGCCTACGCCGGGGTCCTCGTCGACGATCTGACCACCCAGGGCACCGACGAGCCCTATCGCATGATGACGTCGCGCGCCGAGCATCGCCTGCTCCTGCGCGAGGACAACGCCGACGAGCGGCTGACCCCGCTCGGCCGCCGCGTCGGGCTCGTCGACGACGCGCGCTGGTCGGCGTTCATCGCGCGCAAGGCTGCGCTCGACACCGAGATGCAGCGCCTGGCGTCGACGACGATCGCGCCCTCGGCGGCGACGCAGGATCGGCTGAGCGCCATCGGTGTGGCGCCGCTACGCAAGAACGGGACGCTGCTCGACCTCTTGCGGCGCCCGGAGGTCGGCTACGCCCAGCTGCGCCAGGCCTTCGGCGGCAGCGACGACGAGCGCGTCGCCGAGCGCATCGAGATTCGCGTCAAGTACGAAGGCTACGTCGCGCGTCAGACCGAGGAGGCGACGCGGCTGCGCACGCTCGAGGCGCTGGCGCTGCCGCCGGCGCTCGACTACGAGCGGCTCAACGGGCTGTCCCGTGAAGTGAAGGAAAAGCTCGGCCGGGTGCGGCCGCGCTCGATCGGACAAGCCAGCCGTATCGCCGGCGTGACCCCGGCTGCGGTTTCGATTTTGATGGTCCACTTGCGAGCAGCTCGTCGCGCGGAGGGTGCATGAAGCGCTCCACAATTACGGCAGTCCTGGTTTCGTTGATCGCATTACCGTCACTGGCGTCGGTGGCATTCGCCGGCGGCTTCGAGTTCCCCGCCAACGGCACCGAGGCGCTCGGCCGCGGCGGCGCCTTCACGGCGAAAGCCGACAGCCCGCTGGCGCTGGAATACAACCTCGGCGGATTGGCGCGGCAGCGCGGCACCAAGCTGCTCTTCGACTCGAACCTCGTCTTCAACACCTACGAGTTCACGCGCGCCGGGACCTATCCCGACAGCCCGTCGGACGTGCCCTACGGCGGCATGCCGTTCCCCAAGGTCTCGAACACGGGCGGCGTCTTCTATGCGCCGTTCATCGGCCTGACCACCGACTTCAACAAGTTCGATCGCTGGACCTTCGCCTTCGGCGTCTTCGGCCCGTCGTCGGTCGGCAATCGCACCTACGGCACCGTGCAGAAGACCGCCATCGGTGACGTGCCGTCGCCGCAGCGCTACGACATCGTCACGGCGAACCTGCTCATCGCCTATCCGACCTTCGCGGCCTCGGTGCGCGCGACGAAGTGGCTCGACATCGGCGTCGCCGTGCACCTCGTCGTCGCCATCTTCGATCTCGGCAACTCGTCGTTCAGCGATCTGGGAACCTCGCTGTGCAAGACGCAGGAGTCGGCGGTGTGCGACTCGGCGACGCGCATCCAGACCAGCGGCTTCACCGCCACGGCGGCGCTCGGCGCCATGCTGCATCCGCACAAGTCGATCGACATCGGCGTCAACGTGCGCGGACCGGTCAAGGTCGACACGTCGGGCACCGTGAACGCGACGCCGCCGCAAGCGGCGACGATCCCGCTCAATCAGGAGCGCGCCGAGTTCCACTCGCAGCTGCCCTGGATCGTGCGCGCGGGCGTGCGCTACAAGATCGTCGGCGCCGACAACTTCGAGCACGGCGACGTCGAGCTGGATGGGACGTACGAGGCGTGGAGCCAGGCCGAGGGCGACGGCAGCAAGATCAACATCCCGAACCTCGGGCCGTTCAGCGACATCAACCCGACCATCACGCACAACTATCGCGACACCTTCTCGGCGCGCCTCGGCGGGGCGTACAACGTCCGCCTGCCGGCGGGGGTGCTGTCGCTGCGGTTGGGCGGCTTCTTCGACTCGGCGGCGACGCGGTACAAAGACACGCGCATGGACTTCGACACCATGGCCAAGTACGGCGGCACCGCCGGGGCCGGCTACTCGGTTCGCGGCATCACGTTCAACCTCGGCTACGCGTTCATCTACGAGCCCGATCGGAATGTCACGAACGGCGACATCCAGTCGATCAACGGCGTCTCGGGCGGGATGACGACGTCGGCCGGCCCGACGCCGGTGGTCAACAACGGGCTCTACCACGCGCAGAATCAGATCGTGTCGGTCGGCCTCATCATCGCCTGGGATCAGCTCTTGAAGAAGCGCAAGACGAAGGACTGGGACTAACCAGCGACGGGGATTGGCCAGTACCCGCCGTCACGCGGCGGGGAGCCACACGGTGAAGCTCGAGCCGTGGCCTTCGCTCGACTCGACGACGATGGAGCCGCCGTGTTGCTCGACGATGCGGCGCGCGATCGGGAGGCCCAGCCCTCCGCCCTGACGGGTCGAAAAGCTCTCTTCGAAAATGCGCGGGAGATCGGAGGCGGCGATGCCGCAGCCGGTGTCCGTGACCTGCAGCGCGACGCCGCCGGCTTCGGGCCTGGCGTCGAGCGCGATGGTCCCGCCGTCGTCGGTCGCCTTGATGGCGTTGAGCACCAGGTTCAAGACCACCTGCTTCAACCGCGCCGCGTCCGCCCGCACCGACGGTAGCGTCGCCGCCGACGAGATCGAGATGCGCGCGCGCGCCGGCGACGAGAGCAGGTTCACCTCGACGACCTCGTTCAACAGCGACGTGACATCGACGCTCTGAAGCAGTCGCCGCACGTCGCGCCGCTCGACGTATTCCTGCACGAGGTCGGTCACGCGCGTCGTCTCGCTTTCGATGGCGCGCGCCAGCCGGATGCGCTGCGACTTCTCGCAGTCGTCGCGCGCCACCACCTGCGCCGCGGCGCCGATGGCGGCGAGCGGGTTGCGGACCTCGTGCGCGAAGCTGCGCGCCGACCCCGCCAGCTCCTCGCGTCGGGCGCGGTCCTCCTGCTCGCGTCGCGCCGCCTCGACCTCCGACAGCTCGCGGAAGACGGCGAGCGCCCCTCGTCCGCCGCCGACGTCGACGGCGGCGTTGGTGAAGCCGAGGTTGCGCGCGCCGTTCTCGGTCTCGATCGTGACGCGCCGCTGCGCCGAATCGCCCGAGACGAGGAAGAGCGGCTCGGCGCCGGGGAGCGCCTCGGCGACGGTGCGGCCGATGAGCGTCTCGGCGACGCGCGAGAGCACGGCCGCCGCCGCCGCGTTGACCTTGACGATGACGCCCTGCTCATCGATGACGATGAGGCCGCTCGAGAGATGGTCGACGACGTTCTCGAGGAACTCCTGGCGCGTGCGCACCTCGTCGGCGAGCCGCTGCATCCTCAAGAAGACCTTGAGCTTGGCGTCGAGCAGATCGACGTTGAACGGCTTGGCCACGAAGTCGACCACGCCGAGCGCGTAGGCGCGCTTGACGGTGTTGGCGTCGGCGATGGCGGAGATGACGACGATCGGCATGTCGTCGAGCTCCCGCCGTTGGCGAATGCGCTCCAGCACTCCGAAGCCGTCGAGGTTCGGCAGCACCAGGTCGAGCGTCATCAAGGCCGGCTTGCGCGCCGCCAGGTGGGCCAGCGCGCTGGCGCCATCGCGCGCGGCGATGAGGTCGACGCCGAGCGGCTCGGTGAGCGCCCGCAAGAGCTCGACGATGCGCTCTTCATCTTCACACGCCAGAACGAGTGGACGGCGCTCCAATCAGGCCTCGTCGTGGTCCATCGTCGAGGTCAGAGATCCGAAATATTCGTTGAGCGCCATCAACTGCTCGACGTCGAGGCCGGCGAACTTCACGCCCATACCGAACTCGCCCTCCGGCTCGTCGTGCTTGCCGTCGACGATCCAGCGCACGTCGCCGCGCACCTCGATGGCATGCGACGACGCCGGCACCTGCAGCGCGATCTGCAGCGCGGTCCCGGGCGGCGGCGGATCGGGCGAGATGATGAAGGCACCACCGACTCCGATGTTCTTCGTATATGCGCGCTGCTCGTCCGACAGCTGGCCGTGCTCGATGACGCGGTAACGCACTTCCACGCGGCGCCCAGGGCGCGCCTTGCCGCGAAAGTGGCCACGCCGTTCGCGTTTAGACTCTGCCACCAGTTTATGGTCGCGGAAGGACGCGATCCATGTCAAGCAGCCGGTCCGACATTGACACACTGAATCGTCGCTGGCATGGTTCGAACCCCGTGAAGATCCACCTCATCGGCATCTGCGGCACCGGCATGGGCTCCCTCGCCGGGCTGCTCAAAGCCGCTGGCCACGACGTCCGTGGCAGCGACTCGGACGTCTATCCGCCGATGTCGACCCAGCTGGCCGAGCAGGGCATCCAGGTGATGAACGGCTACGGGGCCCATAACCTGGATTGGGCGCCCGACGAGGTCGTGGTCGGCAACGTCCAGACCAAGGATCAGATCGAGGTGAAGGCCGCCCAGGAGCGTGGGCTCAAGCTGACCTCGTTCCCGGCGCTCCTCGAAGAGCTGTTCCTCACGCGGCTGCACTCGATCGTCGTGGCCGGCACGCACGGCAAGACCACCACCTCGTCGCTGGCAGCCTTCATCCTCACCGACGCCGGCCGCGATCCCAGCTTCCTCGTCGGCGGCGTGCCGATGAACTTCGGGCGCAGCTGGCAGCTCGGCAAGGGCGACCTCTTCGTCGTCGAGGGCGACGAGTACGACACCGCCTTCTTCGACAAGGGCTCGAAGTTCTTCCACTACCGGCCCCGCACCGCGATCGTCACCAGCGTCGAGCTGGACCACATCGACATCTTCAACTCGCTCGATCAGATCAAGGACGCCTTCCGCAAGTTCGTCGCGCTCATTCCGAGCGACGGGCTGCTGGTCGTCGCCGCCGATTCTCCGGGCGCGGTCGACATCGCGCAGGCCGCCACGTGCAAGGTCGAGACGTACGTCGTGCGCGACGGCGACCATGCCGAGGCCAACGCCGACTGGGTCGGTCGCGCCATCGCCACGCGCCCCGGCGGTCGCACGCTGTTCGAGGTCCTTCACGGCGGAAAGCCGTTTGGTCACTTCGACACCGGGCTGCCCGGCGGCTACAACCTGGCCAACGCGCTGTCGGTGATCGCGGCCGTCTCGTCGGTGGGGCTGACCAACGATCAGATCAGCCGTGGCCTGCGCCGCTTCGCCGGTGTGCGCCGGCGCCAGGAGGTGCGCGGCGTCGCGCAGGGCGTCACCGTCGTCGACGACTTCGCGCACCATCCCACCGCGGTGCGCGAGACGCTGCGCGCGCTCCGCCGTCGCTACGGCGGCGGTCGGCTCATCTCGATCTTCGAGCCGCGCTCGGCCACCTCGCGACGCGCCGTCTTCCAAAAAGAGTTCGCCGACGCGTTCGCCGAGGCCGACGAGACCATCGTCGGCGCCGTGAGCCATCCCGAAAAGGCGCCCGCCGACGACCGCTTCGACGCCGAGCGGCTGGCCGCCGATCTGCGCGGCAAGGGCGTGGCCGCGCGCCACGTCGCGAGCGTCGATCAGATCGTCGAGCAGGTCGCGGCCAACGCCGCCGCCGGCGACACCGTCGTCATCATGTCGTCGGGCGGGTTCGAGGGCATCCACGACAAGCTGCTGGCGCGCCTGGGCGACGCCGTCGTTCCCGCCCGCACCGAAGACCTGTCGAGCGTGCGGGCGCTGCTCGATCGCACGGAGCTGACGTACCAGGAGCTCGATCAGCACGCCAACGATCTGCTGGTCGTGCGCGATCCGGCGGGCGACGTGGTTGGCTGCGTGGCGATGGAGCTCTACGACGAAGCGGGCCTCTTGCGCGCGCTCGCCACCGCGCCCGATCGCCGCGGCGAGGGGCTCGGCTGGATGCTCGCCGACGCCGCGCTCGGGCGCGCGCGCAGCCGCGGCTGCCGGCGCGTCTACCTCATCACCGAGAGCGCGAGCGACTTCTTCGCCGAGAAGTTCGGCTTCCGCGCCGTGCAGGCGTCGCTCGTCGATGCGGCCGTGGCGGAGTCGTCGCAGTTCCGCAACGCGACGCCGAGCTCCGTGACGATGGTGCTCGACCTGCCCATCGACGGCGCCAACTAGCGCGCGCATGCGTGAGCTGATCGTGGCCCGTCGCGTCGCGGCCGAAGCGGGCGCGATCTTGCGGGCGGGCGCCGGCCGCGCCCATTCGTCGGACGCCAAACGCACGAGCGTCGATCTGGTGACCGAGTACGATCGCCGCTCCGAGGCGCACGTCGTCGCGCAGCTGCGCGCCGCGTTCCCCGACGACGAGGTGGTGGCGGAGGAGGGCGGTGGTCAGGCGGGCGCGTCGGGCCGGCACTGGCTGGTCGATCCGCTCGACGGGACGACCAACTTCGCGCACGGCCTGCCGTTCTTCTGCGTCTCGATCGGCCTCGAGGACGGCAGCGGCCCGCTCGCGGGCGTCGTCGAGGCGCCGGCGCTCGGCTGGCACTTCTACGCCGCGCGCGGTCAGGGCGCGTTCCTCGTCGAAGAGGGTCGCACGCTCGAGCCGCGCCGCCTCGCCGTCAGCGACACGCCGGCGCTCGAGCAGTCGCTCCTGGCGACGGGCTTCCCGTACGACACCGCCACGAGCGCGCGCAACAACCTGCGCGAGTGGACGGCGCTCTATCCGCGCACGCAAGGGCTCCGGCGCGTCGGCGCGGCGGCGCTCGACCTCTGCTTCGTCGCCGCCGGCTGGATGGACGGCTACTGGGAGCTGAAGATCAAGCCGTGGGACGTCGCCGCCGGGGCGCTGCTCGTCACCGAAGCGGGCGGCCGCGTCACCGGCTATCGCGGCCAGCCCTATGCCAGCGACGCCGGCGAGATCCTCGCCACCAACGGCCGGCTCCACGACGCGCTCGCCGCCGCGCTCGCGGAAACCGCCGCCTAGACGACGCCTGGACGCGCGCGTACGCCGCCGCGCAACGCGCCGCCCAACCCCCGTTCAACCGTAGTAGGCTGGCGCCATGGGCGACATCGTTCTCGTCGGCGCGGGCTTCGGGTCCACGGCTGAACGGTCGATGATGCGTCGTAGCGCGGTCGCGCGATTCGGGGCCGCGATGCTCGCCGCGATCTTCGCCGTGATCCTTGGCGGCACGGCCAGCGCCCATCCGCCCGTCGGCATCGCGCCACGCGCGCCCTCGACCACGCCCAGGGCGCAGCCGCGCTCGACGCCGGTGACCTCGTGGCTCGACGACGTGCGCGCCCACCTCGTGGCGCAGAAGCTCGACGGCTGGCTGCTCTCCGACAACCGCGGCCAGAACCCGCTCGCCAGCGACATTCTGCAGCCGCGCGGCCCGCTCCGTCGCTGGTTCTACCTCATCCCCGCCGCGGGCGAGCCGCAGCTCCTCGCGCACGCCGACGACGCCGTCGCCTTCGATGCGCCGCGACCACTCACCTATCGGACCTGGCGCGATCTCGACGCCCAGCTCAAGGTGCTCGTGCGCGGCAAGAAGCGCCTGGCCATGGAGTATGCGCCGCGCCTCCCGGCCCTCTCGCGCGTCGACGCCGGCACGCTCGAGCTGGTGCGCGCCGCCGGTGTGCAGGTGGTCTCGTCGGCCGATCTCCTGACGCTCGTACGCGCGCGCTGGACCGACGCGCAGGAGCGCTCGCACCGCCACGCCGCGGCGGCGCTGGCCTCGGTGAAGGAGGAGGTGTTCGCCTTCATCGCGCGCGGCATCGGCAAGGTCACCGAGTACGACGCGCAGCAATTGGCGCAACGCAGCCTCTCCGACCACAACCTCGAAGCGAGCGATCCGCCCATCGTCGCCGCCGGCGCTCACAGCGCCGATCCTCGGTACGTGCCCACGCCCGAGCGCTCCGAGCGCATCGCCGCCGGCGACGTCGTGCTCTTGACGCTCGCCGCGCGCGCACGCAGCGCCGACGCCATCTATGCCGACCAGACCTGGGTCGGCTACGTCGGTGACCGCGTGCCCGACGAGGCGGCGCATCTGTTCGCCATCGTGCGTGACGTCCGCCAGCGCGTGCAGGCGCTCATCGTCGAGCGCGCGACCAGGAAGCTGCCGCTGCGCGGCTTCGAGATCGACGACGCCGCGCGTGCCGTCGCCGTCAAGGCCGGCTTCGGCGATCGCTACCTCATGCGCACCGGTCACAGCCTCGACACGCGGCGCTGGGGCGACGGCGCCGATCTCGACGACGGCGAGACGCGCGACGATCGCCTCCTGATCGCGCGCACCGGCTACGTCGTCGAGCCGGGGCTCTATGTCGCCGGCGCGTTCGGTGTCCGCTCCTCGGTCGATCTGTTCGTGGCCGGCGACGGCGTGCACGTCACGCCCGAGCCGCCGCAGACTGAGATCGAGCTCATTCGCAAGTGAGCTGCGCGCACCTCGGCCGCGCGCACCTCGCCCGCGTCGCCGCGATCTGCGCGCTCGCGGCCGGCTGCAGCAGCGGCTCGTCGCCGGTCGCGCCGTCTCCGGATCTCGCCACCGCGCCGATTGTCGTCGGTGGCGGCGATCTCGGGGTCGGCCCGCGCAGCTGCGACGAGCGGGTCCGCGCCGGCGCGCTCGCCCGCCTCACGCTCCTCGCCGTCTCCACGCCCGCTGACGACACCGACCTCGCCGTCGATGCGTCGGGCCGCACGCTCGCCTTCCTCTCGGGCGGCGCGCTCATGCTCGCCCCCATCGACGCCGCCGACCCGCACACCGTCGGGCCGGCCAGCGTCGTCACGATCGGCGGCGGCCTCACGCTCGCGGGCGGCAGCTTCACCGGCGACGGCGCCTACTGGTTCGCCGCCTCCACGGGCGGCAGCTCGCAGATCTATCGCGCCACGCTGAGCGGCAACACCGCCACCGTCGGCGTCGCGCACTTTCCCGCGACCAACTGCGCCGCCGGCGCGCTCGCCTCGCCGCTCTTCGCCGCCGCCGACGAGACGCGCGAGCTCTTCGTCGTCGCCCCGCTGACCGGCTGCGCCGGCGGCAGCTGGATCGTCTCCGGGGCCCTCGACCGCCACCTCGGCGCCTTCGCCGCCGCCATCGCCTCGCCCGGCTGGCGCGCGCCGTCGCTCGTCCCCGGCGATCTCACCCTCGTGGTCTCGACGACCACTACGCCGGCCACGCTCGCCGTCGCCACCCGCGGCGCCACCGACGTGCAGTTCGGCCCCGCGCGACCGCTGATGCTGGCGGTCGGCGACGTCGACGATCGCCAGCTCGCCGTCGATCCCACGTGCAAGGTCGCCTATCTGGTCTCGCGTCGCGACGGCGGCCGCGGCGGCTACGATCTCTGGGTCGCCGACCTCTGAGCAGACGGTAGGCTACCCGAACGTGGCCAGCACCGGCGCGTGGTCCGACGGCTTTTGCCCCTTGCGCGCCTCGCGATCGATCCAGCAGCCATCGCAGCGACGGGCCAGCGGCTCGGTCGCGAAGATGTGGTCGATGCGCAGCCCGCGCCCCTTGGGGAACGACAGCATCTGATAGTCCCACCACGAGTAGAACCCGGCCTCCCAGTGGTGCAGGCGGAAGAGGTCGACCAGCCCCCAGCTGCGAATCTTCTCGAGCGCCTTGCGCGCGTCGATGTGAAACAGCGTCTCCTGCGCCCACGCGACCGGGTCGTGGACGTCCTTCTCCTCGGGCGCGACATTGAAGTCGCCGCAGATCGCCAGCGGCTCGGCGCGGTCGTAGTGCGCCTCGAGATTGCGCACCAACCGATCCATCCACTGCATCTTGTACTCGAACTTGTCGGTGCCGACCGCCTGCCCATTCGGCACGTAGACGCTCATGATGCGCACGCCCTCGATGACCGCGCTGATCAGCCGCGCCTGCGGATCCTCGACGCCGTCGCTCAGGCCCAGGCGCACGTCGCTCATCGGCTTCAGCGACGCGATGGCGACGCCGTTGTACGTCTTCTGCGCCGCCACCACCGTCTCGTACCCGAGCGCGCGAAACTGATCGAACGGGAACTTGTCCTCTTCGACCTTGAGCTCCTGCATGCACAAGACGTCGGGCCGGTTGGCCTCGAGCCACGGGATGACGCGCTCGGTGCGAGCGCGAATCGAGTTGACGTTCCAGGTCGCGAGCTTCATGCGGGCGGGAGAGTATCAGCTCCGAGTTACAGCGGGAGTCGCGTCGGAGGGGCGGTAAGCCGGGTCCTGTTCCGCTTGCGCGGTAGTGGCCATTCGTCTAGGCGCCGCATTGCTGCGGCGCTCGAGCGACCAACCCGGAGGCGACGAGGCGAGCCGCCCCGGCTGCTTTCGCAGCGCCCCCTGCTTGGTCTTGCTCCGGGTGGGGTTTGCCATGCGATCCCTGTTACCAGGAACCCGGTGCGCTCTTACCGCACCATTTCACCCTTACCGCTTTCGCGGCGGTTTGTTTTCTGTGGCACTTTCCTTCAGGTCACCCCGACCGGCCGTTAGCCGGCACCCTGCCCTGTGGAGCCCGGACTTTCCTCTCGCGGCTTTCACCGCCAGCGGCCACTTCGCCCGCTCCGACGTGACTCCCAACTTCCATATAGCCACGAAATGGCGAACGGCTGCGCTATTTCGACGCCTCGCTCGGCGAGCCATCGGGATTTTCGAGCAGCTTGTCCCAATAGATGATGCGGTTGCAGTTGCCGCACAGCTCGATGCTGTCGCCGCGCTGCAGCTGGTTGAAGACCTGCGGCGGGATGTTCATGTTGCATCCCTGACAGGTCCCGTTCTTGACCGGCACCAGCGCCAGACCGCGACGCATGCGAATGGTGGCGTACTTCTTCAGCACGTCCGGCCGCACTCGCTTGGCCGCGACCTCGCGCAGCTTGCGCTCCTCGGCGATCTGCGCCTCGAGCTCCGCGATTTTCTTCTGCGCGACCTTCTCCTCGCCGAGCACATGCTCCTTGAGCGCCAGGAAGTCGGACTCGTGCTGCGTGATGGAGGTCTTGGCCGTCTCGACGGCGCCGACCAGCTTGAGGACCTCCTCTTCACGGTCCTGCGCCGACTTGCGCGTCGCCTGCAGCTCGCGCTCGTTCGCCATGTACTCCTTGGCGTTCTTCACGGCTGCCGAGCGCTGCTTGGCGGCGATGGCGCGCGACTCCTCCGACTTCATCTCGTCCTCCTGACGCTTGCGCCAGGATTCCGTATCGGTGAGCTGCGAGCGCTCGCGCTCGAGCAACGCTTCGACGCGCTTGACGTCGGCGTTCATGGCCTCGAGCTTGGCGGGGAACGACTTCACCATTTGCTCGAGCTCTTGGATTCGAGCGTCGTGTCGCTGAAGCTCGTTCAGTAGTAGCAGTTGTTCTTTCAAACCCGTCTCTCCTTCGTGGGCCCACCTGGACTTGAACCAGGGACCAGCCGGTTATGAGCCGGCCGCTCTAACCAGCTGAGCTATGGGCCCGAGTTCGCCGTCGGTGGGACCGAGAATGTAGCACTTCTTGTCGCCGACGCGAGCCGACGTTAGATCGGAGTGGGCGGCTTGGCAAGGGTTCGCCTGCTCGAAGGGCGAGCAAATCACTTTTACAAGAGCGAGACGTCACCTTCCGCCAACACGATTTCGCGTCCGCCGATCAGCTGCACGATGCGAATCCGATAGCTATGTCCGGCGCGAAACCCCTCTTCAGGAGAGAGGTTCACCCGCGCCGACATCCTCGGTCCTGCCTTCACCGGACCCTGGAACAGCGCCGTGAACTGCCGGTTGGCCAGGGCGTCGGGATCCTCGAGATCGAAAAATAGAAAGAGCGTGTTGCCCGCGTAGGCGCTGTGCTTGAGCGGGCCGCCGATCTCCAGCGTCCAGGGTTGCGAATTGTCCGAGGGCGGCGGTCCGTCGCTCGACGCGACCGATGCGGCGCGCGAAAAACGCGGCACCACCGGCGGCGACTTGCCCGGCGTCGGCTTCGTGCCCGCCTCGACCGCCGATGCGATCGGCTGCGAGGCGACGGCGATGGTCGTGCGCGAGCCGGCAACGACGCACAGCCCGCTCTTGAGCGCGCACGGCTGCGCCGCGGCGGAGTCGAGGATGGTGAGCGGCGCTTCGTCCGAGTGCGGCGTGTCCATGAGCTCGCCGGGCTTGGCTGCCGCCGATCCGGCTGCCGCCAGCATCACCACCCCGCCCAAGAACCCCCGCATCCCCATCTTGCCGTTATACCTCTGTTCCGTTGGTGAGCAACCTTTGGGCCGATGTTCAAACGGCCGCAAGCCCGCGTCCGGCGCGGGTTTGGGAGGCGCACGAGTCGGTACGCTAGGACAGTAGTCGCCACACATTTGCGGAATCCCGCAAAGAATTCACAGCGCCACTGTAGGAGAAGGGACTACTTCGCGCGCATGGCGCGGAGGATCGCGTGAACCGGCGCGGCTAGTTTTCGACGAAGCTCTTGAGGCGCTTGGAGCGGCTCGGATGGCGCAGCTTGCGCAGCGCCTTGGCTTCAATCTGACGGATGCGCTCGCGCGTGACCTCGAAGTCCTGACCCACCTCCTCGAGCGTGTGGTCCGACTTTTCGCCGATGCCGAAGCGCATGCGCAGCACCTTCTCTTCGCGCGGTGTCAGCGTCGCCAACACCTTGCGCGTCTGCTCGGCCAGGTTCATCGAGATGACCGCGTCCGACGGCGAGATGACGCCCTTGTCCTCGATGAAGTCGCCGAGATGCGAATCTTCCTCTTCGCCGATCGGCGTCTCGAGCGAGATGGGCTCCTTGGCGATCTTGAGGACCTTGCGGACCTTGTCGAGCGGCAGCTCCATCTTCTCGGCGATCTCTTCCGGCGTCGGCTCGCGGCCGAGCTCCTGAACGAGATAGCGCGAGGTGCGGATGAGCTTGTTGATCGTCTCGATCATGTGCACCGGGATGCGGATGGTGCGCGCCTGATCCGCGATCGCGCGGGTGATGGCCTGACGGATCCACCACGTCGCGTAGGTCGAGAACTTGTAGCCGCGCTTGTACTCGAACTTGTCGACCGCCTTCATGAGGCCGATGTTGCCCTCCTGAATCAGGTCGAGGAACTGCAAGCCGCGGTTGGTGTACTTCTTGGCGATCGAAACCACGAGGCGCAGGTTGGCCTCGACGAGCTCCGACTTCGCCCGCTCGGCCATCCGCTCGCCTTCGTGGATGTCGTGGTACGTGACGCGCAGCGAGTCCTCGGTGAGGCGCGACTCTTCCTCGACGCGCTTGATCTTGCGCTGCGCGTTGCCGATGGCGAGGTTCGCCTCTTCGAGCTCCTCGGGGTTGAGGCCGAGCTTCTTGATGAGGCCGCGCGCCTTTTGCGGCGACGACTTCATCTCCTTCAACGTCTTGCGCAGATCCTTCTGCGAGAGGCCGATCTTGTGCTCGACTTCCTTGACCTCGTTCTCCGCCTTTTCGATGCGGACGACGAGCTCCTTGAGCTTCTGAACGATCTTCTCGATCTGCTTCTTGTTGATGCGCAGCTCCGAGAGCTGCTCGAACGCTTCCTGCTTGTTCTCGTTGATCTCGTCACGAAGCTTCTTCTTCTTCGTGTCGGGGATCTTGGTCGCCAGCTGCTCGTTGCACAGCTCGTTCTTGCCGTGCAGGCGGCGCACCTTGTCGATCAGCTTGACGACGCGATCGGTGTGCCACTCCTCGTCGAACTCGGCGTCTTCCTCGTCGACGTCGCGGATGACCTCCTTGACGCGGATCTTCTGCTGCTTCAGGCGATTGCCGAGCTCCAGGATCTCCTCGACCGCCGTGGAGCTATTGAGCACGACCTGCAGGACGCGCCGTTCGCCTTCCTCGATGCGCTTGGCGATCTCGACTTCGCCTTCGCGCGTGAGGAGGGAGACCGAGCCCATCTTGCGCAGGTACATGCGCACCGGGTCGTTGGTCTTCGAATAGCCCTCGTAATCCTCTTCCTCTTCCTTCTCGGCCGGCTCTTTTTCCTCGGGCTCGGCCGCCACCGTCTCGTCGGCGTCTTCCTCGATGATCACATCGGGGATCTTTGCCGCCACCCGCGCCGTCGGAACCTTGACGCCACCGCCGGCGCCCTGTCCATCGACGACCTCGATGCCCTCATCGCCCAACGTCGACAGCCAATCGTCGATTTGATCCGAAGACACGATCTCGTCGGGCATGGCGTCGTTGACCTCGTCATAGGTCACGAAACCCTTCTGCTTGCCCATCGAAATGAGCTTCTGTTTCTGACGCTCGGTGTCGCGTTCACGGTTCATCGAGAGCTTCTCCTTACGGCAATAATTCGTGCGTTCAACTTCTCGGTTAGGTCACGGTCACCGCGGGCGATGGCGGCGGACCGCTCGTGCATGAGCGCTTCTAGATCGGAAGGAAACCCGATCGTGGTCGAGATGCTGTCGAAGGCGCGCTGCGGCTCGGGATCGCCGGCGAACTGATCGTCGCCGAGCGCCTTGGCTACCGCGTCGCGAATCTCCGGCGCTGCCGCCTGCAACAGCGCCGGCGCGTCGTACACGTTGGCCGCCTGGGACGAAGCAACCAACGCGTGGACTGCCGGGTCTTTCAGAAGGGAGGCGTTCACGCGCGGCCAAAAGGTAGGGTGCTGCGCCAAAAACGCCAGTAGCTTGTAGCTGGTGAGCGGAATTCGTCGCTGCACCGCTTCGCGGATCGGCGCCGCCTCGACGGGCGCGGGCGCCACGTCGCGCGGCTTGGCCGGCGGATGCTGCACGGCCGAACGGAGCGCGCGCTGCACGAGGCCAAGGTCGACCTTGAGCAGCTGCGAGAGCTTGTCGACGTAGAGGTCGCGCGCCAGCGGATCGCGAATCGCGCGCAACAGCCCCACGCACTCCTCGATGGCGGCCACGCGGCCCGGCACCGTCGGTGCCGACGTCGAAGCCACCTGCTCGAAGTAGAACTCGACCGCGTCCTGCGCATCGTCGATGAGCGCCTGCAGCTTGGGCAGATCTTTTTGCGCCAGCTCGTCGGGATCCTGCTTCTTGCCGTCCCGCGCGCGCAGCTGCGCGATGCGCGCCGGCAGCTCCGCCTCGACGAAGAGATGGATCACCTTCATGGTCGCGGCGCGCCCGGCCGGATCGGCGTCGAGCATGAGCACCACTTCGCGACCGAACCGCTTGAGCAGCTTGACCTGCTCGGCCGTCATCGCGGTGCCCTGCGGCGCGACCGCGTAGTCGATGCCGTGCTGGTGCAGCGTCATCACGTCGAAGTTTCCCTCGACGACGAGCGCGCGGCCGCTGCGGCGAATCGCATGCTTCGCCATATGCAGGCCGAACAGATTCTCGCCCTTCTTGAAGAGCAGCGTCTCGGGCGAGTTCTTGTACTTCGGCTGATCCTCGGGATTGATGACGCGCCCGCCGAAGCCGATGGTCTCGCCCATGGGCGAGGTCAGCGCGTAGACGACGCGGTTGACGAAGGTGTCGAAGGCGCCGCCGTTGTCGCGACGGCGGATGAGCCCGGCGCGCTCGGCCAGCTCCGGCGGCACCTTCTTCGACTCGAGGAAGCGGACCAGCGCCTCCCATCCCGCGGGCGCGTAGCCGACCTTGAACTTCTCCGCGGTGGCTTCGTCGAGGCCGCGCGACTCGAGGTACTTGCGCGCTGCCTCCGCGGCCGGGGTCTCGAGCTGCGCGCGATAGAAACCGGCGACCAGATCGTGCAGCCGCACCATCTTGGCGCGATCGCTCTCGGCGGCACGCGCGCGCTCTTCGTCGCGCGGCGAGCGGGTCTGCTCGGGCAGCTCGATGCCCGATTTTTTGGCCAGGTCGCGCAAGGTTTCGATGAAGGTCTTGCCTTCGAGCTCCGAGAGGAACGAGATCACGTCGCCCGACTTGCCACAGCCGAAGCAGTGAAAGAACTGCTTCTGCGCGTTGACGTTGAACGACGGTGACTTCTCCTGGTGAAACGGACACAACCCCTTGTGGTTGACGCCCGTGCGCTTGAGCGTCACGTATTCGCCAATGACCTGCAC
The DNA here is from genome assembly GCA_028287105.1 of Myxococcales bacterium. Classification (GTDB taxonomy): domain Bacteria; phylum Myxococcota_A; class Polyangia; order Palsa-1104; family Palsa-1104; genus JAQBQH01. The sequence continues at coordinate 40,703 of JAQBQH010000240.1, forward strand.
GATGTCCGTGCGATCACGGACCTCGGCGATCTTGTCCTCTGGGATCAAGCCCAAGCCAAAATTCCCACCGTCACTTTTGTTAGTTGGCGCTCGGAAACGCGCGATCCTAGAGGGCAAGCGAGCCCAGTCAAGGAAAAAGCGCCTGCCAGCCAGCCGAGCACGCCATACTATGATCGGCGTCTCGGAGGCGGTCAAATCGGTTTTACTCTTTTCGGGAATAAAATCAGCGGGTGCGGCGTTCTCTTTAAAATTTTGACAGCACCGTAATCCGGCTCGAAGATGAGCCATGCTGCCAGAACGCCGTTCGACCCCCAGAAGACGCACGCGCGACCGGCTTCCCGACCGCGAAACCACCAACCCCGCGCTTTCCAAGCGTTTCGAGCTGAAGAACCTGCTGCTGTTCCTCGACGACGACGTGCGCGAGTCGTCCAAGGCGCTCGCCCGGGTCGAGGGATACCTCGGCCGCTCGCTGGCGCTCCTGGACGCGACGGAGGTCTCCGCCGCGGAGCTGGACGCCCTCGCCGACGAGCAGGCGATCTTCGACGATCTCCACACCCTCGTCGACACCCTCGGCAGCCTCCGGGCCCGCATGGGCAAAGTCGCCTCCACGCTCCGTCAGAAGTAGCGACGAGGTGTAGCAGCCTCTTGCGGCAATGCCAGCCTTTCGGCGAGGCTATGACCCCATGTCCAAGAGGCTCGTTCTCGCGCTCTGTGTCGCTGGCGGCGGCGGCGGTTGCGGTGGTGGTACGGCGCCGGTCAAAGGCCAGCCCGCCGCCTACGTCCAGCCGACGGTGAACGACGCCATGTCGCCCCCGACGCTGGGCTGCGTGGGTTCGCACGCGGACCCGGCGGCACCGACTGCGGCGACGATGCTCGACCTCACCGTCAAAGACTTCGAGAAGTCGACCGTCGTGGCCGGCGCCACCGTCGAGGTCTACACCTCGCTGGCGCACGTCAACGCCCGCACGCCCGACGCCACCTCGGCGCCCACCGATGCCGCCGGCACGAGCAAGATCATGATGCCGGCCGGCTCGTATCGGGTCATCTTCAGGACGTTCGGTGCGCCCATGACGATCGAGACCCTCGAGTTCAATCGCGCCTTCGACGACGGCGCGCGCGTCAGCGTGTCGGAGACGACCAGGAGCGAGATCCCGGCGCTGCTCAGCCTCATGCCCGACGACACCAAGGGCGTCGTCGCCGGCAGCCAGCGCGACTGCGCCGAGAAGGAGCTGGGCGGAATCACCGTCGCCATGTCGAGCGACGGCGGCAGCTTCGACTCGGCGACCAACGTCTTCTACTTCCAGGACGCGGGGGCGACGCGCGTCCCGTCGCGCGGACAGAAGTGGACCTCCGGCGACGGCGCCTACGCGGCGCTCAACGTGCCGCCCGGCAACGCCACCGTCACGGCGAGCGGCCTCGTCACCGACGGCGGCGCGCTCACGCGTCTCGGCACGGCGGTGGTCCCGGTGCGCGCGGGCTCGATCACCATCGTGCAGCTCGAGCCGCTCGGCGCGGGGCAGTAAGCGGCGCGTGTCGACGGTCGCGCCCGACGCCATCCCGCTCCTCGAGCGCCGTCGCACGTTGGCCGAGGTGCTGATCGTGTTCGCCGTCGCCACCCTGGCTACGGCGGCGCTCTATCACGTCGGACAGTCGGTCGGCTTCATCCATCGCAACCTGCACGCCTGCGTGGCGCTGGTGTTCCTGGTGCTGCCGCAGATCATGCTGCGCCGTCGCGGCAACATCGAGCGCTACGGCTTCACGACCGAGCCGCTGCGGCTCAACCTGATCGTGGCCACCGTGGCGGTGGTCGCGATCCTCCCCATCTTTGCCGTTGGCTTCTGGGCGCTGGTGCGGGTCGCCTGCGATCACTGGCCGCGCATGGTGCCGGGGTCGTGCGCCCACGCGCTGCATCCGATGTGGCGCATGCCGGCGGACTTCTTTCCCTGGCAGATCCCGGCGCAGCTCGTGGTGGTGGCGCTGCCCGAGGAGCTGTTCTTCCGCGGCTACGTGCAGGGGCGGCTCGAGGAGGCGTTTCCGCCGTCGCGCACGTTTCTGGGCGCGCGCATCGGGTGGGCCTGGCTCGTCGCGGCGGCGCTGTTCGCGCTCGGCCACTACCTGGTGACGTTCGAGCCGCAGATGCTGACGCGCTTCTTCCCCGGGCTCGTGTTCGGCTGGATGTTCGCGCGGACGCGGTCGATCCTGCCGGGAACCATTTTTCACGCCGCTTGCAACTTGATCATGGCCATCTTGGGCGCCAGTCTTCTGTCGTGACGCCGGCTGCATTCTTCGACATGGACCGCACGCTGCTCCGCTGCAACTCGGGGTCGCTGTGGATCCGCTGGCTGCGCGCGCGCGGCGAGATCTCGCTCTACGAGATGGCGCGGGCGATGGCGTGGATGGCGCAATACAAGATGTCGGTGCTCGACATGGAGGCGGTCGTGACCAAGGTGATCGCGTCGATGCGCGGGCAGTCGGAGAGCGAGCTGGCCGACAAGGCGCGGCTCTTCTTCGACGGGCTGGTGCCGTCGCAGCTGGCCCCGAAGGGGCTGGAGGCGCTCGCCAAGCACAAAGAGGAGGGGCACGTGCTGGCGATCCTGTCGTCGTCGACGCCGTATGTCGTCGAGCCGCTGGCGCGCCATCTCGGCGTGGAGCACGCGATCTGCACGCGCATGAACATCAGCGACGGCAAGTTCGACGGCACGCACCAGCGGCCCACCTGCTACGGCGCCGGGAAGGTGCACTGGGCCGAGGCGTTCGCGAAGGAGCACGAGGTCGATCTGCAGCGCAGCTTCTTCTACACCGACAGCTATAGCGACCTGCCGATGCTGGAGCGGGTGGGCACGGCGCGGGTCGTCAATCCCGACACGCGGCTGCGCCGTCATGCGCGGCGGGTCGGCTGGCACGTCGACGAGTGGTAAAGCCTTCTGATACAACGACGGCATGCTGACACCGGCGGTTGAGGCGCTGATCGCGCTGGCGCTCGAGGAAGATCTGGGGCGCGGCGATGTCACTTCGGAGGCGATCTTCGGCGCGACCGAGAGCTCTTCGGCGAAGATCGTGGCCAAGGAGCCGCTGACGGTGTGCGGGCTCGAGGTGGTGGCGGCGGTGTTCGCGCGCGTCGATCGCGAGACCCGCTTCAGCGCCCGGGTCGCCGACGGCGACGTCATGACCGGCAAGCGCGACGTCGTCTGCGTCGTCGAGGGGCGCACGCGCGCGCTCTTGTCGGCGGAGCGGACGGCGCTCAATTTTCTGCAGCGCATGTCGGGCGTGGCGACGCTGACGGCGCGCTTCGTCGCGGCGGTCGAGGGCACGCGCGCGCGGGTGTGCGACACGCGCAAGACCGCGCCGGGCTGGCGGGCGCTCGACAAGCTGGCGGTGCGCGCCGGCGGTGGCGCCAACCATCGCGCCGATCTGGCGGCGGGCGTGCTCATCAAGGACAACCATGTGGCGGCGGCGGGCGGGGTCAAGGCCGCCGTCGAGCGGGCGCGCGCGCGGGCGCCGCATTCGTTGCGCATCGAGGTCGAGGTCACCGAGCTGGCGCAGATCGAGGAGGCGCTGGTCGCGGGCGCCGAGGTGATCCTGCTCGACAACTTCGATCCGCCGAAGGTGAAGCTGGCGGTCGATCAGATCGCCGGGCGGGCGCTCATCGAAGTGTCGGGCGGCATCAACCTCGACACCATCGGCGCGTTCGCCGCCGCCGGGCCGGATCGCATCTCCGTCGGCGCGCTGACCCATTCGGCGCGGGCGGTCGACCTCTCGCTCGAGTTTTAGTGGACTCCGACGAGCGGCTGCTCGCGCTCCTCCAGTCGGGCGAGTTCGTCTCGGGCGAGGCGATCGCGGAGCTGCTCGGGATCTCGCGCGCGGCGGTGGCCAAGCGGGTGGGGGAGCTCAGGCGGCGCGGCTTTCAGATCGCGGCTGCGCCGCGGCGCGGCTATCGGCTCGACAGCGTGCCCGACGCGCTCACCGCCGACGTGATGCAGGAGCGCCTCGATACCGGATGGATCGGTCGCGCGTGGAAGCATCTGCCGTCGACCGGATCGACCAACGACGAGGCGGCGGCGTGGGCGCGCGCGGGCGCACCGGCGGGCGCGGTCGTCGTCGCCGACGAGCAGACCAAGGGGCGCGGGCGGCTGGGGCGCAAGTGGCATTCCCCGCCGGGCGAGAGCCTGTACCTGTCGGTGGTGCTGCGGCCGCCGCTGCCGCCGCATCGCGTGCCGCCGGTGACGCTGGCCGCCGGGGTCGCAGTCGCCGAGACGCTGCTGGCGTTCGAGGTGACTCCGTCGCTCAAGTGGCCCAACGATGTCCAGCTCGACGGCAAGAAGGTCGCCGGCATCCTGACCGAGATGAGCGCCGACATCGATCGCGTGCATCAGCTCATCGTCGGCATCGGGGTCAACTTGAACGCGCGCGTCTTTCCCGAGGAGATCGCGGCCATCGCGACGTCGGTGGCGAGGGTGCGCGGCTCGACGGTCGGGCGCGCCGAGTTTGCCGGCGTCCTGTGCGCGCGGCTCGAGCGCTGGGTCACGCAGTTCGTCGCCGAGGGCGCGGCGCCGGTGGTGGCGGCCTGGAAGCAGCACGCGCGCTTCTTCGGCGCGCGGGTCAAGGTCACGAGCGGGCGCGATCGGTTCGAAGGCGTCGCCGAAGATCTGGAAGACGACGGCGCCCTCCGCGTGCGGCTCGACGATGGCCGCGCGGTCCGCGTCGTCGCCGGCGAGGTCGCTCTCGGAGACGGGGCGGGGTGACGGGGTCGGCTACTTGAACGCGTCGGCGGGGAGCTTGGCGTTGCGCGCGAGCTTGGAGAAGTCGATCTCCTTCTCGTCGCCGTTCTTCTCCACCAGGACGATGGCCTTCATGAGCCACGTCTTGGGATCGAGCCGCAGATCGATCTTGGCGAACGCCTTGGCGACCGGGCTCGTCGCCTTCGGGGTCAGCACCAGCACCGGCGCGGCCGCGCTTCCCGTCGCCGACAGGTCGTAGTCGCTCTTCGCCGCCGCCAGCGATCCCGGACCGAGCCAGGTCAAGAGCTGCTCGAAGATGGCGCGCATCGTCGCGTCCTTGGCCAGGTCGAAGGTCTGCGCCGGTGCCCCCGGCGTCACCAGTCGCGCCTGATTGCCGTCGAGGATCATCACCGACGGATCGGGCGACGTGTACTCCCAGCGGATCTGGCGCGGCTGTCGAAAGTAGAGCCGCCCCTTCGACGCCAGCTCCTGCTTGAACAGCTTGACGCGGTTCTTCTGCGTGAACTCGCCCGACAGCGTCTCGACGCCCGCCTTGGCGACGTCGACCTTCTTGACCACGTCGTCGACGGCGAGCGCCTGCGCCCGGGCCGTCGCCGGCACGGCCGCCGCCAGCGCCACGGCGATGGCGAGCGCGCGCATCACGCCGGCGGGCGGTTCTCGCCCACGTACTGCGCCAGCGCGGTCACCGACGAGAACACCTTCTTGCCGACCGCCTCGTCGGGGATGGTGACCCGATACTTGCGCTCGATGGCGACAGCCAGCTCCAGCGCGTCGATGCTGTCGAGCCCCAGCCCTTCCTGAAACAGCGGCGCGTCGTCGACGATCTGCTCCGGCGTCATGTCGGTCAGGTTCAAGCTGGTGATGATCAGCTCCTTGATCTCGTTCTTTAGCTCACTCATTCCGCCCCTTCTATTGAACCTAGGTCAGCCCGCCGTCAACTCCGAGCACGGTGCCGGTGATGTAGCCCGCGCCGTCGCTGCACAACCAGGCGACGGCGTCGGCGATCTCCTCTGGTCGCCCCGGGCGTCCGAGCGGGATGGCCTGCAGCATCTCCTGTCGCGCCTTTTCCGGCAGCCCGGCCGTCATCGAGGTTTCGACGAAGCCGGCACACACACAATTCACGGTGATCTTGAAGCGGGCCACTTCGCGGGCCAACGAGCGCGTCAGCCCGATGAGCCCGGCCTTGGCGGCGCCATAGTTGGTCTGCCCGGCGCGCCCCAGCAGCGCCGTCGGTGAGACGATGTTCACGACGCGCCCGAAGCGGTGCGAGATCATCGCCTTGAGCGCCTGCTTGGCGACCAGGTAGCCGCCCTTCAGGTGAGCGGCCACGACGTCGTCGAAGTCGCGCTCGGGCATCATCAGCATCAGCTTGTCGCGCGTGAAGCCGGCGGCGTGCACCAGCGCGTCGAAGCCGCGCTCGCCCTCGACGGCAAAGAGCGCGTCGATGTCGGCCGCCGAGGCGACGTCCGCCTTGTGCGCGCGGAAGCTGAGCCCTTCGCCGCCGAGCGCGGTTTCGGCGGCGCGGGCGGCGTCGTCGTCGTGCGCGTAGAGGGCGACGATCTCGTGGCCGGCGGCGGCTAGCGCGCGCGCCGTGGCCAGGCCGATCCCCTTGGTCCCGCCGGTCACCAACGCGCGCCGCATCGGCCGACATGTATACGCCATTTCGGCTATCGTTGCGTTCGATGATTCGCGGCTGGCCGTGGGCGCGCGTCCTGTTCGCCGTCGCCGTCGTGACGGCGCTTTGGGCCGTGGCGGCGACGCTACTCGGCTACGACGTGCCCTGGTGGGCGCTGGCGCTCGATGCAGCGGCCATCTTCGCCGCCGTCGGTGCCGGCGTCTTTTTGCTCGGCAGCGGGCTGTTCGCGCGGCCGATCCTCGCCGTCGCGCCGGCGCGCGCGGGCGATCGTGTCGCCATCACCTTCGACGACGGACCGGATGCGCGCCACACGCCGCCGCTGCTCGACCTGCTCGAGGCGCGCGGCCATCGCGCCACCTTCTTCGTCATCGGCCGTCGCGCCGCCGAGATGCCCGAGCTCCTCGCCGAGATCGTGCGCCGCGGCCACGCGCTCGCCAACCACTCGTTCGCCCACGCCTACACCACGCCGTTTCAGGATCCCGCGCGGCTGGCGGCCGATCTGGCTCAGGCGCAGGAGCTGCTCGCGCGTGCCGGGGCCCGCGCGCGATTCTTCCGCCCGCCGATCGGGCTGCTCTCGCCGCGGGTCGTCGAGGCGGCCCGGCGAGCGCACCTCCAGCTGGTCGGCTGGACCGCGACCGCGCGCGATGGCCGCGCGTCGACGACGGCGGCGCAGGCGGCGGCGCGTCTGGTGGCGGCGGCGCGGCCGGGTGCCATCCTGGTGCTGCACGACGCCGTCGAGCGCGGCGCGCGCCAACCCGTCGTCGCCGAGGCGTTGGCGACGCTGCTCGACGCGCTGGCGGCCCGCAAGCTGCGCAGCGTCACGCTCGACGAATTGATCGCAGAGGAGAAGAGCTGATGGCCGTGCGGGTCGAAAAAGAGGGACAGGTCACCACCGTCATCCTGAGCCGCCCCGAGCGGCGCAACGCCGTCGACCGCGAGCATGCCGACGCGCTCGCCGCCGCCTTTCGCGCGTTCGAGGCCGACGACGCGGCGCACGTGGCGGTCCTGTGGGGCGAGGGCGGCACGTTTTGCGCGGGCGCCGATCTCAAGGCGATGGCCGAGGGCACGCCCAACCGCGTCGAGCCGTCGGGCGACGCGCCGATGGGGCCGACGCGCTTTCTCCTGCGCAAGCCGGTCATCGCCGCGGTGGCTGGGTTTGCCGTCGCCGGCGGCCTCGAGCTGGCCTGCTGGTGCGATCTGCGCGTCGTCGAAGCCGACGCCACGCTCGGCGTCTTCTGTCGTCGCTGGGGGGTGCCGCTCATCGACGGCGGCACGGTGCGGCTGCCGCGCCTGATCGGTCTGTCACGCGCGCTCGATCTGATCTTGACTGGTCGCGCCGTCGCCGCCGACGAGGCGCTGGCGATGGGGCTGGCCAACCGCGTGGTGCCGTCGGGGCAGGCGCGCGCGGCGGCCGAGCAGCTGGCGCGCGAGCTGGCCGCGCTGCCGCAGCTGTGCTTGCGCAACGATCGGCTGTCGGCCTACGAGCAGTTCGGGATGTCGCTGCCGGAGGCGATGGACAACGAGTTTCATCACGGCTGGACCTCGCTCGCCCATGCTGCCGAGGGGATCGACAAGTTCGTGAGCGGCGCCGGCCGCCACGGCGGCAAGAGCTGACGCGCCGGCAAGAGCGGACGCGCGCGGAAGGCTAACCGCAACGCCGGTCAGTTACGCGAAAGACGGCTGGGGTCGCGGAGGTAGCAAGGCGCGCTGCCGGCGTCGGAAGCCGTCGCAGTCGCCGCTTGCGCGGCGTGCTCCTCCAGCGGACCCGCTGATGTCGCGCTTTCGCGCGACGCGGGTCCTTTACGCCGCCGGCAGCGCGCCTTGCTACCTCCGCTCTGCGCGTCGGGCACGTGGCAAATGAGCGAGAGAGCGCCCTGGTAGGCGCAAGAGCGGACGCAGGGAGGCGACCTGCCGGCGCGGCGTAGAGGGGACGCGTCGCGCGAAGCGCGACCTGGGCGGGCCCGATGGAGGAGCACGCCGCGCAGCGGCGACTGCGACGGATTCCGACGCCGGGAGGTCGCCTCACTGCGTCCGCGGGGAGCTCAGCGCGGGTTGAGCGCGAGCGCGGAGAAGTAGCCGCCGTTCGAGAGCACGTAGACCTGCTGCCCGTCGCGCGCCCGCGCGCGCGGGCCGCCGGGCCCGCGCGCCCCGGACA
>JAQBQH010000255.1 GCA_028287105.1 Myxococcales bacterium
TCTTGGCCAACACCGCCGCGCGCTCCTGCCGCGACTGGTGGCGCCACACTCCGGAGTCGAACGAGCGGCGCGCCGCCATCACCGCGCGGTCCACGTCGTCGGGTGACGCCGCCGCCACCGCGGCCCACGGCTCCTCGGTGGCGGGATTGATCGTGGCGAGCATGCGGCCGTCAGCCGGCGAGCGCCACTGTCCATCGACGAACAGCCCGAATTCCTTCATGGCCATCATCCTCGGGCGCCGGGCAAACCGATCCGGTTCGCGGTGCGGCGCCGCGTTAGAGCTACACGGAATGTGCGAAGCGCGACTACTTCTTGGGCGGGAAGATCGACTGCATCTTCTGCGCGAGAAGCACGTTGCCGGTCACCTTCATCTGGCCCTTCATGAAGGCCATGGCGCCGTTGAGCTGACCGTTCACCATCTTGACGTAGTCTTCGCCGTTCATCTTGAGCGTGGCGGTCGGGGCCGGATGCGGGCCGGTGTTGACGGCCATCTTTCCGTGGTCGACGGTCACGTGGTAGGTGCCGCCACCGTCACCGGCCAGCTCGAACTGGAAGATTGCTTCGACGCTCTTGGCTGCCTCCGGGATGAAGCGCTCGGGCAGGGTCTCGAAATACTCCTTCACCGTCTTCACGTTCTCCATCATCACCGCCTCCTCGTCTCGAGAGCCACCGGCTTTGGGATACAACCGTTTTCGAATAGAACATGTTCCATTTTGGTCGTCCAGCAAAAAGTGAAACGTGTTCTAGTCGTCTACTTTTTGTACATCAGGTGGACTTCGGCGTTCTCGTCGGCAACGCCGGTCTGCAGGTAGGTTCCGGCCGCGACATTGGCGCCCAGGTGGGCGTCGAAGAACGCCAGCGCGATCGCCTTGGTGAGCGCCTGCTGACGCTCGGCGTCGAGCGCGGGATCGACGGGCGGGGCCAGGCACGGCAGCGGGCAGACGTTGGGATCGGCCGAGATTCCCTGCGCCTCCGAGCCGAGCGTGGCGAAGGAGCTGACGTCGGTGGCGCCGGCGATGGCCGAGCAGCCGAGGCGGTCGAGGTGCATCGACTGATCGAGCAGCGCCGCCGCTCCGGCGAACCCGGTATGCGAGCCGTTGGCCAGGACGATGAGCTCGCTCGGCGCCTGCGACAGCGGATAGGCGCGCGCGGAATTTTGCGCCAACGGCACGATCAGATCGGACTCGCCGTGCAAAAAGAGCAGCGGCACGGTCGCACCGGCGCCGCTGAAGAAGGGCGCCGTGAACATGCACGAGGGCGGCGCGATGGCCAGCGCGGCCTTGATGCGCGGATCGCGCGAGGTCGGGTGCAGCGCCAGGAGCAGCGTCGTCAGCCCGCCGAGCGACAGGCCCGAGGCGGCGATGCGCTGCGGGTCGACGGCGCCGGCGAGCGGGCTGCCCGCGTCGGCCGACTGCGCGAGGATGCGATCGATGACGAAGGTGGCGTCGAGCGGCTGCTGCGGCGTGTCCGAGATCGTCGAGCCGCCGGGCGCGCCGCCGTTGGAGAGCGGGTAGTCGGGCGCGGCGACGACGTAGCCGCGGCTGGCCAGGTGCTCGGCGAGGTAGCCTTCGCCGCGCCGCCCGTCCATGAAGCCGTGCGAGTGCAGCACCAGCGGAAAAGGGCCCTTGGCGGCGGGCGGATCGGTGAACGGCCCGCCCTCCTGGCTCGACGGATACCAGACCTCGACCACCAGCGTGCGCGACGGTGCGCCGGGGTAGCTCTTGTTGGCCGGCGTCGGGCGCGAGCTGTCGACGAAGGTGAAGGTGTGCACGCCGATGCCGTAGTGCCCGTCGGCGACGTAGTCGGCGGTCTTGGGCGGAGCGCTGCTACAGCCGGCGACGAGCGCGAGGACCAGAGCGAGGACCAGACCGGTGGTGCGCATGGCCGGCAGCATAGATCGCTCCGCCGCGGGGTGGAACAGGTTCTAGTGCCGGCAATTCTCGTCGTATCAAAGAAGTTCTATTGCCACGAAACCTCGCAGCGGAACTTGACCGTCTCGTAGCCGCGCAGGGGCTGGTCCGGCTCGTAGCTGGTGCGCGACAGCACGCTCCTGCCGCCGGCAGCTGTGAGCGTGACGTCGACGTAGGTCTCGTAGACGAGCGTGAACCAGGTCTTGAGCATCAGCGGCAGCTCGGTCCGGCTCAAGACCGCATGCTGCTTGTCGATCAGCTCGGCCTTGGCGTCGCCGGGAAAGTCGAGATACTGCGACGACACCGCCGGCAGCCGCACCGCCACCGTGGCCGGCGAGGTCAGCTTGAGCAGCATCCTGTAGATGCCGCCGATGTCCTGTTGCGCTTGATAGCGCGAGCGCACCTTGACGAAGTCGAAGAAGGTGCGCCGGCATTGGCGCGCGCAGACGTAGCCGGCGATGACCAGCGGCGCGATGTCGTAGAAGGTGCTGGCGAGGAACTTCTGCTGGAAGAATTCGGCGATGCGGCGATCCTTGAAGCCGGCCAGCATCTCCTCGACGCCGCCGGGGACGTGCTCCGCGACGTAGGCCAGATGGCCGCGATAGGCGACCCCCTTGATGCGGAATGGCCCTTCACCCGGAGTCCAGGGGAGTGGGCGCGAATCGTCGAGATCGTGGTCGGTCGCGGCTGCCATCACTAATAAATATGGGTTGTCCACCGCGAGTTGACACCTCGTGACGGCCGACCCCGGTCTCTCCCTGGAAAGGATTGGGGAATTGGCGGCGAACGGCGCGGCGCGGCGCGCGCAATGAGGTGCGGGCGGAGGGTACGCATGGGCAAGGGTATTTCGCGGCGCGCACTGTTGCAGGGCCTCGGCGCGGCGGCGCTGGCAGCGCCGATCCTGGGGTCGTCCCGCTGGCGGCGCGCCGAGGCGCAATCGATGCCGCGGCCGCGGCGGCTGGTCGTGCTCTACACGCCGCACGGGGCGCCGGCCGAGTTCTTCTGGCCCAAGAGCGCCACCGACCTGACCGCGACCGGCGCCATCTCGATCCTGGCGCCGCTGCAGAAGCACGCGGCGCGCCTCAACGTCCTGCGCGGCATCGACTACGTCGGGAGCGACAACCACTACGCCAACAAGGATGTGCTGACGGCGAAGGGGCCCGACTCGCTCGACACCGTGGTCGCGCGCAAGCTCGGGGTCAAGCCGCTGCGGCTCGGCGTCGTGCCCGACTACGCGCAGAGCTTCACGGTCGACGGCTACTTCACGATGGACGCGGGCAAGCCGGTGCAGGGCAACCCCGATCCGGCGGCGGCGCTCGATGCGCTCGTCGGTGGGCTGCCGGCGATGTCGATGGGACCGGCGCCGGCGCCGATGGCGACGGGACCGTCGGCGGCGCAGCTGCGCCGGCGCGCGCTCGAGGTCACCGACGCAGAATTGGCCGAGCTGCAGGCGCGCCTGGCCGGCACGCCACCGCGCGCCAAGCTCGATGCGCATCGCGCGGCGCTCGCCACGATGCTCGCCGCCGGCGCGTCGACCCCGACCGCACCGTCGGTGCCGATCGCCGGCTGCACTTCGAAGCCGGGGCTCGCCAGCGTCGAGAAGGTGCGCGGCAAGAACGTCTGGGCGCAGGAGAGCTTCGGCGAATTGATGGATGCGCAGGTCGACGTGGCGGCGTTCGCGCTGCGCTGCGGAGTGACGCGCGTGGTGACCTTGCAGGCCGGCTACGTCAACCACGGCGTCCCGTTCACCTGGCTGGGCATCGGTGGCGGCCATCACGGGCTCTCGCACGGCGTGCGCGATCAGCACGCTCTGTGCCAGCAGTGGTTCGCGCTCAAGTTCGCGGCGCTGCTCGACGGGCTCAACGTCCCCGACCCCGAGGACCCGGCGCACACCGTCCTCGACAACACGACGGCGCTCTGGTGCACCGAGATCGCCGACGGTCAGGCGCACAACTGCCAGTCGGTCCCGATGGTCGTCGCGGGCGGCGGGTCGGGCTACTTCAAGACCGGCCAGTACCTGCAGCTCGGCAGTGTCAGCCATGCGACGGTGCTGACGTCGCTGGCGGAGTCGATGGGAGTCACGGGTGCGACCTTTGGCGGGCCCGGTGCACTGGCGGAGGTGAAGGCGTGATGCGCGCGCCGGGACTGTTGGCGGTGGCGTTCGTCGTTGCGGGATGTCTGCCCGACGCACCGTCGTCGGGCGGTGATGCGGCGGGCGGCGGCGGGGCGGCGCAGCCGGGCTCGAGCGACGGCACGCCGATCGCCGTCGGGAGCGACGGCTCCAAGGCGGGGCCGCGCGATCTGCGCCGGCTGTCGGTGCGCGAGTACGACAACTCGGTGCGCGATGTCTTCGGCCTCGACGAAGGGTTCAGCGCCAACCTGGCGCCCGATCGCAGCTCGCCGTTCGGCTTCGACAACGACTCGTCGCTGCTGGTCGTCGACGCCGCGCGCGCAGAGGATTTCGCGGCCGCGGCGGAGCGGGTCGCGGCGGTGGTGATGCAGAAGGGGTTCGCGCCCTTGCCGGGATGCAGCGCGGTCGGACGGCCGTGCGCGGAGGCGGTCGTCGACGCCTACGGACCTCGGCTCTTCCGGCGCGCGCTCGGCGACGCCGATCGGACGCGCTATCTCGGCGCGTACGACGCGATGGTCTCGGCGCAAGCGAGCCCGTCGGCGGCGCTCGAGTGGACGCTGGTGGCGATGACCAGCTCGCCTTCGTTCCTCTATCGTTCGGAGCTGGGCGCGCCGGCCGGCGACTTTCAATTCGACCTCACCGGCGAAGAGCTCGCCACCGCGCTGGCGTACGATTTTTCGGCCAGCCCACCGTCGGAGGAGCTGCTCGGCAAGGGGCGTCGCGGCGAGCTGGCGTCGCCCGAGGCGCGCGTCGCCGAGGCGCGGGCGCTCCTCGACACGCCGCGCGGTCACGCGCTGGTGCAGGACTTCTCGACGCGCTGGCTCAGCTACGGCGACGTGAAGAACCTGGCCAAGGATGCGGCGGTGGTGCCGTCGTTCGCCGCCGTGCGCGCCGACATGGCGGAGGAGACGCGCCGCTTCATCGACCACGTCTTCTTCGACACGCGCGGCAAGGTCGCCGCGCTGTTCACGTCGAGCGAGACCTGGGTGACCGCGGCGCTGGCGACCCACTACGGCCTGCCGGCGCCGGCGTCGCCGTTCGCCATGGTGCAGCGCCCTACCGAGCAGGCCATCGGGCTCCTGGCGCAGGGCTCGATCTTGTCGCGCTTCGCGCTGACCGACTCGACGTCGCCGCCGCAACGAGGCGCGTTCATTCGCCGGCGCTTCCTTTGTCAGACGCTGCCGCCGCCGCCGCCCAACGTCGGTCAGCCGCCCACGCCGCAGGCGGGCGTGACGACGCGCGAGCGCTACCAGCAGGTGACGTCGGCGGCGACGTGCGCCGGTTGCCATACCAAGATCAACGACATCGGCTTCGCGCTCGAGGGCTTCGACACCGCCGGGCGCTGGCGCACCACCGAGCAGGGCAAGCCGATCGACGCGAGCGGACAGATCGTCGAGTTCGGCTCGCAGGCGGACGCCAAGTTCGCCAACGCGCGCGAGCTGGCGCAGGCGCTGGCGCAGTCGAGCGACGTGGCCGCGTGCGTCGGCGGGCGCATGGCGTCGTACGCGTTCGGCAGCGTGCACGGGGCCGAGCTGGCGTCGCCCGCGCAGACCTCGTCGCTGGTGAGCGGCACGAGCGGGCTCTACGACTACTTCGCCCAGCTCGCCGCGGCCGCCCACTTCGCGCGGCGCGCGGAGCACGCTCCCTAGGAGATCGCACCACATCGGCGGAAGGTCGGCGGGAGGTCGGCAGGAGGTCAGCGGGAGGTCAGCGACGGCGGCGCGGCGGCAAGAGGAGCTTGCGCACGTATTCGGTCGCGGTGTCGCGCAGCTCGAGCAGCCGGCGCGCGCGCCCCTCCTCGAGCGCCAGCAGCACCAGCTCGTTGATGCCGCCGACGATGGCGGTGGCCATCTCGAGCGAGAGCGGCGCCACCTCGGGCGCCTCGGCGCGGCCGCGCTCGACCAGCGCCATGATCATCTGCGCGAACTCGCGATGGATCTCGCGGCGCATGCGCACCGCGCGCGGTCCCGCCGCCTGGATCTCGAGGAGAAAGGTGCGCGCCAGCTCCGGCTGCGATTGCAGCGCGCTCAGATATTCGTGCGTGGCGATCTCGATCTGCGCCTCCCAGCCGAGATCCGGAGTGGCGGCGCGAAAGACCAGTCGGATGACCTCTTCGCTGGCCGCGGCGTAGAGCGCGAGGAAGCAGGCCTCCTTGTCTTCGAAGTGCTCGTAGATGGTGCGCTTGGACACCCGCGCGTGGCGCGCGATGTCGGCGATCGTCGTCGCCGCGTAACCCTTCTCCACGATGGCCGCCGACATGCCCTCGAAGAGACGGGCACGGATGGCCTGGTCGTCCGCGGATCTCGTTTGCGCTTGCATCTGGTACCAAGTAGTACCATATTGGTACCGCTTGGTACCACTTCTATTTTCGCGGAGGAACGATGACAGTTCGCAGCGCCTCGCCCGCCCATACCCACGTGGCCATCGTTGGCAGCGGCTTCGCCGGCCTGGGGGCTGCCATCCGCCTCAAGCAGGAGGGCGTCGAGGACTTCGTCATCTTCGAGCGCGCTGCCGACGTGGGCGGAGTATGGCGTGACAACAGCTACCCCGGCTGCGCCTGCGACGTTCAGTCCCACTTATATTCGTTCTCGTTCGCGCCCAACCCGAATTGGACGCGCTCGTTCTCGCCGCAGCGGGAAATCTGGGACTACCTGCAGGACTGCGCGCGCCGCTTCGAGATCCTGCCGCACGTACGCCTCGAGCATGCGGTCCTCGACGCGCGCTGGGACCAGCCGACGGGACGCTGGCAGCTCGAGACCTCGCGCGGGCTCTTCACCGCCGACGTCCTGGTCGCCGGCGCCGGCGGGTTGAGCGAGCCCTCGATCCCGCAGCTGCCCGGTTTCGAGCGCTTCACCGGCAAGAGCTTCCACTCGGCGCGCTGGGATCACGACTACGACTTGAAGGGTCGCAACGTCGCCGTCATCGGCACCGGCGCCTCTGCGATCCAGTTCGTGCCGGCGATCCAGCCCGAGGTCGCCAAGCTGCAGGTGTATCAGCGCACGCCGCCGTGGATCATGCCGCGCAACGACCGCGCGCTCGGCTGGCAGCGCGTCTATCGCGCCCTGCCGGCGGCGCAGTGGCTGGCGCGCGCCGGCATCTACGCCTACCGCGAGCTGACCCACCTCGGCTTCACGCGCCCCAAGCTCGGGCGCCTCATCCAGCGGCTCGCCGAGCGCCACCTCGAG
This sequence comes from Myxococcales bacterium, assembly GCA_028287105.1. Taxonomy (GTDB): domain Bacteria; phylum Myxococcota_A; class Polyangia; order Palsa-1104; family Palsa-1104; genus JAQBQH01. The sequence goes on from JAQBQH010000255.1 coordinate 7,227, forward strand.
CGCTCAGTGCCCGATCCGGTCCTGCGCGCGAAGCTGACGCCGAGCTACGCCATCGGCTGTAAGCGCATCCTCCTCTCCGACGACTACCTCCCCGCGCTGACCCGCCCCAACGTCGAAGTCATCGGCGACGGGATTCGCGAGATCCGCGCCCGCTCGATCGTCGCCGGCGACGGCACCGAGCGCCCGGTCGACACCATCATCTTCGGCACCGGTTTCCACGTCGCTGACATGCCGATCGCGCATCACGTGCGCGGCCGCGCGGGCAAGACGCTCGCCGAGGTGTGGCAGGGCAGCCCGCAAGCGCATCTCGGCACCACCGTCGCCGGCTTTCCCAACTTCTTCATGCTGCAGGGGCCCAACACCGGGCTCGGCCACACCTCGGTCATCACCATGATCGAGAGCCAGATCGAGCATCTGCTCGGCGCGCTGCGCTTCATGCGCCAGCGCGGCGCCGTCACCGTCGAGCCGCGCCCCGAAGCGCAGGCCGCGTTCGTCGCCAGGGTCGACGCACGCATGCAGGGCACGGTCTGGAACACCGGCGGCTGCTCGAGCTGGTATGTCGACAAGACTGGCCGCAACTCGACGCTGTGGCCGGGCATGACCTTCACCTTCAAGCAGCGCATCGAGAAGTTTCGTCCCTCCGAGTACGCCGCCGAATTCGCGCTCTCGTCGCCGCTGGTGCTGCGCGATCGCCTCGAGGCCGCCGTCGGACGTACGCTCATGGCGCTGCCGCCCAGGCTCCAGATCCTCCTCGGCGGCGGACGGCCGATCACGCGCGACGGCGACACGCTGCTCCCCGAGATCCAGGTCATCCTGGCAACGCGCGATCGCCTCGGCGCGCCGAAGCTGAGCGCGCTGTCGCCGGGCGCGGCGCGGCGCCAGCTCCGTCGCGAGGCGCTCATGCATCAGGGCATCCCCGTCGAAGTCGGCGCCGTGCGCGACCTCGCCGTCGACGGTGCCGAGGGCAAGCTGCGCGCCCGCCACTACGCGCCCGCTGCCACCCATGCGCCCACTGCCAGCGATGCGCCTGCCAGCACCGATGCGCCCGCGCCGCTCCTCGTCTTCTTCCACGGCGGCGGCTTCGTCCTCGGCGACCTCGACACCCACGACGCCACCTGCCGCATCCTCTGTCGCGACGGCGGCGTCCACGTCCTCTCCGTCGACTATCGCCTCGCGCCCGAGCATCCCTTCCCCGCGCCGCTCGAGGACGCCCGCGCCGCCTATCGCTGGGCGCGCGCGCACGCCGCCAGCCTCGGCGCCGACCCCGACCGTATCGCCATCGGCGGCGACTCGGCCGGCGGCAACCTCTCCGCCGTCGTCAGCCAGCTCTGCGTCCAGGGCGGCGAGCCCGCGCCGGCGCTGCAGCTGCTCCTCTATCCCGCCGTCGATCGCATCGAGCTGCGTCCGTCGATCGAGCTCTTCCAGTCGGGCTTCTTCCTCAGCGTCGAGGAGCTCGCCTGGTTCCAGCAGCACTACACGGGGACCGTCGGCGCCGACGTCGCCGATGCGCGCGTCTCGCCGCTCCGCGCGCGCGATCTCTCCAATCTGCCGCCGGCGCTGGTCGTCACCGCCGCCTTCGATCCGCTGCGCGACGAGGGCGAGGCCTACGCCGACGCCTTGCGGGCCGCCGGCAACCGCGTCGTCCTGCGCCGCGTCGCCGGACAGGTGCACGGGTTCGCCAACATGACCGGCGTCAGCCCGGCGTCGCGCCGCGTATTGGGCGAGATCGCGACCACGATGCGCGCTATGCTCGCCTGCCACGGGGAGCCCGTGGCACAGGGGGAGGCCGATGCTCAGCACGATGATGGATTCGCCGCTCACCATCACGTCGCTCCTGCGCCACGGCGCGCAGGTCTACGGTGACAGTGAGGTCCGCACCTTCGAAGGTGAGGGCTGCCGCTCGGCGACCTATCGCCAGGTCGCCGACCGCTGTGAACGGCTCGCCGCCGCGCTGACCCGCCTCGGCGTCGGCGCCGGCGATCGCGTCGCCACCTTCGGCTGGAACACGCAGGAGCATCTCGAAGCGTACCTCGCCGTGCCGTCGATGGGCGCGGTCCTGCACACGCTCAACATCCGCCTCTTCCCCGAGCAGCTGGTCTATATCGCCAATCACGCCGGCGACAAGGTCGTCCTCGTCGACGCGTCGCTCGTGCCGCTCTTCGCCAAGATCCGCGCGCAGCTCACCACCGTCGAGCACATCGTGGTCATCGGCGACGGCGACGCCTCGACGCTCGGCGAGGTGCTGCGCTACGACGCGCTCCTCGCCGCCGAGAAGCCCGGCTTCGCCTGGCCCGACCTCGACGAGCGCACCGCCGCCGCCATGTGCTACACGAGCGGCACCACCGGCCATCCCAAGGGCGTCGTCTACAGCCACCGCTCCAACGTGCTGCACTCGTACGGCGTCAACAGCGCCAGCGCCTTCGGGCTCACCGAAGCCGATCGCCTGCTGCCGATCGTTCCCATGTTCCACGCCAACGCGTGGGGCCTGCCCTACGCCGGCTTCATGGCGGGCGTCGACTTCATCATGCCCGGCCGCTTCCTCCAGCCGGAGCCGATGTGCAAGCTGATCCGCAGCGAACGACCGACGGTGTCGGGCGGCGTGCCGACGGTGTGGACCGACGTCATGCGCCACGTCGAGGCCCACGGCGGCGATCTCTCGTCGTTCCGCCTCATCGTGTGCGGCGGCTCGGCCGTGCCGCGCGCGCTCATCGAGCGATTCCAGGAGCGCGCCGGCGTGCGCCTGGTTCAGGCGTGGGGCATGACCGAGACCAGCCCGCTCGCCGCCATGGCGCGCGCGCCGCGCAACACCGCGCCCGCCGACGAGATGAATTGGCGCGAGCGCACCGGCCGCATCGCCGCGGGCGTCGAGCTCCGACTGTGCGACGACGCCGGCACGGTGCTGCCGTGGGACGGTCAGTCGGTGGGCGAGATCGAGGTGCGCGGCCCCTGGATCACCGCCTCCTATTACAAGGATCCGGCGCCGGAGAAGTTCCACGATGGCTGGCTGCGCACCGGCGACGTCGGCACCGTCTGCGACAAGGGCTTCATCCGCATCACCGACCGCGCCAAGGACGTCATCAAATCGGGCGGCGAGTGGATCCCGTCGGTGGAGCTGGAGAACGCCATCATGGGCCATCCCGAGGTGCTGGAGGCGGCGGTCATCGGCGTGCCCGACACGCGCTGGCAGGAGCGGCCGCTGGCGTGCGTGGTGCGGCGGGATGGATCGAGCGTCGGGCCCGACGAGCTGCGCGCCTTTTTGACCGACAAGGTCGCGCACTGGTGGCTGCCGGAGCGCTGGAGCTTCATCGAGCAGGTGCCGCGCACCAGCGTCGGCAAGTTCGACAAGAAGGTGCTGCGCGCGCGCTTCGGCACCGGCGAGCTCGTCTACGTCGGTCCACGTTCGCCCTAGCGCTGTGCTCCCAGCCTCGCCTCACCGTCGGACAGCGACGATTATTGACCTGCCTGACCGGCGCGGCTAACGTCTGTTTGTGAAGAGTCCCCGACGTGGCAGGCACGTTCGCCTCTATCTGATCATCGCCGTGGCTGCGCTCGGCGCCGCCGCCTGCACCATCGAGTTCGTCAAGAACGCTCACTGCGACGTCGACGCCGACTGCGGCGATCCCAACTTTCCCAGCTGCAACACGGCAAGCCACGCCTGTCGCGTCTTGGGCAGCGGCGGCGATATGAACCCCGGCGATCTGCCGCCGATCGCCTGCTCGATGTCGTCGATGTGCCCGCGCACCAGCGAGCCGATCTGCGATCTGACCATCAACGTCTGCCGCGGCTGCTCCAACCCCGACGCTGGCATCTCGAGCGAATGCACGGCGCGCGATGCCAATCGTCCGCTCTGCGCCGGCTCCGGCGCGTGCGTGCAGTGCGTCGCCAATCGCGATTGTATCAAGGACGCCAAGACCTGCGACACCGCGGCCGGCTCGTGCGTGCCGTGCACCAAGAACTCCGACTGCGCCTCGGGCATCTGCGGCGCCGGCGGCGTGTGCGCCGATCCGGCGATGATCGTCTACGTCAACAAGAGCGGCGTGAGCTGCCCCGGCGGCACCGGCCAGGGATCGCTCGACGATCCGTACTGCACCATCCAGGCGGGCTTCAACCAGGGCGCGCTGCAGGGCAAGAGGGTGGTCGTCTTCTCCGGGGTCTATCCCGAGAACGTCTCGATCCAGACCTCGACCACCTCGTACACCGTCAACGCCATCGGCGTCGGTCAGCCGACGCTCTCGCCGTCAGCGACGGGCGCCGGGCTCAAGCTCGCCAACGGCGGCATGATGATCAACGTGACGCTCGACGGCTTCGTCATTCAGAGCGCCATCGGCGGCAGCGGCGTCGACTGCACCGGAGTGGCGCCGAATGCCAACACGCGGCTCTCGCTCTTGCGCTCGACCCTGCGCAACAACGCGCAGTACGGGATCATCGCCAGCAAGTGCCTGGTGACGATCGACCAGACGACCATCGCGCAGAACGCGAGCGGCGGCGTCTATGCCTCCGACGCCGACGTCACCATCCAGAACACGCTGGTGCGGCAGAACGGCATGGCCGCCTCGGGCGCCACCTACGGCGGCATCTTCTTGACGGCGCCGATGTCGGCCGGCTCGGCGACGGTCGTCAACACGACCGTGGTCAACAACAAGACCAGCGGCGGCGCGCTCGCCACGTCGGGGATCAGCTGCGGCTTCAGCGCCAACATCTTGAACAGCGTGGTGCACTCCAACACCGGCAGCTCGATGGAGATGAACGCGACGTCGTGCCCGCCCGACCACAGCGCTTTCGTCGGCGCGGCGGTCGGCGGCACCGGCACCAACAACATCGAGCTAGCGACCTGCACCTCCGGCGTCGTCTTCGTCGACGCCAACAACAACAACTACACGCCGCGCAGCGGCGCAGGTGCCTGCTCCTTGATCGACAAGGGCATCGGATCGCACGTCTTCAACACCACCACCGTGACCGCGCCCAGCTACGATCTCAATGGCGCACCGCGTTCGAGCGGCACCATCGACATCGGCGCGCTCGAAGCGATGTAATCGCGCGACGACGGAACCGCGCTCGCGCGATCGAGCGCGACCGTTCGTCGCTGTAGACAGTCGTTTGCGTGGCGCAGCGGGACGGCGTCGCGGCACGATGCCACGACGCAGATTGTGCGCCGAACGGCGTGTCGCGCCGACCTTGTGCTGCCAGGTGCGAGCGATGGAAATGCGCGCCGCGCGCGGGTGTCGGGTTCCAATTTGTCGGCTGCGTGACAGAGACGCAACCGCTCGTCGTCCGCGCGACCACATCGGTACGAAACCTGTATTCAGCGCTGCCTCACGACGGCCTGGGGGGGCCGAACTCCAGGAGGTAGACATGAAGACTTTACAGCTCACCGTTGTCGCGCTCGGGTTTGTCATCGTTGGTTGCGCATCCGAACCGCAGAGTCAGCCGCCGACCTGGGAAGAGTTCATGGCGCAGGTCACGATCGAGCCGGAGACCGGCGTCTTCATCGTCAACGGCGACGAGATGATCGAGAGCGAAGCGGAGCTGGCGGTCTTCTACAACGGCATGGTCGCGCAGTGGGCCGGCGCCAGCGTCGGCGAGACGTCGGACGCGCTCATCGTCAACCGCGTCGGCAGCCGCGACGACAAGTGGAGCTCCACGACCGCCGCGAACCTGACCTACTGCGTGAGCCAGTCGAGCTTCGGCAGCCGCTACAACACCGTCGTCAACGCGATGAATTCCGCGGCGGCTGCATGGGAAGGGACGGCGCGCGTGAACTTCGTGCACCGGTCCGATCAGGACGGCAACTGCACCGCTTCGAACGGCAACGTGATGTTCGACGTGCGCCAGACCTCGACCACCTCGTACCTGGCGCGCTCGTTCTTCCCGTCGACGGGCCGCTCGTCGCGCAACGTGCTCATCTCGACCAGCTCGTTCGGCAACATCAGCCCCTACTCGCTGGCGGGCGTGTTGCGGCATGAGCTCGGCCACACCATCGGCTTCCGTCACGAGCACACGCGTCCCGAGGCCGGCACCTGCTTCGAGGACAACAGCTGGCGCGCGCTCACGAGCTACGATTCGGCGTCGGTCATGCACTATCCGCAGTGCAACGGCTCGAACCGCGGCGACCTGGTGCTGACGTCGCGCGACAAGACCGGCGCGCGCTCGCTCTATCCGTAGCCGCTACGGGGCGGCCGGCGGCAGTGGCGCCTGCCGCAGCCGCTGCGCCTGCCGCTTTCGCCGAACGCCCGTCACCACCAGCGTGATCCCGCCCGCCAGGCCGCCGATCTCCACGATCGTTCCGCCAATCCCGAGCCAACGACCCGTGGTGTTGAGCGTGTCGCAGGCGCCCAGGTCGCACTTGCCGCGCGAATCCTGCACGTAGCCGACGATGGTCAAGACCGTGCCCGCCGTCGACGCCGCCCAGCCCAACACGCCGAACGCGATGAGCGCCGCGCCACCCGAGATGCGTCGCCTGCCGCTCTCCGCGAGACGATCGGCCTCCGCCTGCCTGTCGTCGGTGACCGCCATCGATTGTGCCACTGCTTCGGTCGACATCAGCGCCACCAGGACGCCGGCGATCGCACTCCTCATGAACGTGATCTAGGCGCAATGCCGCTCAGTCAAGAACGATAGCTTTGGGACGGCTGGGGTCGCGGACGCAGTGAGGCGACCTCCCGGCGTCGGAATCCGTCGCAGTCGCCGCTGCGCGG
>JAQBQH010000282.1 GCA_028287105.1 Myxococcales bacterium
GGTGCCGCCGGCCGATTCGGGCCCGCGGACGCCCGAGCGCCACGCGCGCACGACGCAACCGATGGTGCCGCCGCCGCCGCCGCCGCGCAGCAATCCGCCGGCGACGCACGCCTCGTCGCACGCCCCCTCGCACGGGCCGTCGCAGGGCGCGCCGCACTCCTTGCCGCCGTCGCGACAGCCGACTCCGATGCCGGAGAGCGCAACGCCCGAGCCGAGCGTGCTGCTCTCGTCCGACGCCATCACGATCGACCCCGATTCGGCGCCGTTCTCGGCGCAGCCGACGCAGCTTCTGCAGCCCGGCCAGGGTCCGCCGCCGCCGCCGCCGCGCCGCCGCACCTCGACCGAGCCGCCGCGAGAGGCCCCGCTGCCGGCCAAGGCCGAGGCCGCCTGGCGCACCGAGATCGACATTCTGCGCCGAGAAGCGGAGGCGCTGCGCGACCGCGATCCGAACAAGGCGGCGCTCTTCTACGGCACCATCGCGCAGATCGCCACGTCGGTCCTCGGCGACAGCAACACTGCCGTCGCTGCGCTGCATGCCGCGTCCCAGCTCCTGCCGGGCACCGGGCTCTCGCGCGAGCGCTGGATTGCGCTCCTGTCGCGTCGCGACGCGGCGACGCAGCAGCGATGGGAACGCGCGCTCGAGCTGGGCCGCGCCGAGCTGCCGCTGGTCGGCGATCCGCACGAGCGCGTGGCGCTCCTCCTCGAGGTCGCCACCATCGAAGAGCTGGTCTCGGGCGACCTGGCGCACGCGCGCCACGCGCTCGAGGAAGCGCGCGAGATCGATCCCGCGAACGTCGCGGTGCTCGAGGCGCTCACCGAGATCTATCTCGTCGCCGGCGAGTGGGACAAGCTGGTCGCGGCCATGTCGGCGATGGCCGATACCACGAGCGACGTGGTGTTCCGCTCGATGCTGCGCCATGGGGCCGGCCAGATTCAGGAGGTCATGCTGCATCAGCCGGCGGCGGCGCGCGCGTCGTACAAGATCGCGCTCAACGACGACATGACGAATCTGCCGGCGGCGGCGTCGCTCTCGTCGCTGGCGCTGGCGCAGGAGGATTGGGGCGAGCTGGCGCGCATCCTCGTGGCCGAGAGCGATCTGGTCGACGATCCGCGGACCATCCGCCGCCTGACCGAGCGCGCCGCCGATCTGTACTGGGAGCGGCTAGGCGACGCGGAGAACGCGATCAGCGCCTACCGCCGCGCCGCCCTCGCCACGCCCGACGAAGCCGCGCCGCTGCGCAAGCTCGCCGCGGTGCTCGAATCGAACGGCCGCTGGCGCGAGCTGGTCGACGTCTACGTCGCCGAGCTGCCGCTCATCAAAGATCCCGAGGAGCGCGCCGATCTGTACCACCGCATCGGCGAGGTCTACGAGCACAGCCTCGGCCGCACCGACGACGCGGTCGGCGCCTATCGCAACGCGCTCGAGGCGATGCCGACGCACATGCCGACGTTGCAGGCGCTCGGCGCCCTCTACCGGCAGGCCGAGCGCTGGAGCGATCTGGCCGACATGGATCTGCGCGAGGCGGAGCGCATCTCCGATCCCGAGCGGCGCGCGGCGCGCTATTACGAGGTGGCCGACAACGTCGAACGGCGGCTCGGCGATCAGCCGCACGCGGTATCGCTTTACGAGCGCTGCCTCGACCTGGTGCCGGGACATCGCGCCGCCTTCGTCGCCCTCGATGCGCTCTACCGTCGCGAAGAGCGCTGGCGCGACATCGTCGCGCTCTACGAGCGACAGGCGCAGGCGGTCACCGATCCCAAGCTCGTCCGTTTCTACAAGCAGGAGATCGGGCGGCTGTGGCGCGAGCGCGTTCCGAACGCCGACAAGGCGGCGCAGGCGCTGCGCGACGCGCTCAGCATCGACGCCGCCGATCTGGCGCCCTTGCTCCACCTGGCGACGACGCTGGAGCAGGCGCAGCGCTGGGAGCCGGTCGTCGACATCCTCGAGAAGCTGGTCGCGCAGCTGGCCGAGCCGGTCGATCGCATCGCGATGCTGCATCGACTGGCGCGCGTCCTCGAGACGCAGCTGGCGCAGGAGGAAAAAGCGCTGGCGGCGCACGGACGGGTCCTCGAGCTGGCGTCGACCAACGAGACCTCGCTGCGCGCCATCGGGCGGCTGCACTATCGCGCCGGCCGCTGGCTCGACGTCATCACCAGCTACGGCAAGCAGCTGCCGCTGGCGACGACGCCCGAGGAGCAGGCCGCGCTCTATTACCGCATCGGCCGCGTCTACGAGCGCAAGCTCGGTCGCCGCGACGACGCGCTCACCGCGTACGAAGTGTCGCTCGATCACGATCCCGCCTATCGGCCGGCGCTGCGCGCGCTCGACCGCATCCTCAGGCGCGATCGGATCTGGCCGCGCCTGCTCACGGTGCTCGAGAAGCAGGCGCGCACCTCGCGCACGCCCAGCGCGCGGGCGCACATCCATCACGCCCGCGGTCAGATCTTCGAGCTGCACCTGCGCGATCTCGAGAAGGCGGAGAAGGAGTACGCGCAGGCGGTGAAGCTGTCGCCGCTGTTCGAGGCGGCGGTGGCGGCGCTCGGCCACGTGCGCGAGTCGCGCGGCCAGTACGAGGCGCTCGAGGAGCTCTACACCGATCTACTGGCGCGCACGCAGACGGCGGCGGCGCGCGTGAGCGTGCTGTCGCGGCTGGCGCCGCTCTACGAGCTGCGGCTCAATCAGCCGGCCCGCGCGGCGCTCGCCTATCGCGAAGCGTACGAAGCGTCGCCGCTGGGGCAGCCGCTCAGGCTCGCGGAGCTGCGCGCGATGCGGCTCGAGGGTGGCGCGGGTCCGACGGTGCAGGCGCTCTCGGCGCTGGGCTCGCGCACGTCCGACAAGCGGCTGGCGCTCGGCTATCGCACGCTGGCGGCGCTGCGCGACGAGGTCTCGGCGGCGGCGCGCGGGACGCGCCCGTCGTCGCAGCTGTTCCTCGACGCGGCGGGATTGGGACAACAGGATCCGGTCGTCGCCGACGGTGTGGTGCGCACGCTGCAACGCGCGCCTGGTAGCGACTCGACGGCCAAGGAGCGACTGCCGGGAGCGCTCGTCGAGCGTGCGTCGCAGTGCGACTCGGCGCAGGCGCGGGCGCTCATCCTGTTCGAGGCGGCCTGCCTCTTCGACCGCGTGGGGCGCGCGCGTGACGCGGCGCTCGCCTACGAGCAGGCGGGCAACGCGGTGAGCGACTTCTTGCCGGTCTTGCGCGGCGTGCGTCGCATCGCCGGCGCCAACGAGCAGTGGTCGGCGGTGGCGGCGCTGCTGGCGCACGAGGCCGAGGTCGCGGCCGACGCCGACAATCGCGCCGGCGCGCTCGTCGCGGCCGCCGAGATCGCGCTCTCCAAGCTGAACGAGCCGCGCGCGGCGCTGCATCATTACAAGCGCCTGCTCGAGCTGCAGCCGTCGCACGACCGCGCCTTCTCGCGCGCCGTCGGGCTGTACGAGAAGCTGAACGACTTCCCCGGCCTCCTCGAGCTTCTACAGGCGCGCACCGCCGCCACCGACGAGGCGGCCGGCAAGGCGCAGCTGCTCCGGCGTCAGGCCGAGCTCTTGCGCGACCGGCTCGGTGACGTGCGCGGCGCGGTCGCGGCGCTGCAGCAGTCGATCGACGTGCTGCCGAGCGATCTCGAGTCCTACCTGGCGCTGGCGCCGCTCCTCGAGCAGCTGCGCTGGTGGCAGGACGCGGCGCAGACCTATCGCCAGATCAGCGAGCTGGTCCCCGGCGACGAGACCTCGCGCGCGGCGCGCCTCAAGGAGGCGGAGATTCGCGAGAGCGAGCTGGGCGATCGCGAGGCGGCGCGGCTCATCCTCGAGGAGCTGGTGGTCGATCCCTCCGACGAGCAGGCGGCGCGCTACATGGCGCAGCTGTGCGAGCGCATGGGCCGCTGGGATCGCGCGCGCGACCTGTGGCTGTCGCTGGCGCGCACGCGCGACGGAAAGAAGCGCACCGACGCGCTCATGTCGCTGGGCTTCGTCATGGCCGATGGGTTCGACGATCGCGAGGCGTCGGAGCGCGCGTTCGACGAAGCGATGGCCATCGCCACGCAGGATCCGAAGGTCGCCGAGATGGTCGAGCAGCGCTTCCGTCAAGGCGGCGATTGGGCCTCGTTCGCGGCCTCGGGCGAGCGCGTGCTGGCGCGCGTCCGCGGCGGCGACTCGCAGGTGGTGCTGCGCATGATGGTGGCGCGCGCGTATCAAGAGGAGCTGCATCGGCCCGACCTGGCGCAGAACCATCTGACCGTCGCCATCGGGCTCTCGCCCGAGGACCCGCTGCCGTCGGTGAAGCTGGCCAAGCTGCACGTCGACAACGGTCGCGCCGATCTGGCGCTGCCGGAGTTCCGCCGCGCGCTCGAGATCGCGCCGCTGCACGGCGAGGCGCTGCGCGGTCTCGGTGGCGCGTTCATTCGCACCGGCGCGGCCGACGCGGGCCGCTTCCTCGACGAGATCGCGGCCATGGCCGAGGGCTCCGCGTCGCCGGGCAAGGCGCTGTCGCCGCTCATCGTCAAGCGGCCGCTCGATCCCGGCGAGTGGGCGGCCTTCTTCCCGCGCACCTCGTCGGCGCCGGTGCGCGCCGTCGGCGAGATCGCGCGCATGCTGGAGCCGTTCGCCGCGCCGCTGCTCGTCGAGGTGACGGGGCAGATCCCGCGCGGCGATCTTCTGCCCGAAGCCAATCCGGTCTCCTTGCGCGTGCGCGCGGTGGTGACGGCGCTCGGCCTCGAGCCGATGCGCGTCTTCGTCGATCCGCCCAACGGCCGCGACGTCAAGCTGTGCGCCGACGCCAAGCTCGCGTTCACCGCGGGCGGGACGCTGGCGTCGTCGAAGGAGCAGGGGCGGCTCACGTTCGAGGTGGCCCGACTGTCGGCGTGGACCGCGGCGGGCGCGACCATCGGCGCCTTCCTCGCGACGTCGGAGGTGGCCGCGTTCCTCCAGGCGGTCGGCACCGACGGTGGCGGCGAGGACATCAAGGAGCTGCGCCGGCGCGTCCAGAAGCCGCTGCCGCGCAAGGTGCGCAAGGAGGTCGAGCGCATCATCACCGAGCAGATCCGCGATCTGCCGCGCGCGGCCGCCGAGTGGCACACCGAGGAGCAGCGCTGGGCCGATCGGCTGGCCTTCCTCTTGTCGCGCGACGCGGTCGCTGCCGTCGAGGGCGCGGCCAACGGCAAGGACCCGCGCACGACGGCACGCGCGCTCGACCTCGTACGTTATCTGGCGTCGGAGAGCTGCTGGCGCGCCTACGTCAGGCTGGCGGCATGAGGCTGGCGCGGCTCGCGATGGTCGCGCTCGCCGTCGCCACGGCGGGCTGCGGGGCCATCTCCTTCGACGTCGATCAGGCGGTCCCCGAGCAGCAGGTCAACGGCAGCCCGCTCGGCGCCCTCCTCGGCAGCTTCCTGCCGCAGCCGTTCGCCATCAACATCAACGTCAAGCAGGAGACCGAGAAGCGCTCGACGGGACCGGCGACCTCGGCGAACGTGAAGCAGATCGCCTTTCGCGCGACGCCGCACGACGCGCCGCGCGGCAACTTCGACTTCGTCGACGAGATTCACATCTTCGTCGCGGCGCCGGCGGGATCGACGCTGCCGATGGTGGAGATCGCCCGGCTGGCCCCCGTGCCCAAGGGGCTGACGACGCTGCAGCTCGACATCGTGCCTGGCGTCGACCTGCTCCCGTACATCAACGCCGGCGCGACCATCAGCGCGACGGCGACCGGACGGCAGCCGGCGCAGACCATCACCTACGACGGGTCGGTCACCGTCACCATCCGCATCTAGCGAGATTGCGGGTCAGTTAGGCGAGAAGACGGCTGGGGTCGCGGAGGTAGCAAGGCGCGCTGCCGGCGTCGGAATCCGTCGCAGTCGCCGCTTCGCGGCGTGCTCCTCCGGCGGACCCGCTGATGTCGCGCTGCGCGCGACGCGGGTCCTTTACGCCGCCGGCAGCGCGCCTTGCTACCTCCGCTCTGCGCGTCAACTGAGCGAGGGAGCGCGCTGGTACCAGGCGCAAGAGCGGACGCAGTGAGGCGACCTGCGGCCGGCGACTGCGACGGATTCCGACGCCGGGAGGTCGCCTCACTGCATCCGCGAACCCAGCCGTCCCGAAGCTATTCGTCCGGCATCGCCGCTAGCGCGCTAGCGGTGCTTGGCTGCGAGAGCCGCGTCGAGGCGCTTGAGGTGCGCGTCGATCTGGGCGGGCGTCGTGGGGATGTCGCGAAAGTGAGCTTCGCGCTCGCGGGCGTCGAAGGGGATGGCCATCGCGTGGCCGATGAGCGACCACATCGCGTCGCTCTCGGTCGACTTGCGCGCCGCCGTCTTCGGCTCGAGCGTCACGTCAGCCTTCGTGGCGCTGTTCGCTTCGACCTTCGCGACGCTGTTCGCCTCCGCCCTGGCGACGCTGTTCGCTTCGGACTTCGCGTCGCTCTTCGCCGCTAGCTTCGGCGCGCGCTGCTTCGGCGGCGCGTACGCCTCGCGCCGCAGCGTTTCCAGCCGCGCCGTCGTTCGCCGCGCATCCGCTGCCGTGTGCTCCGCCCGCACCACGCCGCCGCCCACCAGGGTCAACACCAACACCGTCTGCCATCGCACTCGTTTTCGATATCACAGTGCGGCCTTCTTGACGCACGCCATCGAACATTTCAAACCCGCCACCGCCTGCAGATTTCGCTTTACGCCGCGCCACCCCCTCAGGCTATCTTCCGTGCGCGCCATCACACTGCGCGCGAGCCCGAATGAATACTCCTCCGTCCGCACGACATCCCCGTGGTCTGTACGTGCTGTTTTTCACCGAGATGTGGGAACGCTTCGGCTACTACCTCATGATCGGAATCCTGCTCCTGTTCTTGCGAGACACCATCTCGCACGGCGGCAAGGGCATGGACAACGCGCTCTCCGCGGACATCGTCGGCACCTACGTCGCGCTCGTCTACCTGACACCGTTCATCGGCGGCCTCATCGCCGACCGCTACCTCGGCTATCGCCGCGCCATCCTCCTCGGCGGCAGCATGATGGCGCTCGGCTACTTCCTCCTCGCCATCCCCGGCTCCAACACGCTGATGTTCTCCGCCCTCGCCTGCGTCATCGTCGGCAACGGCTTCTTCAAGCCGAACATCTCGACGCTGCTCGGCAACATCTACAACACCGACGAGCTCAAGCCCAAGAAGGATTCCGCCTACAACATCTTCTACATGGGCATCAACATCGGTGCCTTCGTCTGTAACTTCGTCGCGGCCTATCTGCGCAATCACTACGGCTGGGGGCACGCCTTCGCCGCCGCCGGCGTCGGCATGGTGTTCGGCCTCGTCTGGTTCCTCGTCGGCATGCGACACGTCAAGCACGCCGACGTCACCAAGCCGCAGCAGCCGGGCGACATGCCCTTCTCCAAGATCTCGCTCTACGTCTTCGCGCCGGCGCTCATCGCGGGCGCCATCGGTTGGTTCGTGCCGACGCTGCTCTTCGGCCGCACGCTCATCGGCTCGGCGTCGAACGACGCGTTCATCTTCGCCAGCGTCCCCGTCATCGGCTTCTACCTGTACCTGTGGCTGAGCTCCAATCCCGTCGACAAGCGGCGCATCGGCACGCTCTTGACCATGTTCGGCGTCGCCATCCTGTTCTGGAACATCTACAACCAGAACGCGACCGCGCTGACCATCTGGGCCGACAACTACACGCATCGCGAGATGCCGGCCGGTGCCGAGAAGGTGCTCAAGACGTTCGATCTCGCGCAGACCGTCGACACCGAGCCCAAGGACGTCGCCGTCCTCGACGAATACTTCCGCACCCGGCTCGGCCCCGACGGCAAGGTCATCACGCATCAAGGCGTCGATCCCTATTTCCTCAACCTCCCCAAGGCGCAGTGGCCGGCCAAGGGCGAAAACCTCAAGCTCCTCTCCACCGAGCTCTATCAGTCGATCAACCCCTTCTGGATCATCATGCTGACGCCGGTCGTCGTCGGCTTCTTCGGCTGGATGCGCGCGCGCAACAAGGAGCCGTCGACGCCGTCGAAGATCGCCTGGGGCATCATCATCAGCGGCATCTCGGCGCTCGTGATGGTGGGCGCCTGCCTGTCGACGAACATCTATCGCGACAAGGTTTCGTCCGCGTGGATATTCAGTAGCTACGGCATCTTCACGATAAGTGAGCTCATGCTGTCGCCGATCGGGCTGTCGCTCGTGTCGAAGGTGGCGCCCAAGCGCATCACCGCGCTCATGATGGGCGGCTGGTTCTTGACCACCTCGCTCGGCGGCAAGATCTCGGGAATCCTGGCGGGCTTCTGGGATCAGTTCGAAAACAAGGCGCTCTTCTTCGGCATCAGCGCCGTCGCCGCCATCATCGCCGGCATCGCGCTGCTCCCGCTCACCAAGCGCCTCTCGGTCGTCGTCGACGAAGCCTCCGCCTCGAACGACTAGCGATCATTCCGCGCGACTACCAGGGAAAGGCGCGGCGGAACCCGACCAGGGTCTGCACGCAGAGGTGCGCGCCCGTCGAGTAGCCGCGGCCCGCGCCGCCGGTGTCCCACGTGTTGCCGCCCGAGTAGCCGACGACGTAGCCCGCCGGGTAGACGTTACCGATGCGCGTCGCGCGCTCGTACTGCGGCTTCAAGTGCAGGAGCTTGAACTTGTGCCCGGTGACCGTGTCGACGAACGTCGGCATGTAGCCCCACGCGTACGTGCCGTAGCCGACGAGCCGCGAGGCATGCCGCAGCTGGATCGCGGTGCCCGCCGAGACCGCCAGGTCGGTGTCGTCCCAACCGGACCTGGTCCACGAGTCCCAGGTCCAGCGCGAATGCCACCACGCGAGCAGCGCATCGACGGCGAAGGTGCCGTCGCCGGGATCGAGCGCCAGCGTCTCGACACCGCCGCTCTCGAGCGCCGCGCTGTCGTCGCCAGGCTCGAGCTCCGACGCGGGCTGCGCCGACGTTGCGACGTCCACGGCGGTGGGCTCGCTGACCTGGTTGTCGTTGGGAGCGCCAGCGTTGTCGATCTGTCCGCCGCAGCCGGCAAGGAACATCAGGATTGGAAGTGCTCCGAGTTTTCTCATGGGCGGGGCGGATTGCACGTGGCGCTCCAATCGCAAAGCGCCCGAAGTCCGCGCGCTCGCACAGACGGCGATGCGACGATCGGTTTGCAGCTGCACACGATCGGTTGCGAATGCGCGGACGAGCTAGCGAATGCGCGGACGAGCTAGCGGATGCGCTTCAGGGCGGCGGCGAAGTCGGCGACCTCGTCGACGGTGCAGAGCCGCACGACGCGCTTGCCGCCCTCGGCGATCTCCGCGTTGAGCTGCGCGGCGAGGCCGCGGCGCCATCGGAACCAGGAGCGCAACGCGTACGGCACCAGCCCGTCGCGTTTGAAGAAGACGCCGCGCAGGGTTTCGCGATTGCCGTTCCACAGCGGCTCCTTCGAGAGCCAGAGCCGCGCCGAGCGCGCGAGCAGCCGCGGTAGCCAGACCGAAGGAGGCAGGTCGAGCCACACCACCAGATCGACGGCATCGAAGACGAGCCGGCCGAGCTTCTTCTCGGCGAGCCCGTCGATCACCCACGATTCGGTCGCCACGATCGGCGCCACCTGCGCGCGCAGCTCCTCATCGGTGGCTTCGGTCCAGTTGGGCCCGTGCAAGAACGCATCGAGCTCCACGAAGGTTGCGCCCATGTGCGCCGCCAGCGAGCGCGCCAGGGTGGTCTTACCGCTGCCGCTCGCCGAGCCGATGATCGCGATCCGTTTGTAGGTCATACGCGCCTCACGCGATCCATGTCGCCGAGCGAATCGAATTTGCGCGGCGGATCAATTTCGCGCCGCGGAGCATTTTTGCTCCACGCCCCGCCCGCAGAGGACGCGATTTCCGCTGCTTGCACCTGGCACGGAGACTGCTGTTCCCCGGCGCATGGACAAGCAGATGAAGAATGTCTTTCTCTCGATGGTGGTGCTGGCCTCGCTCTCCGGCGCGGCGCAGGCGCAGACCTACGTCTCGCGCAGCATGAGCGGCTTCCCCGGCAAGGACGAGATCTCGACCCAGCTCGGCTTCCAGGCCTCGCTCGGCGGCACGACCCCGGGCGGGTTCAAGCTGTTTCTCGATTACTCGCATCGGCTCACCAACCTCGTGTGGCTGAACTTCAAGCTCAACCCGACGTTCGGCGTCGGCTCGGCGCGCGGCGTCTGTTACGACCGCTTCGGCAATGCGTACGATTGCGGCATCGGCTTCGACGGCAACGGCTACGCCATCGACCTCCTCGGCGGCGTCAAGCTCAAGTGGCTCACCCGCTATCACCTCATGCCGTACGCCGACATCGACGGCGGCGTCGTGCCGGTCTTCTCGCGTCCCGGCAACGACAACGGCGCGGCCGTGGTGCTCTACACCGGCGGCGGGCTCAAGTATTTCGTCACGCCGCGCGTCGCCCTCGGCGGCGAGGTGAACTTCACGTTCGGCCCCGGCTTCTACTCCGGCCACACCGAATTCTATCGCGCCTTCAACATGGGCATCGGCGCCGAGTTCATCCTCTAATTACTTCCTCAGCGCCGCCGCCAGCTCCTCGTACAGGTAGATGGCGCTCTTGACCGACTTTCCCCAATCGCCGAGATGCAGGCTCTCGTTCTCCGAATGCGCGTTGGTGTACGGGTCCTCGACGCCGATGAGCAGCGCCGGCACGCCGCCGAGCTCTCGCGCGAACGGCTCCACGAACGGAATCGACCCGCCGCAGCCCATCGTGATCGCGCTCGTCCCGTAGCCCTTCTCGAGCGCGCGGAAGGCCGCCTGAAACGCCGGATGCGACGAATCGGTGTACCACCAGCCGGCCGCCGACTCGGGGTGGATCTCGACCTCGACCCCCCACGGCGCCTTCTTCTTCAGGTGATCGGTCAGCTTCTGCAGCACCTCGTCGGCGTTCAGGTCCGGGACGATGCGGATGCCGACCCGCGCCCACGCGCTCTCGTTGATGATGTTGCGCGCGTCCTTGCGCGTCGACGCCGCGATGGCGTTGACCGCCACCGACGGCTGCCGCCAGTTCACCTGCCACGGAGGCGCGCCGCCGAGCAGCTGCACGCCCGGGAGCAGCCCCGCCTGTTGGCGGAACTTCGCGTCGTCGGTGGGCAGCGCGTCGATGTCCTTCTGCTCGGCCGCCGTCAGCGGCTTGACCTTCTCGGCGATCCCTTCGATGGCGATCGAGCCGTCATCGTTCGCCAACGAGCCCAGCATCTTGCACAGGGCGAGCGTCGGATCCGGCACCGGCCCGCCCCACATCCCCGAGTGCAGCGACTGCTTGAGCGCGCGCACCTCGACGTCGACGGCGACGAGCCCGCGCAGCGCCGTCGTGATCGACGGCAGTCCGGTCTCGAAGTTGCCCGTATCGGTGAGCACGATGGCGTCGGCGCTCAGCATCTTCTTGTGCGCGCGCAGGAACTCCGAGAGATGGCCGGAGCCGATCTCCTCTTCGCCTTCGATGACGATCTTGACGTTGAGCGGCAAGGAGCCCGCCGTCTTCAACCAGGCGTCGACGGCGCTGGTGTGCACGACCACGCCCGCCTTGTCGTCGGCGGTGCCACGCCCATAGAGCCGCCCGTCGCGCTCGGTCGGCTCGAACGGCGGCGACTTCCACGCCGCGGCATCGCCCGCCGGCTGCACGTCGTGGTGCGCGTACAGGAGCACCGTCGGCGCGCCCGGGGTCTTCAAGATCTCGCCGTACACATAAGGATGCGCGCCGGGCAGCTCGAGCAGCTGCACGTTCTCGAAGCCGCGCTCCTTCAGGAGCTTGGCGGTGGCGTCGGCAGAGCGGCGCACCTCCTTGGCGTCGAAGCCGTCGAACGAGACGCTGGGAATCCGCACCAGCGTCTTCAAGTCCTCGAGGTAGGCGTCGCGATTTGCTTCGAAGTGGGCGATGGGGCTCGTGCTCTTGGCCATGCGCCGTCGATAGCACGCGCCTTGACTCCGCCGCCAGCGCGTGTTAGTAACTCAGATATGAGTTACGAAGGTCCTACTCCCCGTATCGGCGAGCGGCCCCATGTCGCGTACTTCTGCATGGAGTACGGCCTCGTCGAGTCGCTGCCGATCTACTCGGGCGGCCTCGGTGTGCTCGCCGGCGATTTCATGCGCTCGGCCCATGCACTGTCCCTTCCGGTGGTCGGCGTCGGCATCGTCTGGGAAGAAGGATACACCACCCAGCGGATCGGGCCACTCGGCGAGACGCTCGACCTGCCCACACCGCTCGACCGCAGCCACCTCGTCAAAGAGGCGCCCACGGTGACCGTCACCATCGGCGGCCACGAGGTGCCGCTGTGCATCTGGCGCGTCGAGGGGCTGCGCGCCGCCCCGCTCTATCTCCTCGAGCCGATCCTGCCGCGCGATCGCTGGATCAATCGCCGGCTCTACGGCGGCGGTAAGGACGACCGCGTCGCGCAGGAGATCATCCTCGGCGTCGGCGGCGTGCTGGCGCTGCAGGCGCTCGGCCTGCCCGTCGACGTCTACCACTTCAACGAGGGGCACGCGCTCTTCGCCGGCCTCGAGCTGGTGCGACAGGCGCGCGCCCGCGGCCTCGACTTCGACGCCGCCTGGGACGACACGCGCGCGCGCATCGTCTTCACCACCCACACGCCCATCGACGCCGGCAACGAGGAGCACGACGTCGCGCGCCTCGTCCGCCTCGGCGCCAACATGGGGCTGACCGCGCTGGAGCTGCAGCGGCTCGGCGGCGATCCGTTCAACATGACCGTCGCCGCGCTGCGCCTGTCGCGCAACGCCAACGCCGTCGCCGAGCTGCACGGCGAGACCGCGCGCAAGATGTGGCGCCACGTCTCGGACGCCGCGCCCATCGTCGCCATCACCAATGGCGTCGACCATCGCGTGTGGCAGGACGCCCGCGTCCGCGACGCCATCAGCGACGGCGACGACGCCGCGCTCGACAGCGCCCGCGCCGCCTGCAAGCGCGAGCTGGTCCGCGAGGTCGCCGAGCGCACCGGCGTCGTCCTCGACGATGAGGCGCTCATCATCGGCTTCGCCCGCCGCGCCACCGCCTACAAGCGCGCCACCCTGCTCTTCCACGACGAGGCGCGCATCGCACCGCTGCTCGAGAGCGGTCGCGTGCAGCTGGTCTACAGCGGCAAGGCGCATCCGCGCGACTTCGGCGGCCAGGATCTGGTGCGCGAGATGGTCACGCTGCAGCGCCGCTTCGGCGGCAGCGTCGTCTTCGTGCCGAACTACGACCTGCAGCTCGGCCGCGTGCTCTCGCGCGGCGTCGACGTCTGGCTCAACACGCCGCGCCGTCCGCTCGAGGCGTGCGGCACCTCGGGCATGAAGGCCGCCATGAACGGCGTGATCAACTGCTCGATCCTCGACGGCTGGTGGCCGGAGGCGTGCAATCACGGCATCAACGGCTGGGCGGTCGGCGAGCGACTCCTCGACGAGGACAGCGACGACACCAACGACGCCGCCGCCCTCTATGCGCTCCTCGAAGACGACATCCTGCCGACGTTCTACGGCAACCGCTTGCGCTGGCGCTACATGATGCGCGAGTCGATCGCCGTCGCCGTGCAGCAGTTCTCGTCGGACCGCATGGTGCGCGATTACTACGCCAGCCTCTACAAGCGCCCCACCGCCACGGCGCTCAAGCGCCGCGCCGCCGCCCGCTAGCGAACCTCGGCCAGCTTGCTCGAGCTCAGTCGCACGGCGGGCAGGCGCCGCCGCAATCGACGTTGGTCTCGTCGCCGTTCTTGAAGCCGTCGTTGCACGACGGCGCGGCGCAGCGTCCGCCCGCGCAAACTTGCGACACGCAGTCGTTGTAGCCCGCGCACAACGCGTCGACGCCGCACGCCGGGCAGCTCGGGCCGCCGCAGTCGACGTCGCTCTCGCTGCCGTTGAGCGTCTTGTCGTCGCAGGTGGCCGGCGCGCAAGCCCCGCCGACGCACAGCTTACTGCGACAGTCGGTCTCGAGACGGCACGCCTTGCCCGTGTTGCACAGCGGGCACAGGCCGCCGCCGCAGTCGACGTCGGACTCGTCGCCGTTCGTGAGCTTGTCGCTGCACGTGGGAAACGTCGTCGTCTTGTGACTGCACGACGACATCGACAAGAGCAGCGCCAGGAGCGGCCAGACCCGCATGCATCGAGCCTACCATCCGTCGCGACGGCGGTGCACAATCCCGCCATGCGTGACTACGAAGGCAAGGTGGTGGTGATCACCGGGGCATCGGCCGGCATCGGCGCAGCGACGGCGAAGGAGATGGCAGGGCGCGGGGCGCGCGTGGTGCTGGCGGCGCGACGCGAAGAAGAGCTGCGGGCGCTGGCCACGACGATCGGAGCGGGCGCGCTCGCCATCGTCACCGACGTGACCCGGCGCGACGAGGTGCAGCGGCTCGCAGAGCAGGCGATCGCGACCTGCGGCCACGTCGACATCTGGATCAACAACGCCGGCCGCGGCATCACGCGGTCGATCCTCGAGCTCAGCGACGAGGATGTCGACGCCATGATGCGCGACAACCTGAAGTCGGTGCTCTACGGCATCCAGGCCATCGTGCCGCACCTGGTCGCGCGCGGCGACGGCGCCGTCGTCAACGTCTCGTCGATGCTGAGCCGCCTTCCACTCGCACCGTTCCGCTCCGCCTACGCGGCGGCGAAGGCGGCCGTGAACTCGCTCACCGACATGCTACGCGTCGAGCTGCGCGACAAGGCGCCCGGCGTGCGTGTAGTGTGCGTGCTGCCCGGTGTGGTTAAGACCGACTTCGGCGAAAAGGCGATCGGCGGCGGTCCCAATTCGCGCACGCTGCCCGGGGCCCAGGAGGTCGACGAGGTCGCGCGCGTCATCGCCGACGGCGTGCTCGCGAAGAGCGGCGACGTCTACACGCGCCCCGAGTTCTTCGATCGCTCGGTCGCGCATCTCGGAGAGCTCGCGCGCTAGCTAGAAGGTGAGCTGAATGCGGCCGACGAGCGCGTTCTCGGGACGGCGATCGCCCGCGCCGGCGCCGCCGTCGAAGGTCGTGCGCGCGTAGCTGGCGGCGATCTTGATCCCGTCGGTGAGATACCAATTGAAGCCGAGGGCCCACTCGAGCGCCGACTTCGCCGAGCGCGTCGGATCCGCGTAGGTGGGGAACGCCGCCGGATCGATGCGCAGCTCCGCGTAGCGGCCCGCCAGCTCGAGCGCGCCGAAGTGCCGCTGCTTGATCGAGAACGGCCGCTTCACCTTCGGTCCGTTCCAGCCCGCTCTGTCACCGGTCACGAAGCAGCTGATCTGCGCGTTCCACGCCTGATTGACGATGGTGACCTTGGGCTCGAGCGTGCCCAGGTTTCCCGTCACCGTCGTCGCCGAATAGACGTACTCGGCGAGGATGCCGACCGGTCCGACGAACCAGTAGGCCTGCGGCGAGAAGCGATAGCGATCGCCGATCGCGATCGAGGTCGCCCTGACGCCGGTCGGATCGAAGACGTACGAGAACCAGGTGTTCTGCCCGAACGTACGATACGACGGCAGCCCGCTCACCGTCGGTGTGCCGTGCTGCTTGCCGTAGCTGCCGCCGATGCCGAGGCCCAGGTAGCGCACCGCGTCCGACTTGATCCCACGCAGCGGATGGAAGAAGAGACGGGCGATGCCGTCTTTGCCGTCGTTGATGTCGCTGTCGAGGTTGGCGCCGTCAGGAGCGCCGTTCATGACCGCCAGCTCGTAGAGCATGATGCCGCCGCCGATGTCGCCGTGCAGCGCGGCGCCGACGTCGCGGTTGGGGACGAGGTTGGTGGCGAGGCTGCGCTCGAGCAGCATGAGATACGGATCGCCCTGCAGCCACTCGAGACCGACCGCGGTCTTGAACTTGCCCGCGCGCAACGCGAGGCCGCGGAACGGGTGGAGGTCGACGAACGCGTCCTGCACGACGGCATTGCCGTTGCCGAAGTCGGGCATGATGCGGAAATCGGCGAAGTCGAAGAGCGTGCCTTCGATCATCGGCCGCACGCGGCGCAGGAGGAGCTGATTGGGAATGGGAATGGTGTCGGTGTCGAAGTAGAGGCGCGTGTCCGCCTGCACGAGGGCGTGAAAGCGGATCTGCACGACGTCGGGACGGCCGACCCAGAGCCCTTCGGACCAGCTGAAGCCGAACAGCGGCACTGGCGGTGACGCCGGCGGGGTCAGCGACGGTGCCAGGTTCGCCGACGGCGAAGGCGGCGCGGGCGGCGCGGTCTGCGGAAGCCTGGGGGTCTTGAGCTGCGACTGACTGATCCGGAGCTCGAGCTCTCGGATGCGCGCCTCTTGCGCCGCCAGCCGCTCCTCGACACTGGTCGGATCCTGCGCCTGCGCCGGCCTTGCCCAGAGCAGCGCGAGCCCTACCAGTCCTGCGATCGCCGACTGTCGCATGGTCTCCTATCCCACGGTATCCGCGTACGTCATGACCAGGAACATCACGGCTTCGCCACGTCCGCGGTTGCGATAGACGTGCGGCGTATCGGCTTCGAACAAGATGGCGTCGCCGGCCCCCAGCGTCTGCGTGTTGCCGGCCGCTTCGATCTCGACCTCACCGGCCGAGACGACCAGGTTCTCGACGGTGCCGGCGGCGTGGGCCTCGGCGCGCTCGACACCACCGGGGGCGAGGCGCAGCTCGTAGAACTCGACGCGGCGCGGCTCGTTGACGGGGAAGAGGGCGCGCGAGCTGAATTTGCGATCGGCGGAGCTCAAGATACGCGCCTCGCGCTCGCGGAGGACGCGCGGTCCCGGACGGCGCGGCGTGGCGATCAGCGCCGAGAAGGTGACGCCGAGCCCGCGCGCGATCTTCCACAGGACGTTGATGGTGGGGACGCTCTGGCCGAGCTCGATCTGGCCCAGCATGGCGCGGCTCACGCCCGACAGCTGGGCCAGCTTCTCGAGCGACAGGCTGCGCTGCGCGCGCAGCTTGCGCAGATTGTCACCGACGAGCGGGCTGAGATCGCCGGCGTCGCCGTCGCCCGCGGACGTGGCGCTCGCGGACGTGGCGCTTGCCGACGAGCCGCTCGCGGGCGTGCCGGGCGGGGCGGTCGCGCTGGCGCTCTTCGTCGCTGCCGCCGCCTTCTTGCCGGAGCTCGTGCGCCCTGCCGGACGCCGCGGTCGCTGCATGCCTCTCTGTATCCGTCATAACGGATGAGGCGTCAAGCGAGTCAGCCGCCGCTGCTGGTGTGGCCTCCGCTCGATCCCGACGCATCCCAGAGCGACAGCAGGCTCTCGGCGCGGGCCAGCACACCGGCGATTTCGAGACCGCGCGGCTCGGAGCCCGAGAGCCGATCGAGCTCGATCAGACAATTGCGCACGGACGTCGCCAGCCATTCGGGCAACGGCTGAGACAACATCTGTCCCAGCCGCTCCGACATGCGGCGCATGCGTTCGGCTTTGTCCGCGGCTCCCGACATCAAGAACTCCGCCTCACCCCTCTCCGGTGGCTCTAGTCACCGACCGAAAAAGGTCAAGGCTTACACGGCGATGTCTGACATTTTACGGCGGGGTTAATCAACGAAACCGTGTACTTGAGGTCGGACCCGCGCGACCGCCGGGTACGGTTTGTACCGTATGTCGATCGGTCTAGAGGCGCTGCAGTACGGCGAGCGATTCTTCGACGTGCTTGTAGACGCGCACCTGCGAGCGGAACACGTGGCGCACGATGCCCTGCTTGTCGATGATGAAGGTCTCGCGGCCATCGATGAGCCCGAGCGTGCGCTTGATGCCGTATTGCGCGCGCACCTTGCCGCCGGCGTCGGTGAGGAGCTGCATCGGCAGATTGTGGCGCGACGCGAACGTGGCGTGATCCTCGAGCGAGTCGTTGCTGATGCCGATCACCTCGGCCCCGGCGGCGGCGAAGTCGTCGTAGGCGTCGCGAAAGGTGCACGCCTCGCGGGTGCAGCCGGGCGAGGAGTCGCGCGGATAGAAGAAGAGGACGACGTTCTTCTTGTCGCGGAAGTCCGAGAGCTTCACTTCGCCGCCACGCAACGCGGGCAGCGTGAAGTCGGGCGCCACGTCGCCGGTCTCGATGCTCACGACTCGACCACGACGAGCTTGACGGTCACGATGGCGGTGTAGAGCGGTTTCATGCGGCCTTCTCCTTGGTGACGAGATCGAACAGCTGTTTCAGCTCGTGATGAATGCGGGGAAGCTGGGTGGCGTCGACGCCGAGGCGGCACAGGAGCGCCTCGGGGACGCGGGCGGCGGCGCGCTCGAGGCGGCGGCCGGCAGTAGTGAGGTGGACGTCGACGACCCGCGCGTCGGTGCGCGAGCGCGCGCGCTCGACGAGGCCCGCCGTCTCCAGCCGCGTGATGAGCGGCGTCAGCGTGCCGGAGTCGAGATAGAGGCGATCGCAGAGCGTACCGACCGAGACGCCGTCGGTTTCCCACAGCACCAACATGACGAGGTACTGCGGATAGGTGAGGCCGAGCGGTGCCAGCAGCGGCTGGTAGGCCTGGGTCACGGCGCGGCTCGCGCCATAGAGAAGGAAGCAGAGCTGACGGTCGAGCTCGAGAGCCTCGCCCGCCGCGCGCCGCTTGTGCGAATCACCCATGCCCGATGGGATGCCCCAGGCCCATCGATTGTGTCAAATTAAATTAAAATAGACGCGAGGCGAGCCGCCTGGCTTTCCCCCTTCGAGGCGGCGCTTCTGCTACGATTGGTTCGGACCATGAAGAGCGACGACTCGATTCCCGAGTACAGCCTGGTGGGACGCGGCAAGAAGGGCTCCTCCCCGTCGAAGGCGCCGTGGCTGCTTGCCGCGACCGCGCTGGCGGCTGCCGGTGGTGCGGGCTGGTACGGCTATTCGGCGAGCCAGAAGACCGGGTCGCTCGAGGCGCAGGTCAAGACGCTGACGGCCAAGTCCGCCGAGTCCGAGGCGAAGGCCAAGGACCTCACGACCAAGCTCGAAGCGGCCGAGACCGAGCGTGTCGCGCTGGCCTCGGCCAGGGACGAGCTGTCGAAGAACATGGCGTCGAAGGACGAGGAGCTCTCGAAGCTCAAGGGCACCTACGATCAGCTGCAGGACAAGCTCAAGGGCGAGCTCAAGTCCGGTGACGTGCGTCTGACCGAAGCGGGCGGCAAGCTGCGCGTCGACCTCGTCGACAAGGTGCTGTTCAACTCGGGCGAGGCGCAGGTCTCGAAGCGCGGCGAGAGCGTGCTCATGAAGCTCGGGACGATCCTGGCCGGCATTCAAGACAAGCAGATCTTCGTCTCGGGCCACACCGACAACACGCCGGTGGGCGAGAAGAAGCTGTCGCAGTTTCCGACCAACTGGGAGCTGTCGGTCGCGCGCGCCACCAACGTCGTGCGCTTCATGCAGGACAAGGCGCAGGTGCCGGGCGAGCGGCTGACGGCGAGCGGCTATGGCGAGTTCCACCCGGTCGCGAGCAACAAGTCGGCGTCGGGACGCGCGCGCAATCGGCGCATCGAGATCCTGTTGACGCCGTCGCTCGATCCCAAGCACATCGCCAAGTCGAAGCTGCGGGCGGAGTCGAAGCCGGTCGAAAAAGCGGAGACCGCGGCCGCCGAGCCCAGGCGCAAGAAGAAGTAGCAAGGATGACGCAAGCCGATCCAACTCCGACGGCGCAGCGCTATTGTCCGTCGTGCGGCGCGATCTACCCCGCCGACTACGCCGTCTGCCCGCGGGACGCGACGCCGCTCGGCCGCGGCGAAGGGTCGGAAGATCCGCTCATCGGCACCATCCTCGGCGACACCTACGAGCTGTCGCGGCGGCTCGGCGAAGGCGGCATGGGGCGCGTCTACGAGGGGCGGCACGTGCGCCTCGGGCGGCGCTTCGCGGTCAAGGTGATGCACCAGATGTTCGCGACCGATCGCGACGCGCTGGCGCGCTTTCGGCGCGAGGCGACGGCGGCGGCGGCGATCGTGAGCCCGCACGTGGCCGAGATCTTCGACGTCAACGCGACGCGCGACGGGCAGCCCTATCTGGTCTACGAGCTGCTCGAGGGCGACGACCTGGGGACGGTGCTCGACCGCGACGGGACGCTGTCGATCTCGCGGGCGGCGCGCATCGCGCGGCAGGTCGCGCGCGGGCTCTCGGCCGCGCACGCCGCCGGCGTCGTGCATCGCGACTTGAAGCCCGAGAACGTGATGCTCGTGCGCGGGGCCGACGGCGGCGATCACGCCAAGGTGCTCGACTTCGGCATCGCCAAGGTGGCGCAGGACGAGAAGCTGACCCGCACCGGCGCGGTGCTGGGGACCCCGGCGTACATGGCGCCCGAGCAGGCGCGCGGCGGGACGACGATCGATCAGCGCTGCGACGTCTATGCGCTCGGCGCCATGCTCTATCGCGCCGTGACGGGGCGGCCGGCGTTCAGCGGCGAGGACGCGGGGCGCACGTTGACGAGCGTGATCTGGGACGAGCCGACGCGGCCCAAGACGCTGCGCAAAGATCTGCCCGATGCGCTCGAGGTGATCATCCAGCGCGCGATGTCGAAGGATCCCGACGCGCGGTTCGCCTCGATGATGGAGCTCGACGCGGCGCTGGCGCCGTTCGACGCCGTCGAGGGCGCGACGACGCGGCTCGATCCGCGGCCGGGCACGACGCCGCCGGCGATGGGCGCGGCGGGCGGCGCAGCGAAGGGGGCCAAGGGCGACGTCGGGCGCGCCGCGACCATCGTGGCGCAGTCGGGGACGACGATGAATACCCGCGGCGAGGCGGGGCCGAAGATCGCGGCGGCGCGGCCGCGCGCGGTCGTGTTCGGCCTCCTGGCGCTGGCGTGGTGCGTGGTGCTGGCCGGTTCGCTCATCGGCTGGAGCATCATGTCGATCACGCACCACACGCTCTCGACGGTGGAGCGGGTGCTGGTGGTGGCGCTGGCGGTGGTGATGACGGCGCCGCTGGCGGTGCTGGAGATCCGGCGGCTCCGGCGCGGCGCGTGGCAGAACACGGCGACGATGTTGGGACGCGCCGACATCCTGGCGCGCGCGAGCGCCCTGTCGCTGGCGACCTATGCGCTCCTGGCCGCGCCGGTGCGGTTGTGGTCGCTCTTGACCCACGGAGGCGCCAGCCCGCTGTGGTCCGAGCAGCTCGCGCTCTTCGCCGCGCTCGCCGTCGGTGCCACGATCTTGTGGCGCCTCCGTCGCTGATCCGTCGACACCCCTCGGTCGCGGATCCGTCGTCGACCGCTACGGCTGCTGGAACGCGATCGCCGACGGCGTGTCGCCGAGGTCGATCGGCGTCGTCGGCAGGGGCGTGCCGTCGGCGGGGCCGACATAGAGCCCCTGCGCGAGCTTGCCCGGTTCGGCCATGCCGCCGAAGGTGCCGATGCCGACGTAGAGCTTGTGGTCGAGACCGACCTTGGCGAAGCTGAGCGAGCCGGCCTTGCCGGTGGCGTCGCCGATGGCGCTGCCCGTCGACGGATTCCACGCCAACACCTTGGCCGAGCCGAGGTAGACCTTGCCGTCGAGGCCGGTCTGCGGATCGAAGTACACGGGGATGTACGCCAGCGTGGACGACACCACCGCGATGTCGTAGGGACGGCCGGCGAGCGCGCTGTCGGTGGCGATGAAGCCGGAGCTCGTGCGCGCGGCGAGGTCGACGCGCTCGACGCCGGCGGTGCCGTCCGGCTCGCTGGTGAGCTTCGACGAGGTGACGACGAGGACCTTGTTGCAGTCCGACCCCTCCGCGGCGAGGCCGGCCGGGTTTCTGCCCGACAGCGCGATGAAGCCGGTGACCTTGTCTTGCGCCAGATCGATGACGGCGATGCGGCCGGCGCCGTTGTAGACGGCGTCGCGTCCGACGATGGTGTAGTCCTGCACCGTCACGTAGAGGTGGTTCTGGCAGGCGTAGAGCTGCGCCGCTTCCGGACGACCGTCCGAGTCGGTCGCGGCGGCGGGCACCTCGATGTACTTGACGACGCCGGCGTTGGGCTGCGCCTCGTCGAGGACACCGACCGCGTGGGCGGCGTCGTTGCCGGCGAGCGTCACGTAGATCTTGCCGTCGCCCTTGCGCCACATGGCGAAGGGGAACGAGAGCGTGTTGGGCGCGTCGGCGGTGCCGGTGGCGATCTCCAGCTCGACGGCGAGCTTGGCGAGATCGTAGCGGCGCAAGGAGCCGTTGCCGCGGTTGAGGACGTAGAGCTTGTCGTCGGCCGAGATGTCGAGCGCGGTGTCGGGATCGACGCTGGAGTCGATGCCCTTGACGACCTTGTTCAGCGACATCTGCACCGCGTTGATGGTGCCGACGCCGGTGAAGTCGGGGTTGTAGTGCGACGTGGTGACGATGGCGCAGCCGTCGCCCCAGCAGCCGCGCACGTCGGCGGGGACCGGCTTGGCGCTGTGGCAACCGGCGACGGCGGCAGCGGCGAGGACGAGGTGGGAAATTCGGGTGAGCATGTTCGGTTCTCCTTCTTTCATTTGCGCAACACGAGCGTCGCGTAGACCGCGCGCCCTGGAAGCGGGTAGTTGAAGTAATCGACGAGCGGATAGGGAACGGTGGTGGTGCCGGCCGGCAGATCGACGACGCGCAGGTCGGCGAGGTTGCGCACCTCGACGACGGCCTGGAGCCAGCGGTACTCGAACGAGGCGCCGATGCCGTGCAGCACGCGCTCGGGGACGAAGGCGCTGTTGGCCGGATCGCGATAGAGGCGATCGACGTACGAGAGCTCGTAGTAGAGGGCGAAGGGCAGGCGGCGCAGGTCGGCGCGCAGCGATATCTCGTTCTGCGGGCGACCGGGGATCTGGCCGCCGCCGGGGAGCTGGCGGGCGTCGACGAAGGTGTAGTCGAAGCGCGCGGTGAGCCACTGACCGACGCTGGCCTGGGCGCGCAGCTCGACGCCGAGCATGCGCGAGTCGCCGATGTTGGCCGGCGCGGCGGCGCGACCGCCCGGCAGGTAGACGATGGTGTCGGCGATGGCGCGACCGAAGAACGTGGCCTCGAGCGAGCCGTGCGCGTGACGATTGCCGGCGGCGACGGTGGCGCCGAGGTCGCCCGCCCACGCGGTCTCGGGCTTGAGGAGAACCCGCGGCAGCACGAAGGCGCCGTCGCCGAAGAGCTCGAGCAGCGTCGGAAAACGCACGAAGCGGCCGACCGCGGCGCGCAGCGCCAGCCAGCGCGTGACATCGGCGCGGGCGGTGACGCGGCCGGTGGGCGCGAGGTCGGTCGAGGGCGCCTGCGGGCCGGTCGCCTGCGGCAGCGCGATGCGGCTGTAGGTGCCGTCGAGGCGCGCGCCGGCGGTGAGCGTCACGCGATCGGCGGCCAGGCGCACTTCGTCCTCGATGCCGACCGCACCGACGAGACGTTGCGACGCGGCGCCCGATTGCGCGGGCAGGAGGAGATCGTGCGGCCAGCGGTTCTCCGAGCGCAGATCGGCGAGGACGAGCCAGTGTTGATGAGGACCCCAGGGCGCGCGCGCCCGGGTGTGCAGCCCGACCGAGAGCGCGTCGGCGTCGCTGACGTTGGCGCCGAAGGGGCCGACCATCTCGCCGAACGGGTTGGCGAAGGCGTTGCGCTCGTAGAGCAGCTGCGCGGCGGTGCGCCAGGAAAATGGGCCGGTGGCGGCGTCGAAGCCGCCGTCGACGAGCGCGCGGCCGGTAGTGAGCCGCGCGCGCAGCGACTCGGCGCCGAGGAGGCCGACGCCGGGCGTGCCCTGATTCTTGAGAAAGCCGTGTACGCCGAGCCGCCAGCGACGGGCGGCGACGGTGGCGTCGAGCGAGCCCTGGTTGAAGTCGTTGTTCTGCCGCCGCGAGATGCGGTCGTCGCTCTGATTGAAGAGCGTGCCGGCGGTGTCGTAGTAGGTGAAGTCGCCGGCGGCGCCGTTGTAGGCGGCGGAGAGATCGACGCCGAGGCCGCGATCGCTGCCGCTGTAGCCGAGCGAGGCGGCGCGCGCGCCGAACGAGCCGGCACCGACGGAGGCGCGCAGCTCGGGGACGAGCGAGCCGCGCCGGGTGACGAGGTTGATGGCGCCGCCGACCGCTTCGGCGCCGAACTCGATGGGCGGCACGCCGCGCCAGATCTCGACGCGCTGAAGGCCGGCGAGCGACAGTTGCGAGAGATCGATCACCCCGGCGGCGGCGCGCGACAGCGGCATGCCGTCGACGAGGATGGCGACCTCGTTGGCCTCCGAGCCGCGGATCGAGACCGAGGTGAACGAGCCGAGGCCGCCGCGCGCGCGCAAGAACACGCCCGCCTGCCCTTCGATCAGATCGGCGACCGAGACCAGGCGCGTCGACGGCTGCGTAGCGTCGATGCTGGTGACGGCCGTCTGCGGGCCCGGGCTGCGCACCGTCGACGAATAGCTCGGCGCGGGCGGCTCGTCGGCGCGCGCGCGTCTCCACGCCAGCGCCACGACGAAGGTAGCGCAGGTGAGAACGAGCAGACGTACGTCGGTGGAACGATCGAACACGATCGCCGCTTCCCTCCCGGAGGGCGGTTCATGGCGCGTGGGCCGGTCTCCTGGCTCGGGTGCTCCGCTGCGGCCCTTCCCGACGTCTCCGTCAGTGGGCGGCCTTTTCGGCCAACCGCAGCTTCGTCACACCCTTACAGTCGCGGGGGCGGCTCCGGCTTTTCACCGGCTTCCCGTCACCCGACGCGCTTATGTGCGGCGAACCTACGGGATGGCTCGGTGCGAGTCAATGGCTTCACTGCGGGTTTCACTCCGTGGAGCGTTCGTCGTACCTTGCGCATCCAAGATCGACTGGACGAAGGAGCCCGCATGCCCACGCTCGCAGGAAAGACGCTCTTCATCACCGGCGCCAGCCGCGGTATCGGTCTGGCCATCGCCAAGCGCGCCGCGCGCGACGGGGCCAACATCGTCATCGCCGCCAAGACGACGGAGCCGCATCCCAAGCTGCCGGGCACCATCTATACGGCGGCCAAGGAGATCGAAGAGGCGGGTGGCAAGGCGCTGGCCTGCGTGGTCGACATTCGCGACGAGAACCAGGTCGCGGCGGCGGTAGCCAAGGCGGTCGAGACCTTCGGCGGCATCGACGTGCTCATCAACAACGCCAGCGCCATCAGCCTGACGCCGACGACGATGACGCCGATGAAGCGCTACGACCTCATGCACTCGGTCAACACGCGCGGCACCTTCGTCTGCTCGCAGGCGTGCATCCCGCATCTCAAGAAGTCTTCCAATCCGCACATCCTCATGAACTCGCCGCCGCTCAACATGGAGGAGCGCTGGTTCGCGCCGCACGTCGCCTACACGATGGCGAAGTTCGGCATGTCGATGTGTGTGCTCGGCATGGCGGGCGAGCTGCGCGGCGACGGCATCGCGGTCAACGCGATCTGGCCGCGCACGGTCATCGCCACGGCGGCGGTGCAGAACCTGCTCGGCGGCGACACGACGGTGGCGGGCAGCCGCTTGCCCGAGATCGTGGCCGACGCGGCCTACGCGATCTTGACCAAACCGAGCCGCGAGTTCACCGGCAACTTCTGCATCGACGAGGAGATCTTGAAGAAGGAAGGCGTCACCAATTTCGACAAGTACCAGGCAGTGCCGGGCGCGGACCTCATCCCGGACTTCTTTCTATAGCCATGGAAAACCGTCAGTGGAGACTGCGCGCGCGGCCGACCGGCATGGTCGACGCGTCACATTTCGAGAAGGTGGCCGTGGCGCTGCCGTCGCCGGGGCCGGGCGAGGTGCTGGTCAAGACCGCGTTCATCTCGCTCGATCCGGCGATGCGGGGCTGGATGAACGACACGCGCTCGTACATCCCGCCGGTCGGCCTCGGCGAGGTGATGCGCGCCATCGGCATCGGCACCGTCGTGGCATCGAATGATCCGGCGTTCGTCGCCGGCGATCTGGTGACAGGGCCGACCAACGTGCAGGAATACGCGGTGGCGCCGGCGAAGCAGTGGTTCAAGGTGGCCAAGGATGTGGCGCCACCGGAGCGCTGGCTCGGCGTGCTCGGCATGCCGGGGCTGACCGCGTACTTCGGGCTCCTCGATGTCGGGCAGGCCAAGGCCGGCGAGACGCTGGTGGTGTCGGCGGCGTCGGGCGCGGTCGGCGCGGTGGTCGGTCAGATCGGTAAGACGCTCGGCATGCGCGTCGTCGGGATCGCGGGCGGCGCGGCCAAGTGCAAGTACATCGTCGACGAGCTGGGCTTCGATGCGGCGGTCGACTACAAGAGCGAAGATGTGCGCGCGGCGTTGAAGAAGCACTGCGAAAAGGGCATCGACGTCTACTTCGACAACGTCGGCGGCGAGCTGCTCGACGTGGCGCTCGCGATGTTGCGCAAGCAGGCGCGCGTGGTCCTCTGCGGCGCCATCTCGCAGTACAACAACGAGGGCGGCGTCGTCGTCGGTCCCAAGAACTACCTCTCGCTCCTGGTCAACAGCGCGCGCATGGAAGGGTTCGTCGTGTTTCAGTTCGCCCAGCGCTACACCGAGGGCGTCATGAAGCTGGCCGGCTGGTATGGCGAAGGCAAGCTCAAGGCGAAGGAGGATGTCGTCGAGGGGTTGGAGAAGTTCCCCGATGCGCTGCAGCGGCTCTATCGCGGCGAGAACTTCGGCAAGCTGGTGCTGAAGGTCGCGTGATCAGTCGTCGTCGTCGCGGTCGTTGCCGCGTCCGACGAGCTCGCCGTTGACGTCGATGTCGTCGAGCGCCACGAATCCCGAGCCCATGTCGGTTCCTTCGTCGAAGATGATGGTGATGCTGGCGATGCGCGCGCGGCCGAAGCCGGGCCACGGCGGATTGGTCGTGAGCTGCGGCCTGGCGTCGGCGTCGTGAAAGCGCACGCGCACGAAGCGCGCCGGCTTCGACGGCGACGGGGTGTGGTCGCCGTCGCTGCAGCCGAAGAAGAACAGGTAGGTGGCGCCGCTGACGGTGGTGACGTTGAAGCGCGGCGCGCCGGCGCCGCAGTGGCCGCCGCGGTAGACGTCGAAGCCGAGCTCCGAGAGCACGATGCCCGACGCGCCGTCGATCTCGGCGCCGGCGGCGGCGTTGGTAGCGGTCGGCGCCAGCTTGTCGAGGAGGAGCGCCGGATCGGAGTTACCGGGTCCGCTGAACGGACGCCAGTGCGCGCTGACGGCGCCGGTCTGGTCGGGATCGAAGAGCTCGGGCACGACGCGGAAGCGGCGCGCGTCGGCCGTCGATGAGGCTGCGGTGATCAGGAGCGCACACAGGAGCGACGAACGGAGAACCATGGGCCACCTCGCCCCGCCACCTTAGGGCAACGGCGGTGCGAGGCAAGTGCGGCTAGCCGCTATGTGCGTTTCGAGCTAGCGGCAGACGCTGTTCTTGCAGGTCAGGCCCGCCGTCGTGCAGGTCGTGTTGGCGCAGCAGGGCTGATTGAGCCCGCCGCAGGTGAGGCAGGTCGACGTGTCCCTCGCGCAGCCGAGACCGGCGCCGGTGCAGGTGGCGTTGGCGCAGCAGGGCTGACCGGTGCCGCCGCACGCGGCGCAGGTGTGGTTCGTGCGATCGCAGCCGAGCGTCGCCGTGCAGACGTTGTCGGCGCAGCAGCCCTGGCCCAGCTCGCCGCAGGCGCAGACGCCGTTGGTGCAGGCGCTGCCGCCGGGGCAGGCCGAGACGCAGGTGTCGCTGCGGCCGTCGCAGCAGCCGTTCGAGCAGGAGCTGCCGGGGCAGCAGGCCTGGCCGGGGGCGCCGCACTGCACGCAGACGTTGTTGTCGCAGGCGAGGCCCGACGCGGTGCAGGTGTTCTGGTCGCAGCAGGGCTGGCCGGCGCCGCCGCACGAGGCGCACTGCGCGCCGACGCAGGTCACGCCGGCGGCGGTGCAGGCTTGATTGGCGCAGCACGCTTGAGTGCCGGCGCCGCAGCCGCCGCAGCTGCCGGCGCTGCAGGTGCCGCCGAGGGTCGGACAGGCGGCGCCCGACGAGGTGCAGACGTCGCCGACGCAGCAGCCGCCATTGCCGCAGGCGCTGCCCGCGCAGCAGGCTTCGCCGGCGCCGCCACACGCGGTGCAGACGCCGCCGTTACACACCTGTCCGCCATCGCACGAGCGACCGGGACAGCAGGCCTGCCCGGCGCTGCCGCACGCCTGGCAGATGCCGTTCGAGCAGGTGCCGCTCGAGCAGGTGTTGTTGGTGCAGCAGGCCGAGCCCAACCCGCAAGCGGAGTTGTTCTTGCCGCACCCAACGACGAGGAACAAAGAGAGGAGGACAAAGGCCAAGCTAAGTTTACGCATGTCTCGATCGTAGCGGTTTCGCGTGAAGGGGCGAAAGCCCCGACCGGCGCCATTTCACCTACATCGCTAGAGCAGGCGATACAGGACGAGGGCGTCGACGAATCCGAGGCGCGGGTGCTCGAAGGCCGACGGCAGGCGGCCGACGATCTCGAAGCCGAAGCTCTGCCAGAGTCGGACGGCGCGCTCGTTGCTGCTGACGACGAAGTTGAATTGCATGGCGCGATAGCCGCGCTGCCGCGCCTGCTCCAGCGAGTGGGCGCACATCGCGCGCGCGACGCCCCGCCCCGTCGCCCACGGCGCGGTCATGTAGCCGGCGTTGCCCACGTGCGCGCCGCCGCCGCGCTGATTGGGGCGCAGACAATAGGTGCCGACGATCTCGCCGGCGTCGAGCGCGACGAAGACTTCGTTGCCGGGCGCGCGCCAATAGGCGAGCGCGTCCTCCTCGGTCACGTCGCGCGGCAGCGTATAGGTCTCGCCGGCGCGGAGCGTCGGCTGCATAATGCGCCAGATGGCGGCGACGTCCCCCTCCCCTGCGGCGCGAATCAGCATGCGACGGCTCCCGCCTCATCTTAGCGGCTTGGCGCGGGCGTTGCCTTTCCTTACGTCGTGACGGTCGAGCCATTGCCCAAGGACGATCTGGAGCTTCTGATCGGCGTGTTGCCGGCGACGCTCCAGGCGCGCGTCGCCGAGCTGCCGGGGGCCGAGCTCCTCGAGATCATCATGGATTTCGGGCGCCGCCCCGAGGCGCGGCTGCTCGCTCGCACCGTCGTCTTGTCGGACGATCCGGTGACGCTCGACGAGCTGCAGCTGGTGCTGTCATGCACCAGCGCCGTCGGTCCCGACAACCGCGCCGGCATCGAACGGACCCTGCATCGCATCTCGGCGATCCGCAATCGCAAGGGCGACGTGATCGGCCTGACCTTGCGCGTCGGGCGCGCCGTCTTCGGCACCATCGACGTTCTGCGCGACCTGATCGAGAGCGGGCGCAACCTCCTGCTCCTCGGGCGGCCGGGCGTCGGCAAGACCACCAAGCTGCGCGAGGTGGCGCGGGTCCTCGCCGATGAGCTCGGCCGTCGCGTCGTGGTGGTCGACACCTCCAACGAGATCGGCGGCGACGGCGACGTGCCGCATCCGGCGATCGGCGATGCGCGGCGCATGCAGGTGCCGCGGCCCGACCGCCAGCACGACGTCATGATCGAGGCGGTCGAGAATCACATGCCGGAGGTCATCATCGTCGACGAGATGGGCACCGCGGCCGAGGCGCTCGCGGCGCGAACCATCGCCGAGCGCGGTGTGCAGCTGATCGCCACCGCGCACGGCACGACGCTCGAGAACCTGGTGCTCAACCCGACGCTCTCGGATGTGGTCGGCGGGATTCACACGGTGACGTTGAGCGACGAAGAGGCGCGGCGGCGACGCACCATGAAGACCATCACCGAGCGGCGCGGCCCGCCGACATTCGACGTGGTGGTCGAGATCGTCGACCGCGAGGAGGTGGTCGTGCATCGCGACACCGGCGCCGCGGTCGATCGGCTGCTCGCCGGCGGCGACGTCGGCGGGGAGCGGCGGCGCATCGTCGCCGGACGCATGGTCGCCGGGAGCGTCATCGCCGGACGTGGCGAGCGCGAGGACCGCGAGCAGGAGGACCGCGCGCCGGCGGTCGCGGGCGAGCGCGGGGCGCCGCCGGTCGGCGCGTACGAAGGGCCGGTGCGCATTCACGCGTACGCGGTCAGCCGCGATCTCGTCGAGCGCGTCCTTCGCGATCTGCCGATCGAGGCGCGCGTCGTCAACCGCGCCGACGCCGCCGACGTGGTGCTGGCGCTGCGCTCGCGCATGGACGACCCCAAGCTGCGCGTCCTCGCCGAGCGCGGCGTGCCGATCTACGCGGTCAAGCGCAACAGCAGCGCCGAGATGCGCCGCGTCCTGCGCAACGCCTTCGCCATCGTTGGTGGCGTCGACGACGACGAGGTGCGCGACGCCGTCGCCGAAGCGGAGCACGCCATCGGCAGGGTCATGGCCGAGCAGATCCCGGTGGCGCTGGCACCGCGCCCGTCAGAGCTGCGCAAGGTGCAGCATCGGATCGCGTCGCGCTACCACCTCGAGACGGTGAGCATGGGCAAGGAGCCGCTGCG
>JAQBQH010000284.1 GCA_028287105.1 Myxococcales bacterium
CGCCGGTCTGCACCTCGTCGAAGATGAGCACCGTGCCGGTCTCGTCGCACTTGGCGCGGAGCGCCTTGAGGAAGTCGGGCGGCGGAATGCGAATGCCGCCCTCGGCCTGGATCGGCTCGATGAGGACGGCGCAGGTCTTGGTGGTGATGGCGTCGAGCGCGCGGTAGTCGTTCTCGTCGGTGGGATAGGGAACCTGGCGCGCCCACTCGATGAGCGGCCCGAACCCGGTGCGATATTTTTCCTGACCGGTGAGCGCGACCGTGGCGATGGTGCGGCCGTGAAAGCTACCTTCGAAGCTGATCACTTCGATGCGCTCGGGCTGCCCCTTGATCGTCGTCTGGTAGCGCTTGGCCAGCTTGATCGCCGCCTCGTTGGCCTCGGCGCCGGAGTTACAATAGAAGAGCCGCACGTGACCCATCGCGTGGGCGCGCTTCGAGAGCGCACGCGCCAGGAGGATCTGGTTCTCGTTGTAGTAGAGGTTCGAGACGTGCAGGAGCTTCATCGCCTGCTCGGTGATCGCCGTCGCGAGGCCGAGGTGCGCGTGGCCGAGCGGGGTCGCGGCGATGCCGCCCGTCAGATCGAGGTAGCGATTGCCGGCCACGTCCCACACGCGGCAGCCGGCGCCGCGACGCAGCACGATCGGCGCCTGCTTGTAGTTTTGCGTGAACAGCTTGTGCGCGTCTTCGATGAGCTCCCACTGCTGATGCTTCGGATCGATCATTTCTGCTCCCACTTACTCGTGTACCAGCTCGGTGCCGATACCGGTGTCGGTGAAGATTTCGAGGAGGACCGCATGGTCCTGCCGGCCGTCGACGATATGGACCTTCTTAACGCCGTCGGCGAGCGCGTCGAGCCCGAATTGTACCTTGGGGATCATACCGCCGGCGATGACCCCGCTCTTGATGAGGGCGCGGACCTGTCCGGCGGTCAAGGTCGAGCACAGGCCACCGTCGGCGCCGCGGACGCCGGCCACGTCGGTGAGCATGACCAGCTTCTCGGCGCGCATGGCGGCGGCTATTTTGGCGGCGAAGGGATCGGCGTTGACGTTGAGCGAGCGGCCGTCCTCGAGGTCGACCGCGATGGGCGCCACCACCGGGATGAAACCGTCGGTGGAGAGGCGCTCGATGATGCGCGGATCGACCTGCGCCACGTCGCCGACGCGGCCGAGATCGTCGATGCGGCGCGCCTGCACCATGGCGCCGTCGTGGCCGGAGAGGCCGACGGCGCGACCGCCGTCCTTGCCGACGACGTTGATGAGGCTGACCAGCTCCTGATTGACGCCGCCGGCCAGCACCATCTCGACGACGCGCATGGTCTCCTCGTCGGTGACGCGCATACCGTCGACGAAGCGCGACTTTACGCCGAGCCGATCGAGCATGTGCGCGATCTGCGGGCCGCCCCCGTGGACGATGACGGGGTGCAGCCCGACCAGCTTCAAGATGACGACGTCGCGGCAGAAGCTCTCGCGCAGCCGCGGATCGTCCATGGCGTGGCCGCCGTATTTGACGACGATGGTCTTGCCGCGAAACTTCTGGATGTAGGGCAGCGCCTCGACGAGAACGGTCGCCTTCTCGACGGGCGAAAGCCGGGCGTCACTCACCGGCGGACAATAGCACGGCGCGTCATGCGTGGAGCAGGTGGCGGCGCCGCAACGCCGTCACAATTCCGCCCGCCGCGATCGCCGCGAGGATGCCGTAGGGGCGCGACCGCTTCCAGCCGCCGCTCTCACCTCCCGGCGACGACGGTTGGAACAGGTTGCCCGACTGGTCGGAAGCGGGTCGCGTGCCGAGGTGGGTCCGGCGCACGATCTTCGGCTGCAGCCGTTCGTAGATCGGCTTCATGAGGAGGCGCATGAGCGCGAGCACCCCCGGCGTGGCGCCGACCGACAGCTCGCGTCGCGGCCGCGACGCGACGCGCACGATGGCGTGGGCGACGCGCGCCACGTCGTAGATCGGCGGCATCGGTTTCAGCTCGAGGCCGGTGTAGTTGGCGGCGTGCACGAAGAGCGGCGTGTCGACCGACGCGGGCGAGACCAGACAGACCTCGATGCCGGGGCGACGGCGCTGCTCCTGGCGAACCGCCTCGGTGATGGCGCGAACGGCGGCCTTCGAGCCGCAGTAGGTCGAGGCCAGCGCGTAGGGCGCGCGCCCGGCGGCGGAGGCAACGTTGATGACGATGCCGTGGCCGCGCTGCTCGAAGTGGCGCAGCGCCGCGCGCATCCCGTGGATGACGCCCATGACGTTGACTTCGACGAGGCGGCGATGGACGGCGAGCGGCACGTCCGAGAACTCGCCCATCATGTAGACGCCGGCGTCGTTGACCCAGATGTCGATGGCGCCGTACTCGGAGAGCGCCACCGCCGCCAGCGCGTCGACGGAGCCGGGGTCGCTGACGTCGGTGGGCACGGCCAGGGCGATGGTCCCGAGCGCCGCGCACTCGGCCGCTGCTTTTTCGAGCTCTTCGGAGCCGCGGGCGGCGAGAACCACGCGGGCGCCTCGCTCGGAGAACAGGCGAGCCGCGGCTCGGCCGATCCCCGACGAGGCGCCGGTGATGACGACGACTTTGTCTTGGAAGGATGTCATGCGTCTTGGTTGAGCAAGAAGCATGCACTGGCGATCAGCCGCGGCGGCGGCGGCGCAGCGCTCGCACGCCCAGCACACCGACGCTGAGCAGGAACAGGAGCGCGAGGTTGGAGCGCACGCGCACGGCGCCGACGGTGCAGCCGCAGCCGTCGTTCTCGCCGGCGTTCTGCACCTTACCCGGCGTGCCGTGGCTGACAGGGCCCAGCGCGCTCCGGATGGCCTCGCTGTTGTCCTGAACCAGCTCGGGATCGCCGGCGTCACGGACGAGATCGACGCGCAGGGAGGCGGGCAGCGGCGTCGACTGCGGCGGCAGGCCGCTGATGTACTGCGCCTCGAAGCCGCCGTCGGTGGCGAGCCACGCGTCACCCTTGCACGGCGTGGTCAAGGTCGCGGTGTGCAGGCGCGGCACCTCGGGCAGATCGCGATTGGACGAGAAGACGGGATCGATGGTCATGTCGACGGGCGACATCGCGGTGTAGAGGCGCGTGAGGTAGCTGTGGCGCTTGATGAGCGCGGCGGCGTTGCGCGTCGGCGTCACGATGCGCGCCTCCACGTCGGCGGTGATGGCCGTCGTGTCGAAGGTGGCCGCGGCGCCACCGTCGGGGTCGCCGGGCAGCTGCTGCGCGTAGAAGTCGTACTGCGCGTAGAACTGCCCGAGCGAGACGCCGCGATCGATGAGCACTTGCGGCTCGGGGATGTAGGCCGACAAGAGCGACACGAGCGTGCCGTCGAAGTTGTAGCCGTGTTCGCGGAGGTAGCGCAGGTAGCTCGACGGCGTGGTCTGCAACTTGAGGTCCGCGAGGCTGCCGAAGCGACCTTGATAGTCGAGGCGACCGTCGACGACCGACTGCGAGCCGGCGTATTGCGTGATGAAGCCGTGCTTGCCGGGCGCCTCCTTCACCGCGGCGATGAGCTGCTGGTTGTAGTCGCGGAAGTTGGAGAACCAGACCGGCAGATCGTCGAGGACGACGCTGTAGTAGTTGCGCGGAATGGCGCGGGCGGAGCCGAGCACCCAGACCAGGATGCCCATGTTGGGGATGGCGCCGACGGAGGTCAGCGTGATCGGAATCATCGGCAGGTCGGACTTGTAGCGCAGGACGATGGGCGCGATGTCCCCGCTCGACTGGCCGCCGCGCAGCTTGAGCGCGAGGAAGTAGGCGCCGGGATGGGTGTAGGGCGCGAGCGCGTCGCCGGCGCCGGTGGGGACGAAGTACTTGTTGTCGTCGAGCCACTTGGTCAGCTCGGCCTGGTCGTCGGCCTTGAGGACGGCGTAGTCGTAGGGGCCG
Source organism: Myxococcales bacterium (assembly GCA_028287105.1). Taxonomy (GTDB): domain Bacteria; phylum Myxococcota_A; class Polyangia; order Palsa-1104; family Palsa-1104; genus JAQBQH01. The sequence continues at coordinate 3,869 of JAQBQH010000284.1, forward strand.
ATGCTCGCCTGGACGACGACGATGCCGCCGGCGAGGCCCATGTCGGAGGGGCGTGCACCGAGGTCGAGGGCGGGATAGCCCGTGTTGCTGCTGTCGGCGAAGGGACCGCCGCAGCCGTCGTTGGAGCCGGTCATCGTCGCGGTGGTGCCGTCGCAGAGCTGCCGCGTGGAGGTCAGGAGGTACTGCGGCACGGTGTTGTTGTCGAGGACGTCGAAGAGCTCGTCGGTGCCGATCTCGAGCGTCGGGATCGACGGCAGCGGCACGATCCAGCCGAACTGATCGGCGGCGCCCTGGTACTTGATCTGGATGTACGCGATCACCTCGTCGCCTTCGTGGGCGAAGAGGATGCGCTCGCCGGCCTGTACCACCGGCGTGGCGGCGTTGGGCCGCGCGAAGCAGCCGCAGGCGGCCGCGTCGGTGGCGTGCGCGGCGACGGCGACGATGGCGGTGAGAGACAGGAGCGTGCGAGCGATGCGAGCGGCCATGGGTTTTCTCCTCATCCGGTGCAGATGCGCGCGCACAGGTCGCGACGCGATTCGGGACAGCGCGGCACGAGCGTGACGGCGGCGCGGGCCAGGTCGGTGGCGCCGCTCTCGTCGCTGACGCGCACTTGAAAGACGACGGGGGTGTCGACGACCGAGATGCCGATCGGCGTCGGGCACATGAACATGGGGAACGGCGTGGGCGAGCGGAACCAGCCGTCGGGGTCGAGCTCACCGACGACGGCCGAGCTGTCGAAGCGCAGCACCACGGCGTCGTCGGAGAGGCGGTGGGCGGTGCGCTCGAGGTTGATGGTGGCGCCGGCGGGGACGTCCTTGAGCGCGAGCTGCATCCAGACGTGGAAGCCGCCCTGGGCGCCGGCGACCAGCTCGGCGTCCTGACCGTCGACGAAGGGGACCATGGCGCTCGAGCCGTCGGCGGCGGGGGCGCCGAGCGCGAGCTGCGCGGGAGTCTCGAGCGGACGCGGCGCCGGCGGCGCGGTCGGAGCGGCGTGACAGCCGGAGAGCGCGGCCGCCAGCATGAGCGCGGCCGACACGACCAGCGCGCTCGAGAGCAGGAACGTGACCGAGATCGATTTCACGAGCCGCGCCCATCGCAAGGCGCGTGCCTGTGGAATCACTCAGGAATCGGCGTGGCGGATCGGAGCCGGGCGAGGAACTACGACAGGAATGTCCGAAGTCGGGCGCGCGCTAGAGGATGTACTTCGAGAGATCCTCGTCGTCGAGGACCTTGGCCAGTCGCTCGCGCACGTAGGACGCGGTGATGGGGACCTCGGTGCCGCTCAGATGGGGCGCCTCGAACGAGAGCTCGTCGAGCAGCCGCTCCATGATCGTGTGCAGCCGCCGCGCGCCGATGTTCTCCATGCGCTCGTTGGCCAGCGTCGCCATCCGCGCGATCTCGGCGATCGAGTCGGGCTTCCACTCGAGCCGCACGCCTTCGGTGGCGAGCAGCGCCTGATACTGCCGGGTCAGCGAGTTCTCCGGCTCGGTCAGGATGCGCACGAAGTCTTCGTTGACCAGCGCATCCAGCTCGACGCGGATGGGGAAGCGCCCCTGCAGCTCCGGGATCAGATCCGACGGCTTGGCCACGTGAAACGCGCCCGCGGCGATGAACAGCACGTGGTCGGTCTTGACCACGCCATACTTGGTCGTCACCGACGAGCCCTCGACGATCGGCAACAGATCGCGCTGC
>JAQBQH010000197.1 GCA_028287105.1 Myxococcales bacterium
AAGCGCGACCTGGGCGGGCCCGATGGAGGAGCACGCCGCGCAGCGGCGACTGCGACGGATTCCGACGCCGGGAGGTCGCCTCACTGCGTCCGCGACCCCAGCCGTCCCGAAGCTATTCGTTCTTCACTGACCGGCATTCGCGTCAGCGCCGATGCGCGACGTCAGCGCCGGTGCGGGAGCTCAGCGCTGGTTGAGCGCGAGCGCGTAGAAGTAGCCGCCGTTCGAGAGCACGTAGACCTGCTGCCCGTCGCTCGCCGGCTCGCTCGTGACGCCGTGACCGGGCGCGAAGTACTGATACAGGTTGCCGCTCGCCGCGTCGGCGACGTAGGTGCCGCCGACCGCCGACGACACCAACACGTAGGGGCCCACCACCGACGGTGCCGACAGCTCGCCGCCCGCGGCCAGCGCCTGCCGCCACAAGAGGTGCCCCTCGAGATCGACCGCGTGCAGGCCGGACTTGGCCGCCGTGAAGTAGAGCCGCGATCCCCTGCCCTTCACCGTCGTCGCGCCCTCGACGTCGAAGCGCCACTTCGTGGACCCGTCCTTGGGGTCGAGCGCGTAGACGCCGGTCGAATAGGCCGAAACGTAGACGGTGTCCTTGAAGTAGAGCGGCGTCGCGTCGACGTCGACGAAGCGCGTCGCGTCGCCCGCCAGCGAGCGCGCCCACTGCACGTCGCCGCCCGCCGCCGATAGGCACGCGAGATAGCCGTCGCTGAAGCCGACGTAGACCCTGCCCTTCACCACCAGCGGCGACGGATAGCCGCGAATGGTGAAGCTCTCCGGCGCCTCGCGATCGTACTGCCACTTCCACTTGCCCGTGCGCGCATCGAGCGCGTAGACGCGATTCTCGCCGGTCGTGAAATAGAGCGCCTCGTCGGCGTACACCGGCTGTGACGCGATCGGTCCGCGCGTGTGATAGACCCAGCGGCGCGCGCCCGTCTCGGCGTCGAACGCATACATGCCGCCGTCGTCGGCGCCGACGAAGACCATGCGCGTCTCGGCGACGTAGCGCGGCCGTCCGCTGATGGCGCCGCCGAGCGCCTGCTTCCACACGATGGCGCCGTCACGCGTCGAGAACGCCCACAGCGTCTTGGCCGACGAGCCGATGAACACCCGCGCGCCGTCCGACGCCGCCGACGCGAACTCCTGCGGCTTGTACTCGATGAGCGGCTCATCGGTGAGGTGCCGCCGCCATTTGACCTGCAGCACGTCGACCGGCGCGACGAAGGTATCTTTGGCGACGCCCGGCACGTTGCCGCCGCATCCGACCGTCGCGGCAGCCGACGTCGCGACGAGACCCGCCGTCAACAAGGCAGAGGCGAGCTTCTTCACGTCCCCTCGAGCTGCGCGATCTGGGTCTGCGCCTCGTCCTTGAGCGGCGAGGTCGGCATCTTGGCGACGAGCTCCTTCAGCCGCTCGGCCGCCTTCTTCTTGTCGCCCTTCTTCGTGTAGACGCGCGCCTGATCCCACAGCGCGCGATCGCGGAAGAAGTCGCCCGTCTTCGGCTCCAGCTCCTGGTAGAGCTTGAGCGCCTCGTCGAGCTTGCCGCCCTGCTCCTTGCACAGCCCGAGCCCCTCCTTGGCCATCGTCGTCAGCGGCGAAGCGTGCGCGTTCTTGAGGAACTTCTCGTAATTGGCGGCCGCGTCCTCGTGCCTACCGAGGTCGTAGCTGACCCCCGCGCGGAACAGCGTGACTTCGTCTGCCGTCGCCGAGCGACCGTACTTCTTGTCGAACTCGTCGAGCTCCCGCAGCGTCGCCTCGGCGCGCTCCTTCTCGGTCTTGAAGCGCGGCACCGGATTCTCTTCCTCGGTCTTGGTCGGCTCGTCGCCGGTCTGCAGCTCCGCCTCGTAGATGCGAACCGCGCGGCCGAACGCCTCGGTGGCCGACTGCGACTTCTTCTCCATCCAGCGCGTCACGCCGTAGACGACCGCGATGAGGACGCCGGCCGTGACCACGGTGATTCCGATGGCGCGCGCGTAGGGCTCGACCTTGCGGAACAGCTTGTCCCAGAAGCTGAGAAACTCATCCTGCTGCGGTTGCCGCTGTTTGCGCGTGTATTTAGACATGGGCGGTTGCCGTATAACACGGACACGCGTGCGTTGCATCCGGTTGCTCGCGCGTGGTAACGAGTTGCGTGCTCCGAGCCTTGACCGCGACGCTGGTGCTGCTCGTGCCGCTGTGCGCCCGCGCCGATTTCAAGGAATGGACGGTCTCGGCGTGGCCGGCCTACGCGGTCACCTACGTCGACTCGCGCGCGCCGTCGGGCGGCGGCGGCGGGGTCGAGGTCGGCTTCGGCATCACCGAAGGGCTGACGCTCAAGGCGGTCGGCTTCATGAGCTGGCATCCGGTCGCGGCGACGCAATCGACGCCCGCGGGCACGCTCGGCGAGTTCTCCGCGATGCTCGGCATCAACTACTCGCTCGACGTCATCCGCCTGGTGCCGTCGTTCGATCTCGCCGTGGGGCTACTCGGGCTGCGCGGGTCGGCGCGCTTCGCCGACGATGCGCGCGCCAACCAGGTGGCGCCGTCGTCGAACGCCTTCGGCGTCGGCATCGGCCTCTCGCTCGACTATCTGCTGACACGACACTGGGCGGTGGGCGTGACGGTGCGCTACCACGCGTTTCTCACGGACATCACGCGCATCCCGGTCTATCTCTGGGTCGGTCCGCGCGTGACCTTCAAGTTCGGCGGGTAGCGGGGTCGAACCGCTAGCTGCTCGGGCCCTCGGTGAGACGTTCTGCGCCGACGATATAGAGCTGCCCTTCGTGGCGGACGTTGCGCACGGTCGCCTCGACGAGGTGCTCGTCGTCGTGACGGAGGCCGAGCAAGATGCGGTCACCGACGGAGAGGCTGACCGTGCTGGCGAACGAGAAGCCGCTCTCACTGATGTCGTGGGCGCGAACCAACATCTTTCCGTACGGTGCCGGCGCGCGCACTTCGAGGTGTCGCTCGAACGGATACCGCGCGTGCCGCCTGCGTTCGGGTATCGACTGCATACCCTTTCCCCTTAGCAGGAGCAGTACCAAACGCATATAGCGGAAACCTTTGACGTCGCCCCCCGTCCGATGGGGGTCGTGGCCTCCGATTCTCGGAAGTTGTGGGCGGTAGCCCCCGAAAATCCGTCAGTCGAGACGGGCTCCGCCACGGGCAGTCGAACCGCGGGCTTCGCGGGCTGCCATACCTTCGCAGGTGTAGACGCGCACGGTTTGGTCGAGGGTGTTCTGGGCGGCGTGCTCGTGGCGCACGTAGCGCCATCCGCGCTCGCCCAGGCTGGTGCGCAGCGGCAGGTCGTCCGCGAGGCGCCGCATGCCTGCTGCCATCGCCGCCACATCGCCGGATGGCACCGCGATTCCGCGCTCGCACACGGTGTAGCCATCCTCGCCGGCGGAGACGGCGACGCCGAGCAGGTCGCGAACCCCGCCCACACAGGTCGAGAGCACCGCCCGCTGATGCGCCATCGCCTCTACGAGCGCCAGCGGCGATCCTTCGCTGTGAGATGCCAGCACCACGGCGTCGATTGCCTGATACTGCGCGTCGATGTCGCTGCGGTGGCCGGCGAAGCGCACGTGCGCGCCGAGGCCGAGCGCGACCGCCAGGCGGCCCTCCAGGTGCGCACGCAGCTCCCCATCGCCGATGACGACGAACTTCAGGTTCGGCGCCGCGCCCGAACGAACACAGGACGCGGCGGCCTGGAGGAAGAGCTCGTGGTTCTTGATGGCGGTCAGGCGACCGACGATGCCGAGCGCCACGTCGCCGTCGGTCAGGCCCAGCTCGGCGCGCGCGGCTCGACGCGTGTCCTGGCCTCGAGCCGGCCTGGGCGGATGCAGCGTGAGCGCCACGGGAATGATGGCAAAGCGATGTGGCGAGCCGACGCCGTGCTGGTTGCAGATGTCTTGGCGCTGCGACGGTGCCAGAACGATGATCGCGTCGGTGAAGCGGGCCAGCAGCCGCTCGACGGCCACGGCGACGGCGCTGTAAAGCGGGTTGAAGTAGGCGTGGAACACGTGGCCGTGGAAGGTGTGCACCAGGATGCAGCGCTTGGACCCGAGCCCCCGATAGGCGAGGCCAGCCAGTCGGCCGAGCACGCCTGCCTTCGATCCGTGGGTGTGAATGACGTCCGGTTGAAACCGGACCAGCGCGCGGTAGAGCCCGACGAGCGCCTTTACATCGGCCCATGGGTCGAGCCGCCGGCCGAGCGTCGCGATCTGCTGCAACAGAATCGCGCGCTCCACGGCGAGGTACGTGCCATCGGTTTCACCGTCGCGCACGCAGCCGGACAACAGAACCACCTCGTGGCCGCTCTGTTGCAGCGCGTCGACGAGCCACGATACTTGCCGCGCGACTCCACCCGCGTTCAGCCGGGCGACTACGTGGACAATGCGCACGCGGTCACCTCTTCGAGAGCCGGAGCCAAATCCCGCTAGCGGGGTAAAGCAGGATCCGCGGCTCCGGTTTCGCAGGTCGACCCGCCACCGGTGCGACGGAAAAGCGCCGCGCGATCATCGCCAGGATCAGCGTCGCCTCGCGAATCGCGAACGATCGCCCGGGGCACGCGCGGGCGCCGCCGCCGAAGGGAAAAAAGGCGTAGCGCGGAAGCGCGCGCGCTCTATCTGCCGTCCAGCGCGCCGGGTCGAAACGAAGCGGATCAGCGAAAAAACGTCCGTCGCGGTGGACGATCCACTGCGAGAGCAAGAGCTGATCGCCGCGTCGAAAGCGCAGGCCACCGACCGCGAGATCGTCGGTCGTCTCGCGCGCCGTGCTGCGGTTCGGCGGATACAGCCGCAGCGCCTCGCTGAGGACTCGCCGCGTGAGGTCCAGCGAGGCCACCTGTTCGTCGGACGGCGCGCTCGTGCTCAAGACGCGGTCCGATTCGGCCTGGAGCGAGCGCTGTTCGGTCGGATGGCGCGCCAGCAGCTCCAGCGCCCAGCCGACAGCCAGCGCAACGGTCTCGAACCCGGCGAGCAACAGGGTGACGATCTGGTCGCGTAGCTGACCAGGCGAGGACGGTTGCGCAACCAGACGTGCCAGCACGTCGGTCGTCGGAGAACCGCGGCGGCTCGCCTCGACGCGCTCGTTCACCAGTTGATCGAGTCGATCGATCCGGGCGACGAGCGAACGGTGACGGATGGTCGGCAGAAAGCTGTCGAGCCCCCAGGCGACGCGCGAGCGGCTGCGCTCCGCGTGGAGCGCGCGCACCTCCACGGTCAGCGCACGCACCACCTCGAGATCGACGTCGCGCTCCAACCCGAGCAACGCGCCGGCGACCACGCGCAAAGCCAGCTCTTGCAGCGCCGCGTGCACGTCGCGCACCTCGTCGTCACGCCATGACGCCAGCTGGCGCTCCGTCGCTGCCGCTATTACCGGCGCGGTGTGGCCCAGCCTTTCCAGGGCGGGCTGCGCGTGAGCGCGCTGCGCCCGCCACGGCTCGCCGTCCGCAGTCAGCGGGCCGGCGCCGAACAGCCGCCGCTGAATCGGTGTGCGCATCGACAGCGGCTTGCGCAGGGATCCTCGCAATCCGAAGATGCTCTCGATCAGCGACGGATGGCTGAGTAGCCACACGCGCTTGTGATAGAAACGCAACCGCACCACGTCGCCGAGACGCGCGGTGCGCTCGAGAAAGCCCAGCTCATCGCGAAAGAACTCCCGCGCGTGACCCTCGAGCCCGAACACGCGCGGTTCCGCGACCTGCGGTGCGTTCTCCAACCCATCTCCTGTCGTACGCGCGTCCCGGCCCATCCTCCACGGGTCGCTGCGACGTCAAGGTCTCACGGGATTCCGTGAGTGTCACTGCGGCGATTCGTCGCGGGTCCCCGATCGTCCGAGACCGGGCGAGACGGAGCTAGGGCTGCGCGGCGCGCTTCTTGGTGGGCTTGTCTTCGTCGTCGAGCTGCTGGACGGGGGCGCGCTTCTGCCCGATGCCGGCGGCCGAGTCGTACGAGATGGTCGAGATGCGGGTGCGCGGGATGGCGAGCTGCCCGAGGGAGCAGTCGATCACCAGCGTCGCCGGCTCCTCGGTGTGGACCGTGCCGATCACCGTCGAGCCGTCGAGCAGCCGGACGCGCACCGGTCGTGGTGACAGCGTCGACTCGATGTTGTCGAGCGCCACGCCGCCCTCGATCGGACGCGCGCTCTTGTCGGCGCCCTTCGGCAGCTTGGCCGCCTGAAGCTTCTTGTCGACGCGCGGCGCCTTCTCGATCTTGTCGCCCCTGGCCGGCTTGTCGGTCTTGTCGGCGGCGGTCTTGTCGGCAGCGGTCTTCTCGGTCTTCTCGACAGCGGCCTTGTCGGCGGCCGGCTTCTCGACCGCGGTCTTGTCGGCGGCCGGCTTGTCGAAGACCGACTTTTCGGGCGCGCGATCCATCGGCTTCTCGTCGCCGTGCGCCACGCGGGCGCCGATCACCAGCCAGACCGCGAGCGCCACGATCGCCAGCACGACCCCGGCGCCGGTCGCCACCACGCGCCGCGCCGTCCGCCGCGCGCGGTCCTGCATCTCGGCCCGATGGCGCGAGGCCGACGAGAGATCGCCGCCGCAGCGCGGACACATCGCCGTCCCCTCGGGGAACGGCTCGTCGCAGCGCACGCACCAGCGCCCGCGATCGCTCTGCCGAAACTCGACGTCGATGACCTTGCCCAACCCCACCAGGATAGCGCAACAAATGCGCGCCGTCCCTCTTGATTATGGGAGGGTCCTGCGCAAATCATCTTGGTAATGCAGGGCGCGCCGCTGGCGGACGAAATCCTGGTGGTCGACGACGACGCCGACAACCGCCTCGGCTATGTCGAGCTCTTGCGCCTGGCCGGGTACCGCGTGCGCGAGGCCCAGGACGGGGTGACCTGCCTGCAGGCGGTCGAGCAGCGGCCCCCGTCGCTGATCCTGCTCGACGTCACGATGCCCGGCATCGACGGCTTCGAGACCCTGAAGCGGCTGCGCGCCGGCAAGCACCGCGACGTCCCCGTCATCCTGGTGACCGGCCATCGGGTCGACGCCGAATCGATCGGCTCGGGCCTGGAGCTGGGCGCCGAGGAGTATCTGCAGAAGCCGGTCCGTCCCGCCGAGCTGCGCGCGCGCATCCGCGCGCTCTTGAAGCTGTCCCAGGCGCGCCGGGAGCTCGAGGCGCTCAAGCGCGATCAGACCGCCATGCTGGTCCACGATCTCAAGCAGCCGCTGGCCATCATCGCCCTGCGCGCCGAGTTCATCGAGGACGAAGAGACCGACGGCGAGATGAAGCAGTCGGCCCACGTCATCCGCCAGGCCTGCCGCCAGATGGAGATGCTGATCAACGGCGTGCTCGAGATGTCGCGCGTCGAGGCCGGCCAGCTCACCCTGACCCGCGCCCCCGTCTTGATCGACGACGTCGTCGGTGAAACCGTCGCCGAGATGCGCGACCTCGCCACCCGGCGCGACATCACGCTCGAGCTGCACGCCGAGCCGCTCGGCCGCGCCAGCGACGTCGACCGGCTCAAGATCGTTCAGGTCGTCCAGAACCTCGTCGGCAACGCGCTCAAGTTCACGCCGGCCAACGGCCGCATCGACGTCACCGTCCGCCACGTCGCCAACGAGGTCGTCGTCGCCGTCGAGGACACCGGCCCGGGCTTCGGCGACGCCAACGTCACCGAGCTCTTCGATCGCTGGCACCAGACCAAGTCCGGCCGCGCCAAGGGCGGCAGCGGCCTCGGCCTCGCCATCGCCCGCGCCATCGTCGAGGCCCACGGCGGCCGCATCGGCGCCGGCCCGCGCGTCGACTCCGAGCGCGGCGCCCGCTTCTGGTTCACGCTGCCCCTGCCGCCCGTCGCCGCCGCCGCCTCGTAGACCGCGCGTCGAACATCGACGGTACCGGCGCGGCCCAGTACCTGGGCCGCGACGATATCGGCACCATCGCACCGGGAGAGCGCGCCGACCTGGTCGTCCTCGACGGCAATCCGGCCCTCCGCATCGCCGACGTCGAGAAGGTGGTCACCGTCTTCAAAGACGGGCTCGGCTACGACTCCAAGAAGCTGATCGACGCAGTGCGTGGCGAAATCGGTCTGCGCTGAACAGATTGGACACTTGACGGTAACGCTACAGAAACGGTAGCGTGCGCCTCGCATGCGCCGCGCCTGCGCTCTATTCGTCGCTACACTTTCGACCGCTTCGGTCGGCTGTACCAACCCGCTCGACGAGAAGGCGCAGCAGCAAAAAGCCGCGCCCACCGCCGAGACCGCGTCACCCAAGGATGCGCCGATGCAATACAAGGTGCTCTCCGACGAGGTGAACAAGCAATCGAACACCGTCGAGCAGCACATCCTCCTGGCCGCGCAGCCCAAGCACGACGAGGCCGACGCGCTCATGAAATATCTGTATCGCCACCTCATGACCCGCGCCGAGCCGCAGCCGGCCGGCGTCGCCGCTTACGTCTACAGCGACGAGGCGCAGTACAAGACGCCGCCGCGCTCGCCGGTGGCTGCGGTGATCCAGAAGTCGGGCGACGCCGGGCCGACCTTCGACAACAAGGTGCCGCTCGAGTTCTGGCAGCAGGTCGACCAGGCGCAGTCGCACTCCGACAAGGGCTGGAAGCTCGAGAAGAAGATCGAGCGCAACGACGCCAACAAGACCCTGACCATCACGCAGCCCTATACCGAGCCGGGCGAAGATCGCTATTCCGACAAGCTCTCGTTCAACCAGGCGATGGTGATCTTCACCGACACGGCCAAGGACCTCTTCGAGAAGGTCCCCGAGCTGCGGGCGATGAACTTCATCGGGCGCTGGAAGGACCAGGAAGTCGTCAAGATCGGGATGGACCGCACGCAGTATCAGGCGGTCAACATCGGCGACCTCGAGGAGCAGATCGGACAGCTCCACGGCCGCGCCTTCCTCGAGCTCTCGACGGGACGCGGCACCGACGCGTCGGTCGCCAAGGGCAATACGCAGCGAATGGCTGCGCTGTACAAGAAGATGCTCGGGCAGCTCAAGGGCCATGCCTGGGTCTCCCCGGCGCTGAAGTAGATGCGCGCGACTCGCACCATCCCGCTCTTCGCTTGCCTGGTGGTGGCGTCACTCAGCTCTGAGTTGCGTGCACAGGATGTCGCGCCACCGACGGCGGGGTCGCAGGGCGCCGCCTCGCGCGAGTCGCTGGCTCGCGACGGCGCGCGGGTGCCCAAGGGTGAGCGCGAGCTGGCCGCCGAGGGCACGCATCGCGAGCCCGGCTCGCCGCCGCCGCCGACCGAGACGGCGACCGGCTTCGACTTCGGCAGCTACGGCCGCATCGGCGTCGGCTCCGACGGCCGCGGCCACGAAGGCTACTCGACCAACGTCGTCTCGCACGGGTCGCGCCTCGAAAACGCGCCCTATCTCGAGCTCAACTTCTACTACTCGCGCAGCATCGGCGGCGATCCGCACCGTCGCTGGCGCGTAGTGCTGGTGCCCGCCTTCGCCGGCGGCGACCTCTTCCACTACACCGGCGACTTCAGCTCGCACCTCGCCATTCGCAACGCCTACGCCGAGACGCAGAACCTCGGGCTCGACGGGCTCTCGCTGTGGGCCGGCTCGCGCATGTATCGCGGCGACGACATCTACCTCTTCGACTACTGGCCGCTCGACAACCTCAACACCATCGGCGCCGGCGCCCGCTTCGAGAGGAAGAAGTTCGACGTGGCCTTGCAGGCGGGGCTCAACCGGCTCAACGATCTCTACCAGTTCCAGACGCTCGACACGCCGCCGCGCGGGCTCGGCGCGGCCGGCAAGTCGACGGTGCTCGATCGCCCGCGCTTCGTCAGCTCGCTCAAGCTGCAGCAGCGCTTCGGCGACTTCCCCGGCATGAAGGTCGCGCTCTACGGCGAGCTGCACCTGCTGCCGGCGGGCGACTCGACCGATCCCAATACGCGCCTGAAGACGGCGTTGCCGTCGGACGTCGGCTGGGTCGTCGGCGCGCAGCTCGGCGGCTGGCTGCGCCCCTACGTGTTCGCCAACCTGTGGTTCCGCGCCGCCGGTGGGCTCGCCGCCTACGGCGAGCTCTCGGTGCCGACGGGGCTCGACCCGGCGCGCTCGGTGCAGTCGGCGCGCGAGCTGGTCGCCGCCGTGTCGCTCAACTGGGAGTCGCGCTACCTCGGCATCATGGGCGGCGCCTACGTCCGCCGCTTCACCGACGCCTCGTCGGCTTCGCTCAATCCGCAGAGCTACACCGAGGGGATCATCTCGACGCGCCCGCACATCTACTGGAACGAATATTTCCACACCGCCGTCGAGGTCTCGTATCAGACCCGCCGCTCCGACGGGGTCGACTTCATCGCCAACCGCGTGCTCCAGCCGCAGGTGTTCCGCTTCTCGGTGCTTCCGCTGGTGGCGCCGATGGGGCGCGGCACCTACTCGCGCCCGCAGATCTATCTCATCTACACGGTCTCGGCGATGAACGACGACGCGCGGATCGCGCTCTACGATCCGTCCGATTACCGCTACGGCCAGAACATCGTCCACTACATCGGTACAGGTGTCGAATGGTGGTTCAACTCAAGCTATCGCTAGCGCTGGCGGTGTTCGTCGCGCTCGGCTGCAACTCCGCCGCGTCCGTCGACGCCGACTGGCAAACGACCGCCGGCCAACAAGGTGATTGGCGCGACGAGATCATCTATCAGCTGCTCGTCGATCGCTTCGCCGACGGCGATCTGAACAACGATCGCAGCGTCGTGCCGGGTGCGCTCGGGCTCTATCAGGGTGGCGACTGGCAGGGCGTCATCGATCATCTCGACTACCTGAAGACGCTCGGCGTGACGTCGCTATGGATCTCGCCGGTGGTGCGTAACCTCGAGACCGACGCCAACTTCGACGGCTACCACGGCTACTGGCAGCAGGACTTCGAGCACGTCAATCCGCACTTCGGCGATCTGGCGAAGCTGCGCGAGCTGACCAGGAAGGCGCACGAGCAGGGCTTCAAGGTCATCCTCGACATCGTCACCAACCACGTCGCGCAGCTCTTCTATTACGACATCAACGGCAACGGCCACCCCGACGAGAACGTCTACGGCTCGGGCTGCGGCGAGCAGCCGCCGGCGGACACGCAGCCGTGCCCCGGCGGCGCCGTCATCACGCACATCAGCGAGTACGATCCCGACTTCGATCCGCAGGGCGTGCGCGGCTATACGTCGCTCGGCTTCTCGGGGCTGGCGCCGATCAAGTGGATCTACATTCCGGGGATCGATCGCTCGCCGACGCTGCCCGGCTCCGGCGCCGGTCAGGATCCGTCGCGCCAGTTCGGGTTTCAGCGCGAAGACTGGTATCACCGCCGCGGGCGCATCACGAACTACGGCAACCGCGAGCAGGTGTTGACCGGCGACTTCCCCGGCGGGCTCAAGGACCTGGCGACCGAGCGGCCCGATGTGCGCGACGCGCTCACGGCCGTGTTCGCCAAGTGGATCCAGGCGGGCGACTTCGACGGCTTCCGCATCGACACCTTGAAGCACGTCGACCACGAGTTCTGGCAGAGCTTCGCACCGTCGCTGCGGAAGTACGCCGCCGGCAAGATCATGCTGGCCGATCCGACCAACGCCGGCGACCCGAACGCCATCGTCAAGCCGCTCAGCGTGCCCAAGTCGAAGTTCTTCATGTTCGGCGAATCGTTCGACGGCAACGACGACCTCAACGGCAGCTACACGATGAACCAGGAGGTCGACTCGACCTTCTACTTCTCGCAGAAGTTCACCGTCTTCGACGGGGTCTTCAAGCACGGCGACGCGACCAAGGCGATCGCCGATCAGTTCGATCGCAAGCAGGCGAAGTACGCGTCGGTGCCGAACGAAGACGGTGTCGGCGTGGCGGGCCGCGAGGTCATGGTCAATTTCATGGACAACCACGACGTCACGCGCTTCCTCTTCGAGAAGCCGTCGCTGCCCGCCTTGCGCAACGCGCTCGCCTACCTCTTCACCGAGGACGGCATCCCCTGCATCTATTACGGCACCGAGCAGGAGTTCAACGGCGGCAACGACCCGACCAACCGCGAGCGGCTGTGGGACACGGGCTTTCGCACCGACGGTGGCACGTTCCAGTGGATCCAGAAGCTCATCCAGGTGCGCAAGGCCTACGCGCCGCTTCGCCGCGGACAGATGACGATCAAGTACTCGACCACGCACACCGCGATGGAGCAGGACTCGGGGATGGTGGCGTTCGAGCGCGCCGACGGCGGCAAGAAGGTGCTGGTGGTCATCAACACCAGCGACGTCAAGCAGTCGGAGACGTCGATGTCGCAGATGGGCGGCCCCGACATGCTGACCAGCTTCACCGTCGGTGAAAAGCTCGTCGACATCCTCGCCGCCCCCAACGATCCCACGTCCACCTTCACCGTCGGCCTCCAGGGCTCCCTCTCTGTCCCGGTCGCCGCACGTTCCCAACGCATCCTGGTCCCCCAATCCGACGTCGTTCCGCTGCAGTAAGCTAATGGCTAACGGCTAATGGCTAACGGCTGACAAATGGCTTCCTTAACCATCGATCACGTCGGCAAGGACCACGGCGCCACGCGCGTCCTCGGCGACGTGTCGCTCACGGTCGCCGACGGCGAGCTCCTGGTGCTCGTCGGGCCGTCGGGCTGCGGCAAGTCGACGCTGCTCCGCTGCATCGCCGGGCTCGAGGAGCTGTCGCGCGGCGCCATCGTCATGGACGGCGTCGACATCACGCGCGCCGAGCCGCGCGATCGCGACATCGCGATGGTGTTCCAGAGCTACGCGCTCTACCCGCACCTCAGCGTGCGCGACAACCTCGCCTTCGGCCTCAAGATGCGCAAGACCGCGCCCGGCGAGATCGCGCGCCGCATCGGCGACGCCGCCGAGATGCTCGGCCTCGACGCCCTGCTCGACCGGCGGCCGGCGCAGCTCTCGGGCGGACAGCGGCAGCGCGTGGCGATGGGGCGCGCCGTGGTGCGCCGTCCCAAGGTCTTCCTGTTCGACGAGCCGCTCTCGAACCTCGACGCGGCGCTGCGCGGGCAGATGCGTGTCGAGCTCATGCGCCTGCACCAGCGACTCGGGGCCACCATGGTCTACGTCACGCACGATCAGGTCGAGGCGATGACGCTGGCCGATCGCATCGCGGTCTTGAGCCAGGGCGCGCTCATGCAGGTCGGTCCGCCCGCCGAGCTCTACGCGCGACCGACCAACCTGTTCGTGGCGCGCTTCTTGGGCACGCCGGAGATGAACATCGTCGGCGCGGCGGCGGCGCAGGCGAGCGGCCTGGTGGCGGCGCTGCCCGACACGGTCGCGTCGGTGGGGGTGCGTGCCGAGGATCTGCACGTGGCGCCCGGCGGCGTGGGCGCGCAGGTCGACGTCGTCGAGCACCTGGGGCCCGAGGCGCTGGTGCACCTGCGCGTCGAGATGATCGAGCTGACCGCGCGCGTCGACGCCCGCCAGGTGCCGCGCGTCGGCGAGCGCATCACCGTCGCCGTCGACGCTGCGCGGCTGCACTGCTTCGACGCCGCCGGCCAGCGCGTCGAGGGCCGCCAGGCCACCGCCGACAGTCCAAAGCTCGGAATCGGAAAGCCGTGATCGCCCCGCTGGTGCTGGCCACGCAGCTCGTGGTGTGGCACTCGTACCGGGCCGACGAGCAGCGGGCGTTCGAGGCGTGCGTCCAGGAGTGGAACCGCGCCCATCACGACGTCCACGTCGAAGCCTTGGCGCTGCCGCACGATGGCTACGCCTCGAAGCTGGAAGCGGCCATTCCGCGCGGCAACGGCCCCGATCTGTTCGTCGGCTCGCACGATGCGCTGGGCGACTGGGCGCGCGCCGGGGTGGTGACGCCGATCGAGGGGCTCGTGCCGGCCGGGTCGCTGACGCAGTTTCTCGACGGTACGGTGGCGCCGCTGCGCGTCGGCGGCCATCTGTACGGCCTGCCGCTCGCGTTCAAGACGATCGTGCTCTTCTACCGCACCGACCTGATCGCCACGCCGCCCGCCAACACCGACGAGCTCATGAAGCTGGCGCGCGCGACCAGGGCGGCGTCGCCGGGCCACTACGCGCTCGCGTACGAAGCGGGCGACTTTTTCTACCACGCGGCCTGGCTGCACGGGTTCGGCGGCCACATCCTCGACGCGCACGATCGTCCGGCGCTGAGCTCCGAGCCGTCGGTGGCGGCGCTGGCGTTCGTCAGGACCATGGCCGACGAGGAGCTCTTGCCGTCGGAGTCGACCAGCGTCGTCGCCACGCAGCTGTTCAACGACGGCCGCGCCGCCATGACCATCAAGGGGCCGTGGTTCCTCGGCGACATCGCCCAAGGCGTCCCGTTCGGCGTGGCGCCGCTGCCCGTCGTGAGCTCCACCGGACAGCGTGCCGCTCCGCTCGTCACCGTCGAGGCGCTGCTGCTGGCGGCGCGCGCGCACGACCCGAAGGCGGCGCTGGCGTTCGGCGCGTGGCTGGCGGGGCCCGAGTCGGCGCGCATTCGCGCCACACGCGGGCGTCAAACGGTCGCCGCTCGCGCCGCGTGGGACGATCCCGAGATCGCCGCCGATCCGATCCTGGCCGCCTTCCGCACGCAGCTCTCCTCGACGGTGGCGACGGCCAACGTGCCGGCCATGAACCAGGTCTGGGAGCCGGCCAACGAAGCGCTGCGCAAGGTGCTGCGCGGCGCCGCCGAGCCGCGCGCCGCCCTCGGTGCGGCCGAGCGCAAGATCCTGGAGGCTCTGCGTCCCCCGCCGCCGCCGGTGCGCGCCATGCCCTATGCCTTCGCGCTGGCGCTCGCCGGCGTCGGCGCGGCCATCTGGACCCTGCGCCGCGGCCGCGCGCGCCTCGCCGCCGTCGGTGGCCCGGGCCATGGCGCGCCGTGGGCCTATCTCGCGCCCGCGGCGACGGCGATGTTGGTGCTGGTGTTCGTCCCCTTCGTCGTCGGCGCCGGCATGTCGCTCTTCTGGCACGACGCCGGCCACTGGACCTTCATTGGCCTGCGCAACTTCACCGACATCCTCTCGTCGCGCGACGCGCCCATCACCGATCCGCTCAGCTTCTACTTCACGCTCGCGGTCACGGCGCTGTGGACCGTCGCCAACGTGACCCTGCACGTCGTCATCGGCGTGACGCTGGCGCTGCTCCTGCGCGACCCGATGCTGCGGCTGCGCGGCGTCTACCGCGTGCTGCTCATCGTGCCGTGGGCCGTGCCCAACTACATCACCGCGCTCATCTGGAAGGGCATGTTCCACCGCCAGTTCGGCGCGGTGAACGGCATCCTGGTCGCGCTGCACCTGACGCCCGTGGCGTGGTTCTCGCGCTTCTGGACCTCGTTCACCGCCAACGTCGTCACCAACGTCTGGCTCGGCTTCCCGTTCATGATGGTGGTGACGCTGGGCGCGCTCTCGCGCATTCCGAAGGAGCTCGAGGAGGCGGCGGCGCTCGACGGCGCGTCGCGCTGGCAGCGGCTGCGCTACGTCATCCTGCCGCTCTTGCGCCCGGCGCTGTTGCCGTCGGTGCTGCTGGGCGCGATCTGGACGTTCAACATGTTCAACATCGTCTTCTTCGTCTCGGGCGGCGAGCCCGACGGTGCCACCGACATCCTGGTGTCGCAGGCCTATCGCTGGGCCTTCACCCGCGGCCACCGCTACGGCTACGCCGCTGCCTACGCGGTGATCATCTTCATCATCCTCGGCGTGCAGACGATGCTGACGCAGCGTCGCACCGAGGAGGCGACGTGAAGACGCTGCGCATCGCCGCCGTGCACGCCATCCTGGTGCTCGCCAGCGCGGCGACGCTGTACCCGGTCTTGTGGGTGGTCAAGATGGCGCTGTCACCGTCGCAGGGATTCGCGATGTCGCCGAGCCCGCTGCCGACGAAGGTGACGCTGCAGAACTTCATCGACGTGGTCTCGACGCACGACGCCTCGGGTTGGCTCTTCGGCCGCCAGCTCTTCAATTCGATCGTCGTCGCGGCGGCCGTCACCGTCGTCGGTGTCGCGCTGGCCTGCTCCGCCGCCTACGCGCTGTCGCGCTTCCGCTTCGGCGGGCGGACCCTGACGCTGCGCGCCTTCTTCCTGTCGCAGATGTTCCCCGGCGTGGTCACCTCGATCCCGCTCTATGTGCTGCTCGATCACCTGGCGCTGCTCAATCGGCTCGCCGGTCTGGTGCTGGTCTACGCGACCACGGCCATCCCGTTCTGCGTCTTCATGCTCAAGGGCTACTTCGACTCGCTGCCGCGGGAGCTCGAAGAGGCGGTGCTCCTCGACGGTGGCACTCGCTTCGACGCCTTCTGGCGGGTGGCGCTCCCGCTCTCGCGCCCCGCGCTCGCCGTCACGGCGCTGTTCTGCTTTCTGACCGCGTGGAACGAGTTCATCCTCGCCTTCACGTTCATGACCGACCCGCGCTCGTGGACGCTGCCGGTGGCGCTGCAGCGCTACGTCGGCGACTACTCGACCGAGTGGGGCCACTTCGCCGCCGGCGCCATCCTCGTCTCCTTGCCCGTCATGGCCCTCTTCTTCGCCCTCGAGCGCCACCTCGTCGGCGGCCTCACGCAAGGCGGCGTCAAGGGCTGACGATCACAGCGCAGCGACGATGGTTTCGAGCTGCGCGAGGCCGGTTTGCAGGAGGAAGGCGCGGGAGCGGCCGTAGCTCTTGTGGCCGATGAGGGCGAAGCCGGGCTCGCCGGACTCGAGGTCGCGCGCCTCGACCGCCGGCACGCTCAGGCAATCGGTGACGTTGGCGATGGCGCGGGCGGCGCGCGCGCCCCACCGACAGCACGCGATGTCCCGTGCGCACGCGACCGGCGAGCGCGCGCGAGCGGGTCAGCGGAACGAGCACGCGATCGGCCAGCTCGGGGCCGGTGAGCCGCGCCTCCGCCGGCGGGCAGGCCGGGCCGAGCAGCGCGCGCGCGCGCGCCGACACGTTCATCGCGAAGGGGCTGAACGAGCGCGTCGCGCCCCAGCGGCGCAAGGAATCGCCGACCTCGCCCGCTTCGAGCACCGTCACGTCGAAGCCGCGCGCCGCGCACGCGATCGCCGCTTCGACTCCGATGGGACCCGCGCCGATCACGATGATCCTTTTCACGTCGGCAGCATATACTGCGCGCATGCCGAGCTACTACCTGTCCGAGGACCTCGCGCGCTTCGGCGAGATGGCCAAGACCACCCCGCAGCTGTTCGATCTGTTCATGAAGTGGTACGGCGCGACCATGGAGCCCGGCGCGCTCGACGGCAAGACCAAGAAGCTGATCGCGCTGGCGGTCGCCTTCGCCATCCAAGAGCCCTACTGCATCGACTCCTACGCGTCGGCATGCACCGACGCCGGCTTCTCGCCCGAGCAGCTCTCGGAGGCGGTCAACGTCGCGGCGGTCATTCGCGGCGGCGGCACCGTCGCGCACTGGGTTCAGGCCTCCAATACCATGACGCGCAAAGGCTGACCCTGCGCCGCGCCAGCTTCGCCTTTCTCCTCCTCGCGACCGCCCACCTCGGGCTGGCCATCAGCGGCGCGCCGGCCCACGCCGACCGCCTCACGCTCGCCGACGCGGTGGCCATGGCGCGGGCGCATCATCCGTCGGTGCAGGGGCAGCGCGCGCAGCTCGATCTGGCGCGCGCGCACTCGACGCAGGCGGTGGCCGGCTTTCTCCCGGGGCTCACCGGCAGCTTCGCCTACTCGCCACAGACGGCGAACTTCGCCGCCACGCCGGGCTTCAAGCGGGTGCTGGCGCGACCGGCGACGTCGGGCCTCGACACCGTCGTCGACACCGCGGGCAACAGCATCATGGTCAGCTGCTCGCCGCCCGGCGGCGCCTGCGCGGCCATCCCACCGACGAGCGCGACTACGCCCGCCGACTACACGATGTTCGACTTCTGGACGGCCGGCGTCGGCCTGAGCTGGACGCTCTTCGACTGGGGACGCACCTGGTTCGCCTGGCGCGGCGCCCAGAAGAACGTCGAGTCGCAGAAGCTCGGAGTCGGCTCGACCGAGCGCAACGTGGTGCTCGACGTCAAGCTCGCCTTCTTCGGCGCCGTCGCAGCCGATGCGCAGACGGGCGTCGCCGAAGAGGCGATCAAGACCCAGCAGCGTCACGCCGAGCAGGCGCGCGCCTTCTTCCAGGTCGGCACGCGCACGAAGATCGACGTCGCCTCTGCCGACTCCGACCTGGCGAGCGCCGAGCTGACGCTGGCGCGGGCGCACGCCATCCGCGAGTCGGCGCGCGCGCAGCTGGCGCTGGCGCTCGGCGAGGACGTCTGGCGCGACTGGGAGCTGGTGGTCGACCCGCGCGACTTCGAGCTGGCGCCCGACGACGACCGCCGCGCCGCCGACGCCGAACAGCAGCTCTCCGCCGACGCGGTCGGCAGGCGCACCGAGGCGCGCGAGCTGCAGCTCCGCGCCGACAGCTACCAGGATCTGGCGCGATCGGCGCGCGGCAGCTACCTGCCGGCGCTGACGCTGCAGCTCGGACCGTCGTGGGCGGGCACCGACATCGGCGCGCTCACGACCAACTTTCAGGCCACCCTGGCCATCACCTATCCGGCGTTCGGCGGCATGAACCCCGTCTTCATCCACGGCAACGTGCGCGAGGCCGAGGCCAATCGACTGGCGCTGGTGGCGCAGGGGCGCGCCACCAAGAACGCGCTCCGCCAGGAGCTGGTCACGGCGCGGGCGCAGCTGGTGACCTCGCGCGAGGCGCTCGTCGCAGCCGCCAAGCTGGTCGGCGCGGCGACCGAGCGGCGCACGCTCGCGGAGGGGCGCTATCAGGCCGGCGTCGGCGGCATCATCGAGCTGTCGGACGCGCAGCTCGGCTACGTCAACGCGCGCTTCCAGCAGGTCCAGGCCGGCCTCGACGTCGCGCAGGCCCGGGCGCGGCTGCAGCACGCTCTCGGCGAGGACTGATAGGGCTGACCTAACGCAGCGCGTGAGAGGGTTCGCGCCAGAAACATATTGGTAACGTCCTTGACACGGAACTCAGAACCGAGTTACTACGGCCTTCGAACTGTCGGTGGTGCCGTATGAAGTGCTCGATCGGAGGTCTCGTCGCGCTCCTTCTCTCGGCCGGCGGCTGTGGGACGTACCACTTCGGCACCGATGCCGGCGGCGACGTCGACATGGCGCCCCCCGGCGGAGATGACGGCGGGATCACCCAGACCGGCGACGGTGGCGTGATTCCGCAGCGCGTCTGCGGCACCGTGTTCACCTATCACGGCGCCGCGCCGACGGCAGTCAGCGTCGCCGGCGAGTTCAACAACTGGGACGCGGCCAAGGACAAGCTCACCGGCCCCGACGCCCAGGGCAACTGGACCGTGAAGCTCGACCTCATGCCGGGCGCTTACGGCTACAAGGTCGTCACCAGCGACGCGGCCGGCGTGCAGACCTGGCAGCTCGATCCCTCCACGCCGTACACCAAGTTCGTCGGCGGCACCGAGAACTCGGTCGTCGAAGTCGACGACTGTAAGACCCCGCAGCTCGCGTTCAAGGCGCTCACCAAGACCGCCGACGGCTCGCTCCACGCCGAGGTCCAGTACACCGACGGTAGCGCCGCGGCCGGCCTCGAGCCGAGCAAGGTCGAGGTGCTGCTCGACGGCAAGCCGGCGGGCGGCGCCAAGCTCGACGGCAACGGCCTCATCACCGTCGACACCATGGGCCTCGCCAAGACCAAGCACCGGCTCATCGTGCGCGCCGCCGACAAGGCGGGCCACGACGCGGTGGAGCTGCACGTGCCGTTCTGGATCGAGGATGTGCCGTTCGACTTCCGCGACGGGCTCATGTACTTCGCCTTCACCGATCGCTTCCGCAACGGCGATCCGGCCAACGACGCACCGACGGCGAGCGTCGACGCGCGCGCCAACTACGAAGGCGGCGACTACGCCGGCATCGAGGCCGCCATCGCCGACGGCTACTTCGACGGGCTCGGCGTGCGCACGCTCTGGCTCTCGCCGCCCAACGCCAACCCCGACGGCAGCTTTTTGGGGACCGGCAACCACCAGTACACCGGCTATCACGGCTACTGGCCGTCGAAGGCGCGCGACACGCAGGCGCGCTTCGGCAGCCTCGACGCGCTCAAGTCGCTGGTCGCCCGCGCCCACGCGCACGGCATCCGCGTCATCATCGACGCCGTCCTCAACCACGTGCACTCCGAGCACCCGTATTGGGCGCAGCATCAGAACGACGGCTGGTTCAACCCGCTCAGCGTCAGCGGGCAGACCTGCACCTGTCAGGACGCGGCCGGCTGCGGCAACTGGGGCACGGCGCGCGAGAGCTGCTGGTTCCAGCCCTACATGCCCGACGTCGACTATCGCAACTGGGACGCGCTCGTCGCCATGATCGACGACGCCATCTTCTGGGCGCGCGACGTCGACGTCGACGGCTACCGCGTCGACGCGGTCAAGCACTTCAAGCTCGCCGCGACCAAGCGGCTGCGCGGCAAGCTGCACGATCTGTTCGAGCACACCGGCCCGCTCTTCTACACCGTCGGTGAGACCTTCGACGGCGACCGCAACCTCATCAACAGCTTCATGGGTCCCGATGCGCTGCACGCCCAGTTCGACTTCCCGATCTACTTCGCGGTCATCAACACGCTGGCGACCTACGGAAGCTCGCTGCGCGATCTCGAGGCGGCGACGACGGCGTCGGACATGGTTTTCGGCGACGCGCCGATGTCGCCATTCTTCGGCAACCACGACGTCTCGCGCTTCTTGTCGACGGCGGCGGGCATGCTGACCTCGGACCCGCAGGGGCAGGCGTGGAGCGGACCGCCGGCGGCGCCTGCCGACGAGGCCGGCTACTGGAAGCTGCGGCTGGCGCTGACCTTCGTGTCGACCTCGCCGGGCGTGCCGCTCATCTACTACGGCGACGAGTACGGCATGCCGGGCGCCGGCGATCCCGACAACCGCCGCTTCATGAAGTGGCCGTCGACGGCGACGCCCTACTCGCCCTTCGAGCAGGCCACGCTCGATGTGACGAAGAAGCTCGGCGCGGCGCGCAAAGAGCTCAAGGCGCTCGAGCGCGGCAACCGGAAGACACTCTGGATCGACGACGATCACTACGTCTTCGCGCGCGTCGCCGCTCCCGACGTCGCGGTCGTGGTCATGAACCGCGACTTCGCGGCGACCTGGACGCAGCAGGTCACGGTCCCGTCGTATGTCCCGCTGGCCGACGGCACGGTCCTCAAGGATCGGCTCGGCGGCCCGTCGGTGACCGTCACCGGCGGCAAGATCCCCGTCAACCTGGGCGCCCACTCGAGCGCGGTGTACGCACCATGAGCGCGTACACGGAGCAAACATGAAGAAGCTCGTTGTTCTCGCCACGCTGCTGGTGGCGACGAGCGCCTCGGCGCAGCAGCGCACCTGGAACTTTCTGACCACCGGCAATGGGCACGGCTTCCAGGTCTTCGACACCAACGCCAAGAAGATCACGCAATTTCTCGAGCACCCGTACCGCTACCTGCGCCCCAACGCGTCCGATCCGCACGCCGAAGGGCCGGTGCGGCGCAACCTCGCCTACGACTTCTACTTCGGCGTGCGCGGCGGCGGCACCTCGGGCTGGCTCAACACGCCGTCCTCGACGGGCGACGCCGACTACCTCGATCAGAGCCACATCATCCGCGCACCGGTGACGCTGGGAGCGATCAACGCCGAGTCGTACTTCTTCGCGCCGTTCGACTATCCCGGCAACGCGATGGTGGCGCTGCTCAAGGCGCCGGGCGCGACCGACGGCTTCGTGCTCTTCAACTTTCACATGGGCGGCGGCACGCCCGACTCGCCCGACGCCAACGGCGAGAGCCTGCGCTACGTGACCGCGCAGAAGGCGGTCGTCGAGAGCGGCCCCGGCGGCGGCTTCCTCGTGTACGTGCCGCTGTCGGGCGTCGACGCCGTCGACTGCGTCAACGCCTACGGCAAGGTCATGGGCGGCCAGAACCTCACGCAGAAGGCGGACTGCAGCGGCAACGACGTCGTGCCCGGATTCCAGAAGGCGCTCGGCTCCGACGGCTGGATGGCCGTGGCCGTCATCTTCGTCGACAGCACCAACTCCGCCGACGCCGATGCCGCGGCCGCCGCGATGGTCGCGTGGGCCAACAACCGTACGCCCGACACCATCCTCTCCGACGCGCGCGCCGAGTTCGAGAGCTGGCGCAAGCCGCCGCCCGCGACGGTGCCGCTGTGCAACGACAACGAGACCAAGC
The DNA here is from genome assembly GCA_028287105.1 of Myxococcales bacterium. Lineage (GTDB taxonomy): Bacteria > Myxococcota_A > Polyangia > Palsa-1104 > Palsa-1104 > JAQBQH01. Next base: position 22,069 of record JAQBQH010000197.1, read on the forward strand.
TGTGGCGCCAGTCCGAGGCGGTCTTGCGCATGGGGCAGATCCGCGAGCCCAACACCGCCACGCGCAAGAACAACGGCATGATCTTGGCGTCGCTGCCGCCGGGCTCGTGGCACACGGGCTGGGTGCGCGACGCCACCTACGCCGTGGTGGCGCTGGCGCGCAGCGGCCACACCGACGAGGCCAAGGCCGCGCTCAACTTCTTTCTGAACGCCGAGCCGGTCGGTGCCTATTCGAGCTACGTCAACAACCAGACGAGCTACCGCATCTCGCTCACGCGCTACTTCGGCAACGGCGCCGAGGAGTGCGACTGGAACAGCTCCGGCCCCAACACCGAGACCGACGGCTGGGGCCTGGTCTTGTGGGCGGCGCGCCAGTATCTCGAAGCGTCGAATGACACGGCGTGGCTGTCATCGTCGACCAAGTTCGGAAGCGTGTACGACGTGCTCAACGGCGGCGTCGCCGCGCCGCTCGAGGCCAACCTCGAGACCTCCGGCATCGTCCGCGCCGACTCGTCGATCTGGGAAGTGCATCAGCCGGGCAAGCACTACGCGTTCACGACGATGGCGGCGGCGCGCGGGCTCTGCGACATGGCGGCGATGTCGAAGCGCGCCGGCAAGAGCGCCGACGTGACCAAGTGGGCAGCGCTGTCGTCGAAGATCAACACCGCCTTCCAGTCGGCGTTCGTCGATCCGCAGATGGCGCTCGGCGGATCGATCGAAGGCATCTCGCAGCAGAAGTACTACGACGGCTCGGTCGCCGAAGCGTTCACCTGGAACCTGTTTGCCGACTTCAAGGGGCCGGTGGCGACGGCGACGCTGAACGGCTTCAACCATTTGCGCGTCGACTCGGGCGGCTTCAAGCGCAACAACGACGGCCTCTCGTCCTATGACAACAACGAGTGGATCCTCGTCGACCTGCGCATCTCGGATGCGCTGCGCCGCGCCGACAAGGCGCTGGAGGCCGACCAATATCTCGGCCAGATCGTGCAGAAGGCGGCGGTCAACTTCTTCCTCCTGCCCGAGCTCTACAACGACAGCGCCGCCGACGGACAGATCGGCAAGTACTTCGGCTCGATCCCGATGGTCGGCTACGGCGCCGGCGCCTACATGATCACGGTCATCGATCGCGCCGGGGTGTGGGAGCCGAACGACTGCGGCGACGGCATGGGCAAGACGGGCACGCCCTGGACCTGCGCCGGCCAGACCGGCGGCGGCGGCTCGGGCGGCACCGGCGGCGGCGGCTCGGGTGGCACCGGCGGCGGTGGCGGCGACGGCGGCACGAGCGGCGGCGGCAGCGACGTTCCGTATCGCGCGGCCTGCCTGTGCGACCTCGGCGGTCGCGGCAAACCGTCGCGCGGAACCGCAGCGCTCCTGGCGCTGCCGTGGCTGTTCGTGGCGGTGCGGCTGTGTCAAAAGGCGCGCTGCAAGTGACGACGCCGGACGGGGCGCGGCTCGAGCTCAGCGGAATCGTCAAGCGCTTCGGCGGAGTCACCGCTCTCGACGGCGCCAGCTTCGCCGCGCGCGCGGGCGAGATCCACGGGCTGTGCGGCGAGAACGGCGCCGGCAAGTCTACGCTCTTGAAGGTGCTCGCCGGCGTGCATCCGCACAGCAGCTATCACGGGAGCGTGCGGCTCGACGGCGTCGAGCTGACCATGCGCTCGACGACAGATGCGCGCCGCGCCGGCGTCGCCATCGTGCACCAGGAGCTGACCCTCGTCCCCGAGATGACCGTCGCCGAGAATCTGCTCCTCGGCAGGGAGCCGCGTCGCTTCGGCTTCATCGACGACGCCGCCGTCGAGGCGCGCGCCCGCGCGCTCTGCGATCGCTTCGTCGGCCAAGGGAGCATCGACGTGCGCACGGCGGTGGGACGGCTCGGTATCGGCGTGCAGCAGATCGTCGAGATCGTGCGCGCGTTGCAAGACGAGGCGCGCGTCCTGGTGCTCGACGAGCCGACCGCCGCGCTGACCGGCTCGGAGGCGGCGCGCCTGTTCGAGTGGCTGCGCCGCCTGCGCAGCGCCGGAACCACCTGCATCTACGTCTCGCATCGCATGGACGAGCTGTTCGCGCTCTGCGATCGCATCACCGTGTTGCGCGACGGGAAGACCGTCGGCACCGTCGAGACCGCCAAGGTGACGGGCCAGGACGTCGTGCGCCTCATGGTCGGCCGTGAAATGGCGATCGGCACTCACCCGTCCGCGCTCAGCGCTGACGCGGCGGCGGTGCTCGAAGTGCGCAGCCTCAGCGTCGACGGCGCCATCGAAGATGTGTCGCTCGAGCTGCACGCCGGCGAGGTCGTCGGGCTCGCCGGCGCCATGGGCTCGGGCAGGACGGCGCTGTTGTCGACGCTCTTCGGCTGCGCCACGACGAAGGTGAGCGGCGAGGTCCTCCTCGGCGGCGCAGCGGTGCAGCTTTCGTCGCCACGCGCCGCCATCGCCGCCGGCATGGCGCTGGTGCCCGAGGATCGCAAGGCGCGCGGCCTCGTCCTCGAGCTCAGCGTGGCCGAGAACCTGGCGTTGCCGCTGCCGCTCGCCGACGCCGACGAGGCGGAGTCGATCGCCGAGCGCCGCATCGCCGAGCTGCGCATCCGGGGGCGCGCCGGCTCGGCCGTGGCCACGCTCTCGGGCGGCAATCAGCAGAAGGTCGTCCTCGGCAAATGGCTGCACCACCCGCCGCGCGTCCTCCTGCTCGACGAGCCGACCCGCGGCGTCGACGTCGGCGCGCGCGAAGAGATCTACGGAATCATCACCGCGCTGTGCAAGAAGGGCGTCGCCGTCTTGATGGCGTCGTCCGATCTCTCCGAGGTGCAGCGGCTGTCGCATCGCATCCTCGTCCTCCGCCGCGGCCGCGTCATCGCCGAGCTGCCGGCGGGCGCATCGCAAGACGACATCGTCGCCCACTCCACCGGTCTGCCCACGAGCCCCGCATGCACGCCCTAGAATCGTCCGTCGAACACCCCGCCGCTGCCGCCGCGCCCGCGCCCTCCTCGGCGCCCGCGCCCTCGCCCTCCTCGGCGCGCGCGCTCGCCGAGATCCTCGCCTCGCGCAGCCTGCGCATGGTCGCCGTGCTCTTGGCGCTGTGGACGGGCCTGGCGCTCCATCCCGACACGCGCGACGCCTTTCTCACCGCCGGCAACTTCTCCAACCTGACGGCGCAGATCTCCGAGATCGTCATCATCGGCGTCGGCATGACGCTCGTCATCCTCATCGGCGGCATCGACCTCTCCGTCGGCGCCGGCATCGCGCTCACCGGTGTGGTGGCGGCCAAGCTGCAGATCGATCACCACCTGCCGGCCTGGGTCGCCTGCCTCGGCGCGCTCGGGGTCGCGGGTCTCATCGGGCTGTGGCACGGCCTCCTGGTCACGCGCGGGCGCATGCCGGCGTTCGTCGCCACGCTCGGCGGCTTCCTCGCCTATCGCGGCCTCGGCCTGGTGCTCTCCGACGCGCGCGGCCTGTCGCCGATGAACGCCGACTTCCAGCGTCTCGGCGCGCGCCTGCCTGCCGGCACCTCGACCGGCATCTGCCTCGCGGCGGGGCTGTGCGGCCTGGCGCTCGTGGTCGCGCGGCAGAAGCGGCGGCGCGCGCTCGGCCTCGAGGTCGACGCGACCATCCGCATCGCGCTGACGCTCTTCGCCATCGGCGCGGTGACCGCCTTCGCCGCCGTCATCTACCAGGACGGCATGCCGGTGCCGGTGCTGCTCGAGTCGCTCGCGGTAGCTCTCGGCGCGGTGCTGCTGCGCCGCACGCGGCTCGGGCGCTATGCATTTGCCATCGGCGGCAATACCGAGGCGGCGCGCCTGTCGGGCGTGCCGGTCGCAGCCACCACCATCGCCATCTATGCGCTGACCGGGCTTCTGACCGCGTTCGCCGGCATCGTCGCGGCCGCGCGCACCAACGGCGTGACGCCGGGCAACGCCGGCCTCATGCGCGAGCTGCACGTCATCACGGCGGTGGTCATCGGCGGCACCAGCCTCTCGGGCGGGCGCGCCACCATCATCGGCACCGTCGTCGGTGCGCTGGTCTTCGGCACGCTCTCGAACGGAATGAATCTCATGAACGTCAACTCGAACTGGCAGCTCATCTTCACGGGCGCAATCCTCGTCGGTGCGTCGCTGCTCGATTCGATGACGAGTAAGAGGCGCGCGTGAAACTGGGGAAAAAGGCTATCCGCTGTCAGCTATCGGCTCTCGGCCTCATGACGATGGTCGGCTGCCACAAGGCCGCGGACTCGGGGGCGCCGAAGGTGGCGTTCTTGTTGTCGACGCTGCAAGAGGAGCGTTATCAGAAGGACAAGCAGTACTTCGAGGACGCGGCGCGGAAGCTCGGGCTGGCGCCGTTCACGCTGGCGGCGGACAACGACAACGCGCGGCAGCTGAGCGAGGTCGAGGACGCGCTGGCGCGCGGCGCGCGAGTGCTCGTGATCCAGCCGACCGACTCGGCGGCCGCCGGCGCCTATGTCTCGAAGGCGCACGAGCGCGGCGCCACCGTCGTCGCCTACGACCGCGACATCAAGAACGGCGCCGTCGACTATTACGTCGCGCACGACAGCTTCAAGGTGGGCGTCCTGCAGGCGGAGGCGGCGGTCAAGGCGACCGGCGGCAAGGGCAACTTCGTGATCCTCGACGGGCAGTCGGGCCACTCGGTCGCGACCGAGATCGCGCGCGGCTACTACAGCGTGCTGCAGCCGCTCATCGACGCGGGCAAGGTGCATGTCGTCGTCGAGAAGAGCCACGACTCGTGGTCGCCCGAGCAGGCGCTCAAGACCGTCGAGGACGCCATCGCCAAGACCCGGGGCGACATCGCCGCCATCCTCGCCAACAACAGCGGCATGGCGCGCGGCGCGGTGCAGGCGGTGCAGGCGGCCAATCTCAAGAACGTGTTCATCGCCGGCGCCGACGCCGACGCCGCCAACGTGCAGTCGGTGTGCGAGGGCAAGCAGTCGGTCGAGGTGCTCAAGGCGATCAAGCCGCTCGCGGAAAAGGCGGCCGAGGTGGCGGCGCAGCTCGCCAAGTCGGGCAAGCTACCGTCGCAAGAGAGCGCGTCGGCAGGGGCCGGTGTGGCCACCAAGACCCCCGTCGCGGCGGTCCCCGTCGAGCTGGTCACGGCCGACAACGCGAAGCGGCTCGTCATCGACAGCGGCTTCCACAGCGCCGCCGCATTGCCCGCATGCAAATGAGCGGGCGAGCGGAGCAACCATGAGCCGCCGGCTTTCGGCGAACCATCGGCTTTCGGCGCTCGGCTGTCAGCTGCTCGTCCTCTTGCTTGCGTCGTCGGCGCGCGCGCAGTTTCCCGAGCGCAGAGCCGAGGAGTCGAACGAGCCCGAGAGCGTGCCCGAAGCGGCCGCCCCCGCCGCGCCCTCCGACACCTCGCCCAGGCCGACGCCCGAGACCGTCGAGGAGACGGTCAGGCGCCTGATGCGAATGCTCTTGCCGACCGATCTGCACGTCGGCCTGCACGGCTACTTCCGCGCGCCGTTGCGCCTCTCGATCAACCGCCGCTCGTCGCCGATGGCCGGCGAGTCGGCCTACAACATCCGCACGCCCTGGCTCGTCGACGACGACTACTTCCGCTCGGGCTTCGCCTACACACGCATCCAGGAGCAGGACTGGACCGAGCTCTATCTCTCCGTCGGCAACAAGTACCTCACCGGCGAGGTCGCGCTCATGGGCTCGCTCTACTCCGACTGGGCGCAGCCGCTCATCGATCGTCAGTGGGGCATCGCGCAGGGCTTTCTGCGCTTCCACTGGGACGCCGCCGGACCGCGCTCGCACTTCGCGGTGCAGGCCAAGGCCGGCGCGTTCTGGGAGCGACTCGGCTGGCTGCAGCGCTACGACACCTATCTGTTCGCGCGCACGCACCAGATGGGCGGCCAGGTGCGCATCGACGCCGGCTTCGGCCACTGGAACTTCTCGCTCATGCAGGGCATGGGCGCGCACCTCGAGGCGCTCGACCAGAACGAAGGGCTCACCATCCTCAATTACGTCGCCGCCGGCGCGCGCTGGAAGCGCAACGTCGAGGTCGGCTTCTACTTCCTCGACTCGCTCTCGCACGACAAGCGGCAGCTCAAGGAGATCAACGACGCCAACCTGCGGGTCTACGGCGTCGACGCCCGCCTGACGGCGCCGTACCTCGGCTCGCAGCTCTACTTCGGCGGCTCCAAGCTCGAGGCGGTCCAGGCGACCTATCTGGCACCGGCCATCGAGGTCATGCACGCCTACGGCGGGCGCGGCCTCACCGAGAACTATCTCGGCACGCAGCGCAGCGAGAACGGGACGGGAACGCTCTACAACTTCGCCTGGGACTACAGCTTCAGCCTCGCCAACCTCCTGCGCGCGTGGTCGCCCCGGCGCGGCGAGTTCTTCGGCCGCAGCGACGTGACGCTCGCATTCTTCGGCGTCCTCACGCACGTCAATTCGAAGCAGGCCGATCCCGACCCGCAGATCAACCGCGACGGCCGCACGCTCTACAAGTGGGGCCTCGAAGGCGGCTGGACCCCGCTGTCCTGGCTGGCGCTGGCGCTGCGCTACGACCGCGTCGTCCTCGACGTCAAGGACGACGCCAACAGCTTCCGCGTGGTCAGCCCGCGCATCAGCTTGCGCACGCACTGGCTCGTCGACGGCGAGATCTTCTTGCAGTGGTCCTACTACACCTACGGCGCGCGGGTACAGCTGCGCCCCGGCCAGGTGGCGCTGGAGACGCAACCGGATTCCAACGTCCTCAAGATTCAGGCGCAGCTCGTCTTCTGAGCTACTATCTTGGTCGTCGGATTGGCCATGTCACACCCTGCGCCGCGCCGCGACCTCGTCGGCAAACTGATCGCCAACCGCTACCTCGTCGGTGAGGTGCTGGGCGCCGGAGGTCTATGCACCGTCTACCGCGGCGAGGATCTGCGGCGCCAGCGCGAGGTGGCCATCAAGGTGCTGCCGCCCGACAAGGCGCGGGTCAAAGAGTTCGCCGCGCGCTTCGGCCGCGAAGTGACGACGGCCAAGCGCATCGAGCACCCCAACGTCGCCGCCATCACCGACAACGGCGAGCTGCCCGACGGCGCGCTCTTCCTGGTCATGGAGCTCCTCAAGGGAACGCTCCTCTCGAACGCGCTCGCCGACGGCCGCATGGCGCCTCCCCATGCGCTCGTCATCGCGCGCCAGATGCTCGTCGGCCTCGGCCGCGCCCACGCCCTCGGCGTCGTGCATCGCGACGTCAAGCCCGACAACGTCATGCTGATCAAGGTGAGCGGCCTCGACACGGTCAAGCTCTTCGACTTCGGCATCGCGTCGAACGACCGCGCCGCCATCCAGCTCACCGTCCCCGGCACCGCCTTCGGCACGCCCGAATACATCGCCCCCGAGCAGGCGATGGGCCTCAAGGTCGATCAGCGCGCCGACATCTACGCCGTCGGTGTGGTCCTCTTCGAAATGCTCACCGGCCGCCTCCCCTTCGAGTGCAAGGACGACATCGCCTACCTCCGCGCCCACATCAAGGAGCAGCCCCCCAAACCGAGCGCGGTCGCCCCCGACGCGACCATCGCCGCCGCCGTCGACACCATCGTCCTCCGCGCCCTCGACAAGGATCCCGACAAGCGCTTCACCACCACCGACGAAATGATCGCCGCCATCGACTCCGCCGCCGGCCACAAACCCCTCGAATACAAAGACCGCCGCATGCTCTGGGTCGCGCTCCTCCTCCTCGCGATCACCGCCGCTCTCATCATCGCCGCCCGCTACTACAACGCCCCGCAATAACCCCCTACCCACAGCCGCAAGACCCGCCTGGCTCGCCAGCTCTCCGAGAAGCCCTACGGCACGTGCGCCACCTCCAGCTTGATCCCATCCGGGTCACTAAAGAAAACCGCGTAGTACCCCGGCGAATACGAATACTCCGCCGCCGCATGCAACAGGCGAAACCCCCACCCCTCCACCTCCCGCGCCACCCGATCCACCGCCGCCCGGCTCTCCGCCTCGAACGCGACCTCGCACAGCCCTACGCGATCCTTACTGAACAGCTCCGCCGCGAATTTCGGATCCTCGGCGCGGATCCACAAGCGGCTCCGCTCCGCCGTCCAGCCCGTCGTCCCGCCGTAGTCGTCGCGCTTGCCGAAGCCGAGCTCCGGCATCAGCCGCCCATACGCCGCCCGCGACCGCTCCAGATCTTTCACGCACAAGATGATGTGATGAATTCCGCCCATGCCGCGCATCCTACCGCGCCCCGCCCCCCAACCACCGCGCCGTCGCCTCACGCACGGCCTGCCTCGTCCCCTCCGCGCTCGCCACTTCCGGCCACGGCTGCTCCGCCTCCTCGAACAGCCAGCGCGCCTCTCCCCGCTCCGCCCAGCCCTCCCGCCCCAGCACGCGCGCCAGCCGTGCCGCGCACACCTCCGGTCGCTCGAGCCGCCGCTTGAACCGCGACACGAGCCAGCCGACCGGCCCACCGCGCGCCCCGAGATCGGTCTGCACGATCCCCGGGTGCAGCACGACGACGTCGACCTCCGGATGCTCCGCCGCGACGTCGCGCATGGCGACCGCGAGCGCGAGCTTGGTGCTGCAGTAGGTGCGAATCGACGAGAAGTCTTCGCCCGTCGGCGTCCGCCGCGCATCGAACCGGCCCCTCGTCATCAGCCCCGCCCCGACGACCATGATGCGCCGCAACTTCCCGGCATCGAGCATCGCGCGCTGCAGCGCCAGCGGCGCCAGGTGGTTGACCACGAACGCGGTCTCCAGCCCCTCCGCCGTCAGGACGCGCGCCGACGGCCAGATCCCGGCGTTGTGGACCAACGTCGCCCCGGGCTCGGTCAGCTCCGCCAGCCGCCGCCCCAGCAGCCGCGCCCCTTCCACCGACGACAGATCGCCGACCACGGCCACGGCGCGCCCGCCGCGCCCCTCCACTTCCGCGACCAGCGACGCCAGCCGCTCGGCATCGCGCGCGACCAGGAGCAGCCGCTCGCCCCGCGAGGCCAGCTCCAGCGCCAAAGCCCGTCCGATGCCGCGCGAGGCTCCCGTCAGTACGAGGTCAGTCATGTCCAAAGCCTGTCACAAAGTGGAAGTTTCTTCCACCTACGAGTAACCTTGCCGGCGTGAGACCCGCTCGCCGCGACGGCATCCAGCGCTACGACGCGCTCCTCGACACCGCGCTCGCCTGCTTCTCGGCGCGCGGCCTCCTCCACACCGGCATCGAGGACGTTCGGCGCGCCGCCGGCGCCAGCCCGTCGAGCGTCTACAATCTCTTCGACGGGCTGCCCGACCTCATGGGCGCGCTGCTCGAGCGTATCTTCGAGCGGCTGTTCGCGCACCTCGTCGCGCGCGTGACCCGCGCCCGCAGCGCGCGCCTGGCGGTCCTGGCGCTCGTCGACGGCCACCTCTCCTGGATCCTGCGCCACCGCGACGAGGGGCGCTTCATGTACCAGGCGATGTCGCTCGGTCTCGAGGCCGCCGCGATGGAGGCGCTGCAGGCGCGCAAGGCGGAGCTGCTCACGCCGCTGGTCGCGCACTTCGCCCGCTTCGTCGAGCGCGGCGAGCTGCCGCGCTGGCCGGCGCTGGCGCTCGACGTCGTGCTGCTCGGTCCGAGCCACGAGGCGCTGCGGCGCTTCCTCGGCGGCGCGGCGCTCGACCCGCGCTGGATGCGCGCCCAGCTCCCGCGACTCGCCTGGCAGACCGTGGCGCCGCCGCCGCGCCTCCCGGCCCGCGCAACTCGAGGCCGCGCGAGTCGAGGCCGCGCGAGTCGCTGATCAGGCGTGCTGCGGTTGATGCGGCGGCACGCGATCCTCGCCCGCCGCGTCTTCCTCGTCGTCGTCGCCGTGACGCGGCCGCGGATGCAGCCGCCCTTCCGTCGACGGCAAGCGATAGTTGCGCTCGTAGATGCGCAGCATGGCCACGAACATGGCCACGAACATCGGCCCGACCAGAAGGCCGATGGCGCCGAACGCCTCGATGCCGCCGAACACCGAGATGAGCACCAAAAGCTCGTGCAGCCGCATGTGCCCCTTCATCAGGCGCGGCCGCAGCCAGTAGTCCGGCAGCAGCACCACCGCCACCGCCCAGTACACGAGGAGGCCGATGCCGGCGTACACATGACCGGTCGCGATCAGCAAGAGGCCGATCGGAGCGCAGATGATCGCCGTGCCGATCGCCGGCAAGAGCGACGCCAGGCCCGCGAGCGCGCCCCACACGAGCGGCTTCGGCACACCGAACATCCAGAAGCCGAGCCCGGACAGGCCGCCCTGCACCAGCGCCAGCACGCCGATTCCGAGCAGAGTCCCGATCGCGACCTCGTGAAACTCGTGCATGAGCGCGCGCGTCTCGGGCTGCGGCAACGGCAGCATGCGCACGAGGAAGCGCGCCAGCGCCGGGCCCTCGAGCAGGAGGTAGTACGAAGTGATCGTCGTGAAGATGACGATCACCGTCAGGTTGGTCGTCGCCGCCAGGAGGCCGCCCACGACCTCGGTGAGATGGGTGACGGCCGAGTGCCCGTAGCCCTGCGCCTGCTTCATGACGCCGTCGGGAGACTGCCCGATCCGGTGTAGCAGCCGACCCACGCGCGCCGAGCGCAGCCAATGCTCGGCCGCGGTCGCGTGCTGCGGCATGACGTCGGTGAGGTAGTGGAGCATCTCGCGGATGACGAAGTAGCCCATGAAGACGACCAGCCCGAGACCGAGCGCGACCGTCACGAAGCTGATCGCCCCCGCCAGCAGGCGCGGATGGCGGCGGTAGCGCCGCTCGAGCCGCCGCTGCAGCGGCGAGGCGACCACCGCCAAGAGGACGCCGAGAAACACCGGCACCCAGATTGGTGACACCGTCCACAAGAACAAGAACCCGGCGACCGCCAGCAGCACCCCAAAGGTGCGCTTCTCGAAGCGCGTCGGATTATCGGGCGGGGGCTCGTACGGGTCGAGCCGCGGATCGCCTTCAGTGGGCTTCACCATCGCGTGAACACTTCATTGCAAGGCGCGCGCCCGTCACAGGCGCAGCGCGAGGAACCGCCGTTCTATTCCGAGCGGTCGGTCTCGACAAGCGGAGAGAAGAAGTTGTCCTTCTTCGTGTACTCGTCGACGTTGAAGCGGAACTTCAGGCTCGGCGCCGCGCGCTGATTGCAGTCGGTGCGCTCGCAGAAGCGGCAGCTGACGCCCACCGGGATCGCCATCTTGGCGTCGGTGTACGGCATGTCCTGCGCGTACACCAGATGGCGCGCCGCGTCGGTGTGCGTGCCGAGGCCGATCGAGTAGGTCGTGCCGCGCACCAACGATCCCTGGAGCGGCTGGCTGGCGACGCGCGCGAAGCAGAAATAGGTCGAGCCGTCGGGCATCATCGAATACTGCCGCGTGATCACCGAAGGCGTGAGGAAGGCGTTGTGCACGGCCCACTTCGCGCACGAGCCGGACGCCTCGGGGAAGCGCAGCCCCGTCGCCGAGTAGCGCTTGGAGATGTTGCCCGCCACGTCGCAGCGCACGAAGTGCAGCGGCAGCCCGGGGCGCTTGGGATCGCCGAGGTTGCACACGCGGTGCGCCACCGCCTCGTACGACATCTCGAACATGTTGGACAGAAGCTCGATGTCGTAGCGCGTGCGCTCGACCTCGCCGATGAACTCCTCGTACGGCAAGAGCAGCGCGCCGGCGAAGTAGTTCGCGAGGTGGATCTTGATCAGCTGCGGCGTCTCGGCGTGCTTCGGTCCGAACGCGGTCGAGAGCCGCTCGTCGAGCTTCGACTCGTCGAGCACGCGCAACCCGATCGTCGTCGCCAGCTGAAACTTGAGCGGCTGCTCCATCAGCGCCGTCGACATCACCAGGAGGCGCTTCTTCGGATCGTAGCGGCGCACCACCGAGCCCTTGCCCGGCTTCTGGAACTCGACGCGCACCTTGCGCGACTTCAAGATCTTGATGAGCTCGTCGGAGAGGATGCGCCGCCCCAGCTTGTGGTCGATGCGAATGCGCGACGCCTCCGCTTCCAGCTCGCCGAAGTAGTTGCGCTGCTTCTGCAGAAAATCGGTGATCTCGTCGAGCGGCGAATACCCGAGCCGCACCTTGTCGAAGGTCGAATCCTGCTGCTCTTCGGCGAGGCGCGTGGCCATCTGCTCGAGCTGCGTGTGCGTATTCTTGTAGAGGTTGAAGAGCGCCACCAGCGTCGCCGTGCGCTTGGGCTCGCCCGAAAAGTCGACGATGTCTTCGTTGGTGATGCCGAGCGATCGCAGGAGCGGCTCGTCGAGCAGCTTGGCCACCGCGTCGGTCGGGCGCCGCTCGCCGAGCGACGCCATGAACGCCTCCATCTCGATGCCGAGGAAGGAGAGCGACTTCCACAAGAGCGGCAGCTGCACCGTGCGCTTGCCCTTTTCGAGCAGGTTCAGGTAGGCGCCGGATACGCCGAGCGTGCGCGCGAAGTCGGCCTGCTGCAGCCCGCGTTCGAGCCGAAGCTCGCGCAATCTCCGGCCGATATTCGCGCTGTCTCGCAGGCTCGCCATGGTCAAAAACTCCACAACAAATTTACAAACTCGTTAACAACTGAAAATTTCCAATTCTTTCAACGCAGCGCGGCATCCGTCGAGAAACCGGCCTTTTCAGCGTTGACAGCTTAACGGCCCGCGCCTAAGAATTCAAGTGAGCTGTTAATCAGATAACGGGTGACAACCGGTCGCCCCACGAGGTCCGAGAGCCGAAATGCTGAAAGAAGAGCACCAGCAAATTCGCGAGTCGGTCCGGGAATTCGTCGAGCGCGAGGTCGTGCCGATCGCGGACGAGCTGGACAACGCCGAGAAAGAAATTCCGATGCCGATCATCGGCAAGATGGCGGAGCTCGGCTATTTCGGTCTCATCTTTCCGCCCGAGTACGGCGGCATGGGTCTCGATTCGTTGTCGATGGCGATCGTGACCGAGGAGCTCTCGCGCGGCTGGCTGTCGGTGGGCTCGGTGATGACGCGCATGATCATCACCGGCACGCTCATCATGGCCAACGGCACGCCGGAGCAGAAGAAGAAGTTCCTGCCGAAGATCGCCTCCGGCGAGATGCTGACCGCGGCCGCCTTCACCGAGCCGGACGTCGGCAGCGACACCGCCGCCATGAAGCTGCGCGCGGTCAAGGAAGGCGACGTCTACAAGCTCTACGGCGAGAAGACCTGGTGCACGTTCGCCAATCGCGCGCACGTCCTGACGGTGCTGGCGCGCACCAACCCCGACGTGCAGCCGCCGCACAAGGGCCTCTCGATCCTCCTCGCCGAGAAGGAGCCGGGCGACGGCTTCCATCCGCCGGAGCTCGCCGGTGGTGCCATCCCGACCATCGGCTACAAGGGCATGAAGTCGTACTCGCTCGGCTTCGACGGCTTCAGCGTTCCGAAGGAGAACCTCCTCGGCGGCGAAGAGGGGCGCGGCTTCTATCAGCTGATGGCGACCTACGAGTACGCGCGCATCCAGACGGCGGCGCGCGCCGTCGGCACGGCGCAGGCGTCCTACGAAGCGGCGCTCAAGTACTCGCAGGAGCGCACGCAGTTCGGCCACCCCATCTCCGATTTTCAAGTCATCCGCCACAAGCTCGCGCACGCCGCCGTCGACATCGAGGCCGCGCGCCAGCTCACCTATTACGCGTGCGAGAAGAAGGACTCGGGCGCGCGCTCGGATCTCGAGGCCGGCATGGCCAAGGTGTTCGCGGCCGAGATGGCCGAGCGCGTGACGTCGGAGATGATGCAGATCTTCGGCGGCTACGGCTACTCGCGCGAGTATCCGGCGCAGCGCTTCTGGCGCGACGCGCGCGTCTTCCGCATCTTCGAAGGCACGAGCGAGATCCAGTACGAGGTGATCGCCAAGCGGCTGTTGGGTGGCAAGTAATGAGCTCACAGCCGACCGCTGAGAGCCGACAGTATCGGTACGGACGGCTGCTCGGCGATTTCGAAGTTGGAGCGACGTACGAGCATCCGTGGGAAGTGACGGTGGATGGCGGGACGCTGGCGCTGTTCCAGGCCTCGTTCTTGGATGCGACGCCGATCTATTCGTCGGCGGTGATGGCGAAGGCGAGCGGGCTCGAGGATCGGCCGCTCCATCCCCTGCTCTGCTTGAATCTCGGGCTGTCGTTCAGCGTGCACGATGTGAGCGAGCAGGCCATCGCGCACCTCGCGTATATCGACGTGCGCTTTCCCGAGGCTGGCTACGTCGGCGACACGGTGCGCGCGCGCTCGACCGTCCTCGGCGTCAAGCCCGCGTCGTCGGGTGACAAGGGCGTGGTGCACGTGCGCACCATCCTCGAGAACGACAAGGGCGCCGTGCTCTGCGTGTTCGAGCGCAAGGCGCTCA
>JAQBQH010000201.1 GCA_028287105.1 Myxococcales bacterium
CCAGAAGGTCGTGACGCTCGGTACCGAAGCCGAACAGTGCATTGGCGAGGACGTCAGCTACGTCGGCGCAACGCGCGTCGACGTCGAGATCGATCCCAGCATCCCGCCGACTGATCCGACGGAGCCGGAGCTCCCCGTGCCGGTGGTCGAGCGCCCGCCACCGGCTTCACCTTTCGTCTGAGATGAGGAGCGAACGCCCCCGGGCACGCGCAGGTATCACCGGGGAGACGCGAGAACGGCGACCGATGCGGCTACCGCGATACCTGATTCCCCTTGTCTTGATGGGGCTCCTTCTCGGCGCGGGCGGTGCGGCGCGCGCGCAGAATACTGCCGGCGAGGGTCCGGGCGTCAAGCTCGGCGAGTCGATGCTGCTGCATCTCGGCTTCGGGATCGACTTCGCCTGGGACTCGAACGTCTTCTATACGTCGACCAACCCGACGAACGCGTTCTCGATGCGTCTGAACCCGTTCTTCCGCCTGACGACCGCGCCTCGGCAGTCGCAGCCGAAGGTGCAGCTCGATTTTCACGGCGGCCTCAACTACGTCGAGTATCTGACGACCAACGCCGAGCTGGCGAAGCATCGCCAGTTCAACGTCGACGCGGGCGTGCAGGCGGCTTTCTTTGCGACCAACCCGTACAACTTCGTCATCTTCGACAACTACGTGCGGTCGACGCAGCCGCCCTATAGCTCGACGAGCAGCAACCTCGATCGCGACACCAACGAAGTGGGCTTCCGACTCAACTTGTCGCCGGGCGGCGGGCGGCTCACGATCTACATCGGCTACTTGTTCGGCATCGACTATTGGGAGCCGGCGCTGCTCAGGGACTACGATCTTCAGTACCACCGCTTCGA
Organism: Myxococcales bacterium; assembly: GCA_028287105.1. GTDB lineage: Bacteria > Myxococcota_A > Polyangia > Palsa-1104 > Palsa-1104 > JAQBQH01. Next base: position 854 of record JAQBQH010000201.1, read on the forward strand.
TCTGCGCGTGTCGTGGCGCGTGCTGCCGAAGACGGCGATTTACATTGCCACCAACGAGACCATCAATCAGTACCCGCATCCAGGGACGTTCGATCACCCGGATTCGTTCCCGTTTCGCATCGAGGCGGGCTTACAGGGACTCGTCACGGCGAAGCTGACCGTCAACCTCTGGGTCGGCTATGGCAACGGCTTCTACGTACAGCGCGCCACCATGATGGCAGCCCCGCCGAGCCCCAACACCGCGATCGGCGGCTTCAGCCTGACGTGGAAGCCGACGTTCCTATCGACCGGGCAGCTCGGCTATCAGCATGACTTCCAGAACTCGCTGCTGGGCGCGTACTACGACCAGGACACCGTTTACCTGTCATGGACGCAGCTCGTGTGGAAGTTCACCGGCTTCTTGCGTTTGCAATACTCCAATCTACGCTTCAAGGGTGTGCAGATGGTACAGGCCACCACTGACGGGACCGATAACTTCGTCGGGCTCAACACCCGCGTCGACTATCCGCTGGTCCGCGGCTGGCTGTTCGGGTCCGCCGGCTACGACCTCTTCTTCAACAAGTCGGACCGCATGCTAGCGACCACGACGAACGGCACGCCAGGCGTCGTGCCGGCCGATTACACGCGTCACGTCGTCTACCTGCGGCTGACGCTGTCATACTAGTGAACGTGAGGCTCGGCGCCCCTTTCGCGTTGTCTGTGCTGCTGCTCGCCGCGTGCGGTCCGGCGTCGCGCACGGTGGTCGAGGCGACGGCAGCGGCGCCCAACATCGACACCTCGCTCGGCGTTGGAGATAGCTTCGAGGTGCGGGTCTTCGGGGAGTCGGACCTCAGTGGCCTGTTCAGGGTCGGCACCGAGGGCAACATCAACTACCCGTTGGTTGGGGTCCTGCACGTCGAGGGTCTGGACGCGCAGGCGGTCGCCAAGGTCATCGCCGACAAGCTGCGCGAGGGCATCCTGCGCGACCCGCAGGTGACGGTCCTCATCAAGGATCAGTCTTCCAAGAAGATCTACATCCTCGGTCAGGTCGGCCATCCAGGAACGTTCAGCTACACGCCTTCGATGAATGTGGTCGAAGCCATCACCGTCGCTGGCGGCTTCACCGGGCTGGCGTCGAAGAATTCCACCACCATCACGCGCAGCGAGAACGGAAAGAAGACCATCGTCAGGGTGCCGGTCGCTGACATTGGCGAAGGTAAGGCGCAGAACGTGTATCTGCGGCCTGGCGATATCATTTCGGTGCCCGAGCGAATCTTCTGATGGGTGCGGTGGGCCCCGGGGACGAGCGGCCGACGCGCGCGCGCACGCTCGCGATGACTGGCGCCATCGCGACGCTGACGGTGGCCGCTCCCGCGGCGTTCGGCGGAGTCCACCCGCCCACGCAGATCGCGCTCGCGTTCGGCTCCCTCGTCGTCGCTGCGTTATACGTGCTGCACCGCGGCCGGCGCGGGGTGCCTGCGGTGCCGTTCGCTGGAATCGCTGCGCTCGGCGTCGCCGCCACGCTCTTTCAACTCCTGCCGCTGCCGGCGGTGATGGTGTCGTGGCTGTCGCCCGCGGCCTATGGGTTGCGCAGCGAAGTGTCCGCCGCACGGCTGATGCCCCTCACGCTCGACGTGGCCGGGACCTCGTTGGCGCTCGCGCGCGGGATCACCTGCCTGGTGCTCCTCTTGGTGGTGGCCGCATTCGTATCGACGCCGCGGCGCGCGCGCTCGCTGTTGACGGTCATCGCGCTGGTCGGCGCCGGATTGGCACTGGTCGGCATCGCGCAGCGGGTCGGCGGCGCGCACAAGATCTACGGTATCTACGAGCCGCAGGCCCGGGCCGGCGCCGGTTTTTTCGGCTCGTTCGTGGACGTCAACCATGCCGCGTCGCTGATGGCGCTGTCGGCGCTCGTCGCATGTGGCCTCGCCGTGTCGTCGCGCGGGCCGACTCGCATCGCCTTCGCGCTGGCAGCGCTCGCTGCGACGGCTGGCATCATGGTCACGGCATCGCGCGCAGGCATGGCGGGGCTTGCTGCGGGTGGCTTCGTCCTGGCGCTGGTACTGATGTCGCGTTCGGTCGGCTACCTGCGGGCCTTCGCCGGTGCGACCGTGCTGCTGCTCGTCTTGACCACGGTCGCGTTGTGGACCAACGAAGGAATGCGCGCGCGCCTCAGCCAGCCGCCCGATCAGCTTCTGCACAACCAGAAGGTGCGCGGCTGGATGGACGGCCTGCGCATGGCGGCCGCATATAAGTGGACCGGCGTCGGTCGCGGCGCGTTCGAGGCGCCGATCAACGCCTACCGCGAGGGCGACCAGGACGTGCGGCTGGTCTATCCCGAGAACGTGGTGGTTCAGCTCGCCAGCGAGTGGGGTTTCCCGTTCGCGCTGCTGGTCATCGCGTTGGTGATGTCGCGCGCAGTCAAGGTCGCACCGATGCTGAAGGAGGCTCGCCCCGGCGCGATCGGCGCCGCCTGCGGGGTCGCCGTCGTGATCGCACATGACTTCGCCGACTTTGGGCTCGAGACCATCGGCCTCGCCTTGCCGACCGTCGTGGCGCTGGGCGTCGTCGTCGGCGTCGCGACGATACGCACGCGCCACCGCGATCCCGAGCGCAAGCGGCTGTCGCGCAGCGTCGCATTGGCGCTCGTCGGCGTTGGAATCCTGCTCGTCGGCGTCGCCGCGCAGGCGTCGCGTCACACGCTCGAGGCGGACTATCGCCGCCTCGAGGCCGATCAGAAGAACCGTGTCGATCGGGAAGCGTTGGCACGCGCCAGCGCTCGCCATCCCGCGGACGATTACCTGGAGCTGTTACAGGCGCGCGCCGCGTTGCAGGCAGGCGATGTCGAGGCGATGCGGCACATCAACCGCGCGCTATCGCTGCATCCGTCGAACTGGCAGGCCCATCGCATGGCGGCACGCGTGTTGGTCGCGGCGAATCATCCGCAGCAGGCGGCGCTCGAGTATCGCCTGGCGATCGCGTGCGGCATGATGGCCGACACGAAGGAGCTGGTGCGGCTCCTCGGCCCAGCGGTGGTCGAGGCTTCGCCGCAAACTCCGCAGCAGCTGCTCGAGTGGGCGCGCGCGCTGTACGAGATTGGCAAAGTGGACGAAGCCGATGCCTCCGCGCGCCGCGCAGTAGCGCTCGCCGATGGCGAGGAATCCGTTCGGGCGGCACGGCTACGCCTCACCATCGACGTCACTGCGCCGGTGGCCTTGCGCGCGGCGACCGATGACCTGGCAAAGAACGCGACCCGGGTCGAATCGTTTGCGCTGGTGGCCCGCGGCTGGAGCAAGCTCGGCAACCAGGCAGCCTCCAACGCTGCCATCGAGACCGGGATGCGTGCTCATCCGAGCGACGCCTCCTTGATCCTGCTCGGGGCGCGTCTTCGGCTCGATGCTGGAGATCTACCGGGAGCTCGAAGCCTGCTGACGCGGTCGTCGCGGGCGACGCTGACGCTGGAGCATCGTCACCAGGCGGAGGAGCTCTTGGCCGAGGTCGCCGAGCGCGCCGGCGACAAGGAGACCGCTGTGATGGCTCGCACACGCGCACGGTTGATCGCCGACCAACTGCGGGATATGACGTTCGGCGGACCGAGGAAATAAGGAAAAGATGAGCCTATTGGTGACGGGAGGTGCCGGATTCATCGGTGCCAACTTCGTACGACGACGCCGGCGGACGCAGCCTGGCGAGACGCTGGTGGTGCTCGACGCGCTGACCTATGCCGGCAACCTGGCGTCGCTCGACGGGGTCGACGGCTTTCAGTTCGTCAAGGGTGACATCACCGACGGGGCGCTCGTCGAAGCGACCCTGCGCGACCACGCCGTCGACGCGGTGGTGCACTTCGCCGCCGAGAGTCACGTCGACCGCTCGATCCTCGGGCCGGGCGCCTTCGTGCGCACCAACGTCGTCGGCACCTCGACGCTGCTCGAGAAGGCGCGCGGCGCGGGCGTCAAGCGCTTCGTGCACGTGTCCACGGACGAGGTCTACGGCGATCTCGGTCCCGCCGATCCCGCGTTCACCGAGGAGACGCCGATCGCGCCGCGCTCGCCCTATTCGGCGTCGAAGGCGGGCAGCGACCACCTGGTGCGCGCCTGGTTCGAGACCTACAGGTTCCCGACGCTGATCACGCGCTGCTCCAACAACTACGGGCCGTATCAGTTTCCCGAGAAGCTGATCCCGCTCATGATCTTGAACGCCATGTCCGACACGCCGCTGCCGGTCTATGGCGACGGGCTCAACGTGCGCGACTGGATCCACGTCGAAGATCACTGCGCCGCCGTGGAGCGCGTCCTCGACGCTGGCAAGGAGGGCGAGGTCTACAACATCGGCGGGCGCTCGGAGAAGCCGAACATCGAGATCGTCAAAGCGATCTTGCAGGCGCTCGCCAAGCCCGAGGCGCTCATCCGCCACGTCGCCGACCGCCCCGGCCACGATCGGCGCTACGCCATCGACGACACCAAGATCGAACGCGAGCTGGGCTGGACGCGCGCACGCCGCTTCGACGAGGGCCTGGCGTCGACGATCGCCTGGTATCGCGCCAACCAGCCTTGGTGGCAGGCGATCAAGTCCGGCGACTACCTCACCTGGTACGAGCGCAACTACGGCGGGCGCGGCTCGGCGTCCGGAGCGACGTCGTGACGGGAGCGCGCTCGTGAAGATCGTGGTGCTCGGTGCTGGCGGCCTCCTCGGCCGTCACCTCATCGAAGAGCTGCGCCGTCCGTCGTCGCGAGAGGTCGGTATCGAAGTGCGCGGACTGCCGCGGGCCGAGTGCAATATCGCCGACGCCATCGAGGTGCGTGCCCGCACCGCCGGCGCCGACGTGATCGTCAACTGCGCCGCCTTCACCAACGTCGACGGCGCCGAGAAGGACGAGGACGGCGCCTATCGCGCCAACGCGCTCGGCGCCGAGAACGTGGCGCGCGCGGCGACGGCGCATCGCGCGCGGCTCGTGCACATCTCGACCGACTTCGTGTTCGACGGCGCGCAGCCGGAGCCGTACGACGAGTTCGCGCGCCCCAATCCGCAGTCGGTCTACGCGCGCAGCAAGTGGGCCGGCGAAGAGCTGGCCCAAAAGCGCTGCGCCGAGCTGTTCGTCGTCCGTGTGCAGGGGCTCTACGGCGACGGCGGCGCCAACTTCTCGTCGAAGCTGCGGCAGCTCGTCCTCGACGGCAAGACGCTCAAGCTCGACGGTGAGCGGCGCGTGCAGCCGACCTGGGCGCGCTCGGCGGCGCGGCAGATCGCCCTGCTCCTGGCCACCGACTCGTACGGCCTCTATCACGTGAGCTGCAAGGGCGAGACGACCTGGGCTGGCTTCACGCGGCGCCTGGCCGAGAAGCTCGCCGCTCCGACGAAGTGGACCGTGGTGCGCTCGGACGAGCTGCTGGCGCCGGCGCAACGGCCGCCCAATTGCGTGTTCCAGCATCGCATGCTGGCGCTGCACGACCTCGACTGCATGCCGACGTGGGAAGAGGCGCAGGACGAATACCTCGTCGAACAGGGGAGCACGCGATGAAGGGGATCGTGCTGGCCGGCGGCTCGGGCACCCGCCTCTATCCGCTGACGCGGGTCGTGTCGAAGCAGCTCCTGCCCATCTACGACAAGCCGATGGTTTATTACCCTGTGACGACGCTGATGCTGGCGGGGATTCGCGAGATCCTCATCATCTCGACGCCCGCCGATACGCCTCGCTTCGCCGAGCTCCTCGGCGACGGAAGCCAGTGGGGCGTGCGCTTCTCCTACGCCGTGCAGCCGAATCCCGAGGGGCTGGCGCAGGCCTTCCGCATCGGCAAGGAGTTCGTCGGCAGCGACGGTTGCGCGCTGGTGCTGGGCGACAACATCTTCTATGGCGACGGGCTGACCGAGCAGGTGAAGCGCGCGGCCGCGCATCCGACGGGCGCCACGGTCTTCGGCTACTGGGTCAAGGATCCCGAGCGCTATGGCGTCGTGGAGCTCGACGCGAAATCGCACGCGATCTCGATCGAAGAGAAGCCGAAGAAACCGAAATCCAATTACGCGGTGACCGGATTGTATTTCTACGACAATCAGGTTTTGGATATCGCGGCCGAGCTGCGCCCGTCGCCGCGCGGCGAGCTGGAAATCACCGACGTCAATCGCGAGTATCTGAAACGCGGTCAATTGCGCGTCGAATTGATGGGCCGCGGATATGCGTGGCTCGATACCGGAACCCACGAATCGCTCATGCAGGCGTCGTCGTTCATCCAGATCATCGAGCAGCGACAGGGTCTCAAGGTCGCCTGCCCCGAGGAGATCGCCTGGCGCATGGGCTTCATCGACGACGACAAGCTGCACGAGCTGGCCGCGCCCATGCGCAAGAACGAGTACGGTCAGTATCTCCTGTCGCTGACGGAGAAGCGGCTATGAAGGTGAAGGAGACGGCGCTCCCCGGCGTGCTGGTGATCGAGCCGCGTGTCTTCAGCGACGACCGCGGGTTCTTCCTCGAGACCTTCCAGGCGTCGCGCTACGCGCCGCTCGGGATCCCGACCGAGTTCGCGCAGGACAACCTCTCGCGCTCGGTGCGCGGCACGCTGCGCGGGCTGCACTTCCAGGAGCCGGACGCGCAGGGCAAGCTGGTGCAGGTCACGCGCGGCACGGTCCTCGACGTCGCCGTCGACGTGCGGCGCGGCTCGCCGACGTTCGGTAGGTGGGTGGGCGTGGAGCTCTCGGGCGATACGCCGCGTCAGATGTGGATCCCGGCCGGCTTCGCGCACGGCTTCTGCGTGACGTCGGAGTTCGCCGACTTCTGGTACAAGTGCACCACGCCCTATGCTCCGCAGTCGGAGCGCTCGATTCGCTGGGACGACCCGGCGATCGGGATCGCGTGGCCGATCGCCAAGCCGCTTCTGTCCAAGAAGGACGCCGAAGCACCGACGCTGAACGACGCGCCCGTCCTGCCGACCTACTGAAGCGCGAATCGCTCGCTATTCGAGCGCGATCCGCATGCGGCGGTGGCGCAGGCCGGCCTCTTTGCAGACGGCGGCGAGGAGCTCGCTCTTGTCGTTGGCCAGACGGTTGGTCGACACGACCACCTCGTCGACCCGCTCTTTGTCGGCGAACTCGCCGA
>JAQBQH010000202.1 GCA_028287105.1 Myxococcales bacterium
CCAGAAGGTCGTGACGCTCGGTACCGAAGCCGAACAGTGCATTGGCGAGGACGTCAGCTACGTCGGCGCAACGCGCGTCGACGTCGAGATCGATCCCAGCATCCCGCCGACTGATCCGACGGAGCCGCCCCTGCCCGATGTTCAGGTGCAGCGTCCGCCGGAGGCTTCACCCTTCGTCTAATCATGAGGAGCGAACGCCTCCGGTAGCAGCGCAGGTATCGCCGGGGCAGCGCCAATACGACACCGATGCGGCTACGGCGATACCTCGCTCTTACGATCCTCGGCGCGCTTCTCGCTTTGCCGGCTGGCGCGCGCGCGCAGGGCGCGGTCAACGCCAACGGCGGCATCAAGCTCGGCGATGTCTTCGTCCTCCACCTCGGCATGGGAACCGAGGTGCAGTGGGACTCGAACATCTTCTACGAATCGAAAAACGAATCGAGCGCGTTCGTCCTGCGGCTGTCGCCCGGCTTCGATCTCACGAACGCGCCCCGCCAGGCCTCGCGCCAGATCAGGCTCGATCTCCACGGCACGCTCAACTACCTCGAGTATCTGACCGGCGACAAGTCGATCTCGCAGCATCGTCAATTCTCCGTCGACGCCGGTCTACAGGCCGCTTTCTTTGCGACGAACCCGTACAACTTCACCATCTTCGATAACTACGTCCGCACGACGCAGCCGCCCTATCTCAAGGTTCCCTACAACCTCGATCGCGACACCAACCAGGTTGGCGTTCGCGTGAACCTCTCGCCGGGCGGCGGACGACTCAGCTTTTACATTGGCTATCTCTTCGGCATCGACTTTTTCGAAGTCGATAGCTTGAAGGCGTTCGATACGCTCTACCACTCGTTCGAGTTGCGGGCGTCGTGGCGCTTTTTGCCGAAGACGGCCGTCTACATTGCCGCGGGCGAAACGATCTACACCTATCCGCACCCGGGGGTGTACGCGCACCCCGCCTCCTATCCGTTCCACATCCAGGCCGGTCTGCAGGGCCTCATCACGACGAAGCTGACGGTCAACCTGTGGGTCGGCTACGGCAACGGATTCTACGTGAGCGGTCCTAGCCCCAACACCGCCGTCGGCGGCCTGGCGCTCACCTGGAAGCCGACGATGCTCTCGAGCGGCACGCTCGGTTATCAGCACGACTTCCAGAACTCGCTACTCGGCTCGTATTTCGATGTCGACCAGGTCTACGCCAGTTGGACGCAGCTCATCTGGCGGTTTACCGGGTTCCTGCGCATTGGCTACGCGAATCAGCGCTACCAGGGGATCCAGCCCGATCCGATGACGCAACCGCCGTCGGCGGAGACCAATCCCAATCGCGCGGACAACATCTTCACGCTCAACGCGCGCGGCGACTATCCGTTCAAGGATTGGCTGTTCGGTAGCGTCGGCTACGACCTCGCGCTAGACCGTTCCAACGGCATGCTCAACCTTGGCAACGGCGTTGGTCAGCCGGGTCTCATTCCTGTCGACTACACCAAGCACGTCGTCTACCTGCGATTGACGGTGTCGTACTGATCGTGACGCGCGCGGCGCTGCTCGTCTTCTCGGTGATGCTAGCGGCGTGTGGTCCTTCCACCCGAACCGTCGTCGAGCAGCCGCTCGCAGCGCCGACCATTGACACCTCGCTTGGCGTCGGAGACAGCTTCGAGGTACGCGTCTTCGGCGAGGCGGATTTGAGCGGCCTCTTCAAGGTCGGCGTCGAGGGCAACATCACGTTTCCGCTCGTCGGAGTGCTTCACGTGGAGGGGCTCGACGCGCAGGCGGTCTCCAAGCTGATCGCGGACAAGTTGCGCGAAGGCATCTTGCGCGATCCCCAAGTCACGGTGCTCATCAAGGAGCAGACGTCGAAGAAGATCTATGTGCTCGGCCAGGTCGTCCATCCGGGCACATTCAGCTATACGCCGTCGATGAGCGTGGTCGAAGCCATTACCGTCGCCGGCGGCTTTACGGGCCTCGCGGCCAAGAACGACACCAGCGTCACCCGCAGCGAGCTGGGGAAGAAGACGACCGTGCGTGTTCCCGTCGCCGACATCGGCGAGGGCAAGGCGCGGAACGTCTATCTTCGCCCGGGCGACATCATCTCGGTCCCCGAGCGCATTTTCTGATGTCCGGCGAGGGGTCGTCGCCGGCGGTGGTGCCCAGCCGCTGGCGCTCGGCCTTCTTGCCGGCCTTGACCCTCATCGCCTTCGGCGCCGCGTTCGCCATCGGCGGCGTGCATCCGCCGGTGCAGCTCGCGCTGGCCGCGGCGTCGCTGGCTCTAGTCGCGGCCTACGCCTTCGCGCGCGGCAAGCGTGGCCTCCGGCCGGTCCCTTTCGCCGGCGCGGCGGCGCTGGCGGTGGGCGCCACGATCTTTCAGCTGGTGCCGCTGCCGGCCTGGCTGGTCGGCTGGCTCTCGCCGGCGGCGCGGCTTCTGCGCGACGAGGTCACGCCCGGCGCGCGCTTCATGCCGCTCACCCTCGACGCACCGGCGACGTGGCTGGCGCTGGCGCGCGGCGTGGCGGTGTTGTCGCTGCTCATCGTCGTTGGTGGCTTCGTCGAGACCCGGCGTCAAGCGCGCCGGGTGCTGGGGATGGTGGCCGCGCTCGGCGTCGCCATCGCCGCCGTGGCGCTGGTGCAGCGGCTGGCCGGCGCCCGCACCATGCTCGGCTTCTATCACCCGCGCTCGACGCCCGGCTTCGGCTTCTACGGCCCGTTCGTCGACGTCAACCACGCGGCTTCGCTGCTGGCGCTGGGCGCGCTGGTGGCGGCCGGGCTCGCCGTAGAGCTGCAGGGCCGCGCACGGATCGTCGCTACCATCGCCGCGACGCTCACGATCAGCGCGTTGGTGTTGACGCCATCGCGCGCCGCGCTGGTGTCGTTCGCTGCCGCCGGCTTCGTGATGACCGTGGTCTTGGCCTCGCGCACCGTCGGTCTGTTCCGAGCGCTACTGGCCGGTTTGGTGCTGATGCTGGTAGGTGCGTCTGCGACGCTGTGGACCTCTGAAGCGCTGCGCGCGCGCTTCGCCGGTGGTCCCAACGTCTTCGTCGCCAACCAGAAGACCCGCGGTTGGGTCGACGGCCTGCGCATGGCCACGGATTATCGCTGGACCGGCGTCGGTCGCGGCGCCTTCGAGGCGCCGGTGAACGCCTACCGCGAGTCGGACGAGGCGGTGCGACTGGTGTATCCGGAGAATGTGCTCGTGCAGATGGCCAGCGAGTGGGGGTTCCCCCTCATGCTGGCCATACTGGCCTTGGTGCTGACGACGCTGTGGCGCTGGGCGCCCGCGCTCGGTCGCGCCTCGCCCGTCATCGTCGGCGCTGCCTGCGGCGTGGCGGCAATGTTCGTTCACGAGCTGGCCGACTTCGCCACCGAGCTGCCGGGCGTGGCGCTGCCAACGACGATCGCGCTCGGCGCCGTCGTCGGTCGGATCTCGGCCGACGAGCGACGGGGTGGCGAGCGCCGTCGCTGGCGGATACCGCCGCGCGCGATCGCGCCCATGTTGGCTGCGGGGGTGCTGGCGCTCATCGGCGCCGCCTGGTCGATGCGACACACGCTCGATGCCGATTACGCGCGTGCGCACGACGGGCCGTCGGATCCCGGGGCGCTGGAGGCCTCGATGGCCCGCCATCCGGCCGACGACTACCTCGAGCTCCTGGCGGCGCAGCGCGATCTCAAGAGCGGGTCCGCCGACGCCATGCGCCACCTCAACCGCGCGTTGCGGCTGCACCCGGCCAACGGGCAGGCGCATCACATGGCCGCGCGCCTGCTCTTGGCGGTGCATCGTCCGTCGCAGGCCGCGCTCGAGTATCGCCTAGCCATCCAGTACGGCATGCTGATTGACCTCAACGAGCTCACCCGCGCGCTTGGCGTTCATGTCGTCGAGGCGGTGCCGCAGCAGCCAGCGCGCCTGATCGAGCTGGCGCGCCAGCTGTATGACAACGGGCGCCCGCGCGAGGCCGATGCCGCCGCGGCACGCGCCGCCGAGCTGGCCGACGCACCCGAGCCGATGTTGGCCACGCGCGTCCAGCTGGCGCTCGAGTTCAGGGCGACCGCGGTTCTCGACGGCTCCGCGCGCTCTCTCTTGCGTCAGGCTGAAGCGGAGCGCTCGTTTGCACTCGGCGCCGAAGCGCTGGCCAAGGCCGGCAATCGCGCGGCCTCGTCCGCCGCGCTCGACCAGGGGCTCAAGCTCCATCCGCAGAGCGCGCTGCTGTTGCTGACCGGCGCGCGCCTCCGCATGGAAGGCGGCGACCTCGTCGGTGCGCGGGCCACCCTGGCGCGCGCGCGCCGCGCCGGCCTGAGCCTGTCCGAGCGCCAGCAGGTCGAGGAGCTCTCGGCAGTGGTGGCCGAACAGAGCGGCGACGCCCAGGGGGCGGTCATGGCCCGCGCAAGGGCGCGGTTGATCGCGAAGGAGCGGCAGGATATGACTTTCTCCGGTAGACAAAATTAGGGTGATTTTCCACACATGAGTCTCTTGGTCACCGGAGGTGCCGGGTTCATTGGCGCCAACTTCGTTCGACGCCGACGCCACACCCAGCCGCGCGAGAAGCTGGTGGTACTCGACGCGCTCACCTACGCCGGCAACCTGGCGTCGCTCGACGGCGTCGACGGCTTCAGCTTCGTCAAGGGCGACATCACCGACGGGGCGTTGGTCGAGGCGACGCTGCGCGATCACGGCGTCGAGGCCGTGATCCATTTCGCCGCCGAGAGCCACGTCGATCGCTCGATCCTGGGGCCGGGCGCCTTCGTGCGCACCAACGTCGTCGGCACGGCGACGCTCCTGGAGAAGGCGCGCGCGGCCGGCGTCAAGCGCTTCCTCCACGTCTCCACCGACGAGGTCTACGGCGATCTCGGCTCCGACGATCCCGCGTTCACGGAGCAGACGCCGATCGCGCCCCGTTCGCCCTATTCGGCGTCGAAGGCGGGGTCCGATCACCTGGTGCGCGCCTGGTTCGAGACCTACAAGTTCCCGACCCTGACGACGCGCTGCTCCAACAACTACGGGCCCTACCAGTTTCCGGAGAAGTTGATCCCGCTCATGATTCTCAACGCGATGTCGGACGTGCCGCTGCCGGTCTACGGCGACGGGCTCAACGTGCGCGACTGGATCCACGTCGAGGATCACTGCGCCGCCATCGAGCGCGTCCTCGATGCGGGCAAGGAGGGCGAGGTCTACAACGTCGGCGGGCGCTCGGAGAAGCCGAACATCGAGATCATCAAGGCGATCTTGAAGGCTCTCGGCAAATCCGAGTCGCTGATCCGCTACGTCGCCGATCGGCCGGGACACGATCGTCGCTACGCCGTCGACGACGGCAAGATCGAACGGGAGCTCGGCTGGACGCGCTCGCGCCAATTCGACGAGGGGCTCGCGTCGACGATCGAGTGGTATCGCGCCAACGAGCCCTGGTGGCAGGCGATCAAGTCGGGCGACTACATGACCTGGTACGAGCGCAACTACGGCGGGCGCGGCGCCGCCAAGGGAGCGACCTCGTGAAGGTGGTAGTCCTCGGCGCCGGTGGCCTGCTTGGACGCCACGTCGTCGAGGAGTTGCGGCGCGGAGGCGCCCTCGAGGTGCGGGCGCTGGCGCGCGTCGAGTGCAACATCGCCGACGCAGTCGAGGTGCGCGCGCGCACCATCGGTGCCGAGGTCATCGTCAATTGCGCCGCCTTCACCAACGTCGACGGCGCGGAGAAGGATGAGGAGGGCGCCTATCGCGCCAACGCGCTCGGCGCCGAGAACGTGGCGCGCGCGGCCACCGCGCATCGCGCGCGGCTGGTGCATGTCTCGACCGACTTCGTGTTCGACGGCGCCGAGGCCGAGCCGTACGACGAGTTCGCGCGGCCGAACCCGCAGTCGATCTACGCGCGCAGCAAGTGGGCCGGCGAAGAGCTGGCCGCGCGGTTCTGCGGCGCGCTGTTCACTGTACGCGTGCAGGGGCTCTACGGCGCCGGCGGCGCCAACTTCTCGTCGAAGCTGCGCCAGCTCGTCCTCGACAAAAAGGCGCTCAAGATCGACGGCGAGCGGCGCGTGCAGCCGACCTGGGCGCGCTCGGCGGCGCGGCAGATCGTGGCGCTGGCGGCGACCGACGCCTACGGCCTCTACCACGTGAGCTGCAAGGGCGAGACGACGTGGGCCGGCTTTAGCGAGCGGTTGGCGGCGAAGCTCGGCGCGGCGCCGGCGTGGACGGTGGTGCGCACCGACGCGCTATCGGCGCCGGCCCGGCGCCCGCCCAATTGCCTGTTCAAGCATCGCATGCTGGCGCTCCACGACATCGATCGCATGCCGGCGTGGGAAGTTGCGCAGGACGAATATCTCAGCGAGGAAGGGAGCGCGCCATGAAGGGCATCGTGTTGGCCGGTGGCTCGGGCACGCGGCTCTATCCGCTGACGCGCGTGGTCTCGAAGCAGCTCCTGCCAATCTACGACAAGCCGATGGTCTACTACCCGGTGACGACGCTGATGCTGGCGGGGATCCGCGAGATCCTCGTGATCTCGACGCCGTCGGACACGCCGCGTTTTTCGGAGCTGCTCGGCGATGGCGCGCAGTGGGGTGTGCAGTTCACCTACGCGGTGCAGCCTCAGCCCGAGGGGCTGGCGCAGGCGTTCCGCATCGGCAAGGACTTCGTCGGCTCCGACGGCTGCGCGCTGGTGCTGGGCGACAACATCTTCTACGGCCACGGGCTCACCGAGCAGGTCAAGCGGGCGGCGGCGCAGCCGAGCGGCGCGACGGTGTTCGGCTACTGGGTCAAGGATCCGGAGCGCTACGGCGTGGTGGAGCTCGACGCGGAGTCGCGCGCCCTGTCGATCGAGGAGAAGCCGAAAAAGGCAAAATCGAATTACGCGGTGACCGGATTGTATTTCTACGACAATCAGGTTTTGGATATCGCCGCCGAGCTGCGCCCGTCGGCGCGCGGCGAATTGGAAATCACCGACGTGAATCGTGAATATCTGAAACGCGGGCAATTGCGCGTCGAGTTGATGGGCCGCGGCTATGCCTGGCTCGACACTGGGACGCACGAGTCGCTCATGCAGGCGTCGTCTTTCATCCAGATCATCGAGCAGCGTCAGGGGCTCAAAGTCGCGTGCCCCGAGGAGATCGCCTGGCGCATGGGCTTCATCGACGACGAAAAGCTGCGCGAGCTGGCCGCGCCCATGCGCAACAACGAGTACGGACAGTACCTCCTGTCGCTGACGGAGACGCGCGCATGAAGGTGATCGAGACGGCGCTGCCGGGCGTATTGGTGATCGAGCCGCGCGTGTTCAGCGACGATCGCGGCTTCTTCCTCGAGACCTTTTCTGCGTCGCGCTACGCGGCGCTGGGGATCCCGACGCAGTTTGCGCAGGACAATCTGTCGCGCTCGGTGCGCGGCACCTTGCGTGGGCTGCACTTCCAGGAGCCCGACGCGCAGGGCAAGCTGGTGCAGGTGACGCGCGGGACGGTCCTCGACGTGGCGGTCGACGTGCGTCGCGGCTCGCCCACGTTCGGCAAGTGGGTGGGCGTCGAGCTCTCGGGCGAAACGCCGCGGCAGATGTGGATCCCGCACGGGTTCGCGCACGGCTTCTGCGTGACCTCCGAGAGCGCCGACTTCTGGTACAAGTGCACGACGCCCTACGCGCCGCACTCCGAGCGCTCGATCAGCTGGAACGATCCGCAGATTGGCATCGTCTGGCCCGTCGACAAGCCGCTGCTGTCCAACAAGGACGCCGAAGCCCCGTCGCTGGCGGACGCGAAGGTCCTGCCGGTCTACTGAGCTGTAGCCGCGGGAGGCAACGCTTCGCTGATGGGCTCGGCGCGGGTTCGGTTGAGAAACCTTCTCTCCACGACCACAAAGAACAGATAGCCACCGCCGATGGCCACCAACAAGCGCGCGGCGGCGATCGCAGGGATGCTCCAGCCGAAGCGAATGGCGACGTGCTTCGCGGCGACGATGAGCGGCTCGTGCACCAGATAGATGCTGTAGCTGAACAGGCCAACTCGCGACAAGACGCGGACCATCCTGCCATCTGAAGCCTTGGCGCCCCACCCGGCACGACACGCCGAGTTCAAGATGACGAAAAAGGCAGCTCCTAGAATGAGATCCATGAATATCAGCGTATGCAGCGTTGGGCTGGCGAGCGCGGCCGGCGAGCCCGCCGCCAAGCCGAGCGCCAAGAGCACCAGGCCGAGCGGGAGCGAATAGCACCAGGACGGCAGGACAGTTCTGCCGAGGTGGGCTTCGACGGCGATGGCGCCGAGCACCCATTCCGCCCATCGCGCCGGTGCATGGAACACCGAGAAGGGCGGGCCCGCGAAGTCCGCGGCGATGCGCCAGCCGAGCGTGACGGCGAGAACGATCGCGAAGGTCCGCGTCCAACCAAGCTTCCGCCGCAGCCAGAGGAGCGGGAAATAGAGAAGATAGAGGTGCTCTTCGATGGCCAACGACCAGAACGGTCCGTTTCCGATCCGGTGGGAGGCGCCATTGAAATTCTGGAGTAAGAGCAGCAACACGGCGAGGTCGATCAGGAACGCTGACGTCGACCCGTAGCCAAATCGTGAGCCAATTCCGGATCCAGCATCGCCGAGCAGGCGGTGAAGAAGGAACAGGCCGGCCAATGAGCCGATGAGCGCGACGAAATAGGGCGGATAAAGCCGATGCAACCTGCGCCGCCAGAAGCCGACGAAATCGATCTTCGCCTCAGGCGAGCGAGCCCAGCTCATGTGGATACAGAACCCGGAAATGACGAAGAATAGGTTTACGCCATAACCTCCAAAGGCGACGGTTTTGGTGAACCACCACGGCAGCGCGCTGGTCTTGACGCTGTCGGTCGCGAGTGACATCGAGAACGGTAGGTGTCCGATGACGACCGCGAGCACGGCGACACCGCGCAGCGCGTCGATGGCGACCAGGCGGCGCGGGCGTTCGCCCGTACCGACACCTCCAGGCACAGATTCGAAGCGGTTCATGCCGCGGCCGGCACCGCGAGTTGGGCCGCGGATGAATAGGAGCGCCTGACTTTCGTGGAGATCCAGTTTAGGCGCGCCCTCTCCACGTAGCGTCGGCGCTCCCTGTGCGCGATCGTCGCCGCACACTGCCCGTGCCGGCGTGCCACGACGCGGATGCACTCGGCACTCGGGTAAGGCTCATCGTCGAAGCCGTTCTCGGTCGCGTTGCGGACGTATTCGTAATGCTTTTCGGGGATCCGTCGACGACTAGTCTCCGACGAGAGCGAGTGATGCAGTGCAGCCGAGCGCCGGCCGAAAGCAAGGGCACCAGGCGTTGGGCTCACACTTTGATCGCTGGTCGGCAATCCAACTCTCGATGCGTGTAAGGCTACAAGCACGAACATCCAACCGCAAGCGAGTCCCCGGCGCCATGGTCTTCCGAAATCGGACAGCATGACGAGAGGGAGGAAACGCTATTCGAGGGCAATGCGCATGCGGCGGTGGCGCAGGCCGGCCTCTTTGCAGACGGCGGCGAGGAGCTCGCTCTTGTCGTTGGCCAGACGGTTGGTCGACACGACCACC
Organism: Myxococcales bacterium; assembly: GCA_028287105.1. Classification (GTDB taxonomy): domain Bacteria; phylum Myxococcota_A; class Polyangia; order Palsa-1104; family Palsa-1104; genus JAQBQH01. Next base: position 9,484 of record JAQBQH010000202.1, read on the forward strand.
TCGTCGACCCGCTCTTTGTCGGCGAACTCGCCGA
>JAQBQH010000379.1 GCA_028287105.1 Myxococcales bacterium
CGGCGCTCGTAGTCGGCGCTCGTCAGGTCCATGAGCGCCTTGTGCACGGGGCGGAGCGCGTGGCTCAGCGTATCCAGCTTCTTGCGGAGCTCCGCGTCGGTGGGCATGCCGTCTACCGATGTAGCGACTGCGGCTGCCCGACGCAAGCCTTACGTGTCGGCGCGTGACGGCCGGCGACAGGCAGAAATCGCGCCGAACATTCGGCCAGCTTTGGTGTTTCATAGAGTTGGATGGAGTCGGATGAACGGCTGTTCGAGCGCATGCGGGGCGGCGACCTGGCCGCCTTCGATGCCTTGTACCTGCGCTGGGAGCGGCGGCTGTACGGGTTCATCCGCGCCTACCTCGACGACGGCGCCGAGGCGGAGGACGTGTTTCACGAGACGTTCCTGACGGTGCTGCGGGCGCCGGTCGATTTTTCGCGCGGAACGTTCAAGGCGTGGGTGCACCAGGTGGCGCGCAACGCCTGTCTGAACCGGCTGCGCTCGCGGCGGCGCGGCGAGTCGGCGCGGGAGCGCGCCACGTCGGTACCGGAGCCGGCGCCGATGACGGCGGCCGAAGCGCTGGAGGCCGACGAGGCGCAGCGGGCGCTGGCGCGCGCGGTGGCGCAGCTGCCGAAGTCGCTCGCCGAGATCTATCGATTGCGCGCGTCGGGCCTCTCGTACGAAGAGATGGCCGAGGTGCTCGACGTGCCGCTCGGCACGGTCAAGTCACGGATGCATCAAATGGTCTTGGAGCTCAAGAAGGAGATGCGGGTTTGGACTGCACACGAGTAGACGAAGAGTTGGTGGCGTTCCAGCTGGCGGCGCTCGACGGAGCGACGCGCGCGGCGGTCGAGGCGCACCTGACCGGGTGCGTGCGCTGCGTGAGCGCGTTTCTGGCGCTCAAGCGCGCGGTCGATGCGGCCGAGGATGCGGTGGCGCCGTCGGAGATGGTGCGCGCGCGCATTCGACAGTCGGCGGAGAAGCAGCTGACAGCTCACAGCTCACAGCTGACAGGGGCGGATCGGAAGCGGGCGCGGCCGGCGATATGGGTGCTGGCAGCGACGGCAGCGGCGCTGCTGCTGGCGGCTCCGTTCGCGTGGCGCATGGGACGCGTGCCGGCGTCGCGGCCGGGCTTGACGTCGGGCGCGAGCGATGACGGCGTCGCGGTCCCGGTGGTGCCGGCGCGGCAGACGGTGGACACGGCGCGCGCGACACCGGAGAATCTGGCGTTCCTATGAGACGCACGCTCGCATTCATCGCTCTGTGCATTGCCGCCACGACGCTGCCGGCTCGCGCCGACGACGCATTCAAGGACGGCGAGAAGGCGTTTTTGCGAGCGCGCGAGATGCTGCAGAAGGAATACGTCGACGACAAGGTCGGCGAAGAGCGGCTGTGGCGCGCCGCCACGACCGGGCTGTTCACCGGCGTCGGCAGCGGCAAGTGGGACAAGCTCTTGTCGCCGAGCGAGCTGGCGGCGCTCAAGGCCGATCTGGCCGGCGAGGTGGTCGGCATCGGCGTGCAGATCAACGTCGACGAGGCGGCCGGCATCGCCAACGTCGACGGCATCGTGCCGGCGTCGGCGGCCGAGCGCGCGCATCTGATGGTCGGCGACAAGATCCTCAAGCTCGACGGCAAATCGTTGAAGGGGCTCAACACCGGCGAGGTGGCGCGATCGATGCGCGGCAAGGCGGGGACGGCGGTGACGCTGACCATCTTGCGCGACGCCGAGATCGTGACGCGCACGCTCAAGCGCGCGCCGTTCGTCCTCGACCCGGTGAGCTCGTTGATGCTGCCGAACAATGTCGGCCTCGTGCAGCTGCGCGCGTTCACCGAGAAGACGCCGCTGCTCCTCAAGGCGGCGCTCGAGCGGCTGCGCGGGCAGGGCATGAAGACGCTGATCGTCGACGTGCGCAACAACGAAGGCGGACTGTACGAGAGCATGCTGGAGTGCGCCGGGCAGATGCTGCCGAAGGGGTCGTTCGTGGTGACCGCGATTCAGCGCGGCGGCAAGGCCGAGGAGAAGCACACGTCGGCCGAGGCGCTGGCGCCGACGCCGGCGGCGGTGCTGGTCAACAGCGTGACCGCGTCGGGCGCCGAGATCCTGGCCGGCGCGCTCAAGCACGCCGGCACGCGCGTGGTCGGCAAGCGGACGCTCGGCAAGTGGAACGCGCAGAAGCTGGAAGAGCTGGGCAACGGCTGGGCCGTCAAGTTCACGGTCACCGTGTTTCGCGCGCCGTCGGGGGCGATGCCCGACGGCAAGGGGCTCGAGCCGGACGTCGAGGTCGAGATGGACCCGCGCGACGTCGGGCGCGCCATGGCGATCAATGACGGCGACAAGCGCGTGGCGGCCGATGCGCAGCTGCGCGCGGCGCTCAGCTTCTTGAAGCGCTGAGCGGGTGGCTAGGGCGCGAGCGGCGCGCGCTCGACGGGCTTTCCTGATTTCGCGCCGATGCGGGTGATGGGCGCACCGAGCGCGGTGAGCTTGGGCCGGGCGCCGTCGAGGTCGATGCGCAGGCACGCCTTGGAGGGCACGCCGTAGCCGACCGCGTCGGCGTCCTTCTTGGCGAGCAGACGGACGAGGGTGCGCAGCTCGGGCCAGTCGTCGGCCTCCGAGTGCGCGTCCATGTCGACGGGGGCGATGCCGAGGCAGGGGAACGACTCGGCGCGCGCGTCGTCGTCGCCGGGAAAGCGCACCCAGTGGCGGCCGGTCATGATCGAGCCGGCGCTGATGCCGATGAACGGCTTGCCCGCGGCCGAGAGGCGGCGCAAATCGTCGGCGACGCCGCGGTCGTCGAGGATTCGCATGCCATGCTCGACGTCGCCGCCCGACATGAAGACGAGGTCGCAGCCGTCGAGCAGGCGACGCGCGGTGGCGACGGAGGCGTTCTTGCGCGCCAGCTTGACCGCTTCGAGGCGCGCGCCGCTGCCGACGAACAGCGCCGACAGCATCTTCTGAAAGCCGGCGTTGTCGTTGGAGGCGGCGCCGACGTAGGCGACGACGGCGGTCTTCTTGCCGACGGCCTTGATCGCCTGCTTGATGTGGCGCCGCGTGGCCAAGAGGGCGCCGGGGCCGCCGCCGATGAGGTGGATGGTGGAGGTCACGCGCGGACCGTATCACGCGTTGCGATGGCCCCACAGTCGGTTGCGCAATCGACTGCCGGCGACCGCCGCCCAGCGGTCGACCGCGATGGCGGAGGCGGCGAGGAAGGAGCGGACGCTGCGCCGCTTCTTCACGACCACGCGCATGGTACGACGTTCGCGGGCGCCCCACTCGCGCTTGTAGTTCTCGTCGCCGCGCAGGAGATCGAACAGCTGCGCGCCGCTCCTCTGCGCCGCGTCGACGGCGTGCGCCATCAGGACCGCGCCGGGGCTGTAGCGGCCGAGACCGAGATCGAAGCCCGACAGGTAGTAGTAAACGCGCGAGGCGTCGGCGAAGCAGTAGAAGGCGGCGCGGGTCTTGCCGTCGGTGCGCAGGCGATGGAGCTTGAGCCAACCGCGCGCGGCGAAGCGGCCGGCCAGGTCGCGGTGGAAGCGGCGCACCGACGGGTTGGCGAAGGCGCCGCGCAGGCCGCGCCGGCGCCAGCGGGCGTCGTGGAGCCAGAAGAGATCGTCCAGCGCATGGGGGAGCTCGTCGCCGTCGGCGAGATCGAAGTCGAGCTGGAAGTCGCGCGCCAGGTTGCGGCGCTTTCGCCCGACGCGGCTCTTGAGCTGCTTGCCGGCCGCGAGGCGCCAGTCGGCGTCGAGCGGCAGATAGGGGCAGACGCGATGCACGTAGCGGTCGGCGCGCAACGACGGTGCGACGGTGGCGAGCGCGGCCAGCGGCGAGTCCTCGGCGACGTCGGGGAGATCGACGATGTCCCAGGCGCGGGCGGCGCCGGCGAGCCAGGCGGCGAAGGCGTCGCGCACCTCGACGGCGCGCTCGGGGGTGGCGAGCAGATCCTGGTAGTCGGCCTCGGGCGCGCCGAGGAAGGTCACGCGGCGCAGCGGGCCGAAGGGCGCGACGACGAGCGGTAGGAGGCCGACGAGCGCGCCGGCGTCGCGGGCGCACAGGAGGAGCAGGCGGCCGCGGCGACGGTGGGTCCACCAGGCGCGCGCCCATTCCCAGCTCTGGAACGGGGTGGCGCCGACGGCGGTGTGCAGCGCGCGCCAGTCGGCGGCCAGGCGATCGAGCGCGTCGTCGTCGTCGAGCGGCTCGACGATCACGCGGCACGTCGCACGCGAGCCGGCTGGCCGAGGAGCGAGGCGTAGAGCTGCTCGTGGCGGCGCGCGATCTCGGACCAGGCGAAGCGGGCGAGGTGGCGCGGCGCGGCCTCCTGCATGCGGCGGCGCAGCGGCGCGTCGACGACGAGCGTGGCGAGCTGCGCGGCGAATTCGTCGTCGTCGGCGGCGAGGAGGCCCTCGCTGCCGTGCTCCACCAGCTCAGCGGCGCCGCCGTCGCGCATGGCGACGACGGGCAGGCCGGCGGCGCGCGCCTCGAGCGCGACGATGCCGAACGCCTCGTTGCGCGACGGCAGCGCGAAGAGATCGGCGTCGCGATAGAGGCGGACGACGTCGGCGCGCGGGACGGCTCCGAGGAGCTCGACGTGATCGGCGACGCTGAGGCGGGCGGCTTCGGCGCGCACCGCCGCGCGCAGAGGGCCGTCGCCGGCGATGACGAGGCGGACGCGCTCCGGGACGCAGTGCGCCTGCGCGCGGCGCAGGATCTCCGGCAGCGCCCGCACCAGCGACAGCGGACGCTTGCGCGCGTGCAGCCGCACGACCGAGAGGATGGTGAGCGTGTCCGACGCGGGCCGCAGGGGCGCGGCGAAGCGCGTGGCGTCGATGCCGTTGGGCAGTGTGCCGACGTCGGCGCGGCGGCTGAGGCGGCGCAGCTGGTCGGCGGCGAGCGTACCGACGGCGGTGAGCTGCGTCGGCCAGCTGGCCCATTCGGGTACACAGAGGTCGAGGATGGTGGCGGTGGCGCGGTCGACGAGCGAGTGGCTCGTCATCAGCGACGGGACCCCGATGAGGTGCGCCAGATAGGTCGCGGCGTGCGCCAGCGGCGAGTAGAGGCTGTGCGCGTGGATGACGTCGAACGACTCGCGCGCGAAGAGGCCGTGCAGCGCGTCGAGGGCGCGGCGGCTGCGCACGACGCGCCAACCGGGGACGAGCGGAACGCCGAGCCGATGCACGAAGCGCGACGAGACGCCGGGGGTCGCGGTGATGACGTGCGGCTCGTGGCCGCGCGCGCGCAGCGCGTCGGTCAAGTCGGCGAGCTGAGACTCGATGCCGCCGAGCCGCGGCGCGTACCAATCGCACACCAACGCTACCTTCATGCGAACGCCGCATCGCAAGAACGGCGCCAGGCGGCGATCCGCGCGCTTCTACGGGTGCGCTAGCGGCAACCTGTCGAACCTTCGCCGTCGCGGCGTCGAACGTCCGTCAGCTCGCGCAGCGGCGCGTGACGTCGCGCACGGCCGCGGCGAGCGCGTCGGGTACCTCTTCTTGCAGGAAGTGGCCGGCGTGCGTGCGCGTGACCGACGCACGCGGCAGGCGGCGCTCGACGAAGCCGAGCACGCTGCCGAGCACCGGATCCTTGTCACCCCAGACGATGGCGGCGGGCCCCTGGAAGGCGTCGACGAAAGCGAGGCAGCGCGCGAGCGCAGCCACCGACGGATGCTCCGGCGTGTTGGGCACCATGCGCGCGAGCGCGAGCGGAGCGACGCGATCGGCGAGGTGACGCAGCGGCCAGCGATAGGCGCGCGCGACCTCGCCCGTGATGCTCTTGCGATCGCCCTGGACGAAGCGCATCGCGTTCTGCGGAAATCCGCCGAGGCGGAAGACCGCGTTGCTGACGATCGGCAGGCGCGCAAATCGATGGAAGG
>JAQBQH010000393.1 GCA_028287105.1 Myxococcales bacterium
AGGCGGGTGACGGAGTGGTATCGGGAGATGGTGGAGCGGGCGGGGGGGAGGACGGAGGAGGCGTAGGGGTGGGGGCAAGGGCAAGGGGACTTCTCGGAGGGCTTTGACGAGGCGGGCTTTGCGGACCGTCTGTGCTTGATCGAGACGGGCGGTGGATGTTGCGGGAGGGTGGCGGCCGCTTTCCTCGTCGGTGAGCTAACTTCGCAATTCAAGAATGGGACGACGAAAGACAGCGCAGCTCGACCTCAAGATCAAGCTGAGGGTGAAGCCCAGAATTGGTTGGGGTGGTCGGCGTGAAGGCGCGGGACGGCCGCGCAAGGATGGGGAGAAGCCGCTGAAGGTGGGGATGCGGCATGATCGACGGCCGCTACTGGCAAATAAACTCATGCGACGGTCGGGGAACGTCGTGAGCGATCGGTATCACGCGAAGCTCCTGTTGAACCCGACGATGGTGAAGAGTGCGCGGCGGTATTCGTTGAACAACGCGTTCAAGCATTATCGGATCGTGGGACCCGACCCGTTTGCGTCGAGGGTGGCGGTAAGTGCGCCGCGGACGTGGTTGATGCGGCAGGTGGTGTAGGGGTCAGCCTGTGAGGAAGGGGCGGATGGCGGCGAGGACGGGGGTCGGGGTGTCGACGTGGGCGAAGTGAGAGGTGTCGTCGAGCCAGTGGAGGGTGGAGGCGGGGATGAGGCGGTGGAGGACGTCGCCGACGGAGGGGGGGACGAGAGGATCGTGACGGGAGTAGAGGAGGAGGAGCGGAGTGGGGAAGGGATGGGCGGTGAGGTCGGCGATGAAGGTGGCGAGGTCGCGGGGGTCGAAGGTCTCGAAGAGGTAGGCGATGAAGGCGCGGGTGCCTTCGAGGGTGGCGAGTGGGTCGCCATACTCGGCGGCTTCCTCGATGGACTTCAGGGACTCGTCGAAGTAGTGCACGTTCTTGTGCGCCCAGCGTTGGGGGGCGCGGCGGATCCACCAGCTGAGGAGCGGGCGCACGCCGGGGATCGAGAGCGCGGCGTGGAGCGTGCGGTAGCGGGTGTCGACGGGGCCGGGGGAGTGGATGTTGACGAGGCGCGAGAACAGCGTCGGGTCGGCGAGCGCGGCGCGCATGCAGAGATAGCCGCCCATCGAGTTGCCGACGGCGAGGCAGCCGCGGATGTCGAGCGCGTCGCAGAATTCGGCGAGGAAGGATGCGAGCGCGGCGCCGGTGTAGCCGGAGGGGGGCTTGGTGCTGCGGCCGGAGCCGGGGAGGTCGGGCGCGATGACGCGGAAGTCGCGCGCGAGGTCGTGCATGACGTAGCGCCACGAATAGCTCGTCGTCATGAGGCCGTGTACGAGTAGGAGCGGCGGGCCGGCGCCGACTTCGCGATAGTGGATGTCGAGCTTGCCGAACGGCGCCGACGCCACCTCGACCTGGCGCGCGGCCGCGTCGTAGTAGCGGTGCGGCAGGCGCGGTGTGGCGGGTAGCCGCGAGAAGCGGCCGCGCGTGAAGGGGCGGCTCAGCTAGTCCTCGTGGATCTGCTGCGCGAGGTAGTTGGCCTCGCCGATCTGCTTGATCAGCTCGAGCTGCGCTTCGATCCAGTTGGTGTGGTGCTCCTCCGCCGACAGGATGCGCTCGAAGAGATCGCGCGAGCCGTTGTCGCCGGCGACGCGCGCGGTCTCGATGGCCGTGTTGAGCTTGCCGATGGCGTCGCGCTCGAGCGCCAGGTCGACGGCGAGCTGCTCCGGCACGGTCTGGCCGATGTTGACTTTGCCGAGACGCTGCACGTTCGGCACACCCTCGAGATACAGGATTCGCTCGATGAGCTCGTCAGCATGCTTCATCTCGTCGATCGATTCCGCGCGCAGCTTCTTCCAGAGGCGCTGATAGCCCCAGTTCTCGCACATGCGACCATGAATGAAGTATTGGTTGATCGCGGTCAGCTCGCCGGTGAGGACCTCGTTGAGCAGCGCGATGATCTGGGGATTTCCCGTCATTCGCGGCAGTGTACTAGAGCGGCCGGCGCGTGCGTCAATATCCGGGGGCGGCCACGCGGAGCGGCGGCCACGCGGAGCGGCGGCCACGCCAGGCGGCCGGCCGCCTCCGGCGACTACCCGACAAACGTCCTCGGCGCGAGACTGGCATGCGGGATGAATTGCCCAAGAGACGAGGCCTCTGCGCCTCGGAGGAGCCATGCCTCACGAAGCCACCGTCCAGACCCGTGACATCCCCACCGCCAACAACAAGGCGCTCCGCTATTTTGCCGCGCACACGATGGACGATGCGCTCGGCCAGGCTGCCCACGAGCTGGCCGCCGCCCGTCGCTGCGCCTGCTGCTCGAGCGCGCTCGCGCATCTGCGCGACCGCCTCGGCTCGACGCTCTTTCTCGACGACGATCCCGCGCTCCTCGCCGCGGCCTTCCCGCTCCACGAGCGTGACCGCTTCACCCCACGGCTCCTCGCCGCCTGCATCCTTCTCTACGGCCGGCCGCGCGTACGCCCCTGATTCCCCCGATTCGTGATTGGATGGCGACGTGATCGCGCGCATCGGCTCCCGTCGCTGGGTCGTCTCGTTGGCGGCGCTCACCGCCATCACGGCGCTCTCCATCGACATGAGCCTCCCCGCGCAGCCGACGCTGGAGCGCGCCTTCGCCGTCACCCCCGAGAAGATCCAGCTCACGCTGAGCCTCTTTCTCGTCGGCTTTGCGCTCGGTCAGCTGGCGACCGGCTACCTGTCCGACGCCCGCGGGCGGCGCACCGTGCTCATCGCCGCGCTGGCGACCTACACGCTGGCCGGCGTGGCGTGCGCGCTCGCCGACGGCGTCGACATGCTGCTCGTCTTCCGCTTCGCCCAGGGCCTGGCCGCCGGCGCGGCGCCGACGATCGCGCGTGCGATGGTGCGCGACACGTATGACGCCCGCAACGCGGCACAGGTACTGTCGACGATGGTGGCGGTCCTCGCCGTGGCGCCGATGGTGGCGCCGCTCATCGGTGGGCTCGTGCTCCACCGGCTCGGCTGGCGCGCCATCTTCGCCACCCTGGCGCTCCTCGGCGTCGCCTTCACCGCGCTCGCCTCGCTGACGCTTGCCGAGACACTACCGGTCGACCGGCGCGCGCAGCTCTCGGTTCGCGCCATTGCCGCCGGCTTCGCGCGCTTCTTTCGCACGCCCGGCACGCTCCTGCCGTCGGCGATCGGCTGCGCCACGTTCGCCGGGCAGTTCGCCTTCATCTCCGACTCGCCGTTCGTGCTCATCAATCACTTCGGCGTCGCGCCCGGGCGCTACGGCCTGTATTTCGGCGCCACCGCGCTGGCGCTCATGGGCGGCGCGACCTGGTCCAGCCGCCTCCTGCGCGGTGGCCGCGAGCCGCATCGCGTGCTCGGCGCTGGCGGCGTCGCGCTCCTGGTCGGGGCGCTCCTCGTCGCCGCCGGCACGCAGCTCGAGCGCTTCGGCGTCATCGCGTTCATCGGCCCCATGATCGTCTACTTCGTCGGCCTCGGCCTCGCCGGCCCGAGCGCGGTCGCCATCGCCATGGACCCGGTGCCGCAGATCGCGGGCACCGCCTCGTCGCTCATCGGCTGCGCGCAGATGATCTCCGGCGCGCTCTCCGGCTACGTCGCGACCCGCGTCGCCGGCGCCGATCCACGCAAGCTCGGCATGATCGTCGCGACGCTCGGCTCCATCGGCGCGGTGCTGGCCCTCGTCGTGAGCGCGAGAACGCGCGCCGTCCGTGCGGCGCGTAGGTTATGATGATGTCGTGAAGACCGTCGTCGTGGAGTCGGCCATCGACTGCATGAGCGACGTCGCGTCGTTGTGGAAGACGCTCACCGACACCGAGTATCTCAATCGCGTGAGCGGCCTCGGCGCCATGACGCTCGACGAGATCGAAGGAGCGGGATCGGCGCGCTACCGCATCTCGACGCGCGCCGGCGGCTTCCGCGTCGAGTGGGACGAGTGCCCGTTCGAGTGGACACTCGAGCGCGCGTTTCGGGTGCGCCGCCGCATGCGCAAGGGGCCGGTCGCATCGGTGGAGACCAGCTTCCAGTTCGAGCCGATGGAAGCAGGCGGAACGCGCGTGACGCTCGGCCTGGTGCTCGTGCCGCGGGTGGCGCTCCTGACCCCGATGGTGCGCTGGGGCGCGCGACGCCAGCTCGACACGCTCGCCAAGGCGGTGCGCGCCGTCGACGCGGCCAAGCAGGCAGGGCAGCCGCTGCCGTCGACGGGGACACGCGTCAACATCGACGCGCTCGAACGCGCCGCCGCCGAGCTCAAGAAGACGTCGCCGCCCGAGCTGGTCGATCGCCTGGTGGCGCTCGTGCGCGACGACCGCGACGACGTGGTGCAACGCATCCGCCCCTACGAGTGGGCCGACCAGTGGGGCGTCGATCGCCGCGCGCTCCTCGCCACCTGCCTGTCGGCCGTGCGCGCCGGCCTCCTCGAGCTGCGCTGGGAGGTCATCTGCCCCAGCTGCCGCACCGCCGCCGAACGGCTGCCGACCCTCGCCGCCCTCGACGGTCACGGCGAATGCCACCTCTGCGATCTCTCGTTCGGCCTCGACGTCGACGAAGCGGTCGAGGCCACCTTCATGCCGACGCTGTCGGTGCGCCGGGTCGACATCGGCCAATACTGCAGCGGCGGCCCCGCACGCACGCCGCACATCATGTCGCAGGCGCTCTTGCCCGCGGGCGCGACCGCGGAGCTGGCGGTGCCGTCGACGGTCGGGCGCTATCGGCTGTTCACGCGCGGCGGGCAGACCGCCGCCGTCGAGGTCACCGCCGATGCGCCCGCCAGCGTCGAGACCACGAGCGACGCCGCCGACAAGCTGACCGTGCGTCCCGGCGGGCGCATCCTCGTCCGCTCCACCGCCGCCGACGAGCGCCACGTCAAGCTCGAGCGGGCGCAGTTCCCCACCTTCGCCGCGACGGCGCGCGATGTCACCGCGCTGCCGGCCTTCCGCCGCGACTTCTCCGCCGACGTCTTGCGCGCCGACGTCTCGTTGCGCATCTCGAAGGTGACGCTCTTCTTCAGCGACCTGACCGGCTCGACGCAGCTCTACTCGAACGTCGGCGACGCCTCGGCCCTCAAGCTGGTCCAGGATCACTTCGACGTCGTCGTGAAGCTGATCGAGCAGCACGGCGGCACGCTGGTCAAGACCATCGGTGACGCCGTCATGGCCGCGTTCGTCGACGAGACCGACGCCCTGTGCGCCTCGGTGGCCATCTTGCGCGCCTTCGAGCCGTTCCGTCGCGGCCATCCGCACCGCGAGCAGACCGACATCAAGCTCGGGCTCTTCGCCGGCCCCAGCTACCTGGTCACCGCCAACGGGGTGCTCGACTATTTCGGACAGACCGTGAACATCGCCGCGCGTCTTCAGGCGCAGGCCGCTTCGGGCGAATTGGTCGTCGAGGCGCTGCTCGCCGAGCGCGCCGTGGCGGCGGGGATCGTCGATTCGACAGCGGTGACCGAGCGTTATCGCGCCGAGCTCAAGGGCGTCAATCAGCGCATCGACGTCGCGCGGATTCGCGTTCTTCCGCCGTAACCGATATTGTCCGCCGGCGTAGATCGATCCAACCCGGCGGCTCGGCCGTACGGGAAGGAAAGTAGTCCAAACTCATTGGAGGGACTTATGACGATCAAGGGAGCAATGGTTGCAGCGACGGTGGCGGGTCTTTTCGCGGCGGCAGCGCCGGCGGTGGTCCACGCCAAGGGCGGCGGCAAGGTCAGCTGCACCGGCGTCAACGAGTGCAAGGGCAAGGGCGGCTGTAAGTCGGCCACCAACGATTGCAAAGGCAAGAACGAGTGCAAGGGCAAAGGCTCGATGAAGATGTCGGAGAAGGATTGCACGGCCAAGGGCGGCACGGTCGCCGCGCCCGCAGAGAAGAAGTAGCTTCGCAAGAGATAGCCTCCGCCTCGCTGGTTCCCCGTCGCGACCGACCTACCTTTTGACGAATGGCACGCCGGGCGAAATCCTCCACGCAGCTCCGTCATTCTGATCGAGCCTTTCTCGGCCGCAGCTCCGACCCCGACGATCTCGAGATCGTGCGGTCCGAAGGCAGCTTCGTCTTCGACGCGCACGGCGAGCGCTACATCGACTTCGTCATGGGCTGGTGCGTCGGCAATCTCGGGTGGGCCCCGGCCGAGGTGCACGCCGCGGTCGAACGCTTCCGCGGGCCCGACTACGTCGAGCCGTCGGCGCTGTACAAACCGTGGGTGGAGCTGGCTTCGCTGCTGGCGGCAATCGCGCCCGGCCGCTTGCGCAAGAGCTTCCGCGCCACCGGCGGAACCGAGGCGGTCGAGCTGGCGCTGCAGGCGGCGCAGTCGTTCACCGGGCGCAAGAAATTCGTCGCCATCGCCGACGCCTATCACGGCAATTCGATCGGCGTAAAGGCGCTCGGGCGCCGCACCATCAAACCTCCGCTCGACGGCGCCGCGCTCCAGCGCGTCGAGCGTGCGCTCCAGCGGCGCGACGTGGCCGCGTTCATCATGGAGCCGGTGATCTGCAACCTCGGCGCGCTCGCTCCCGACGAGGAGTTCATGCGCGGTCTCGGCGAGCTGTGCGAAGAATTCGGCACGCTCCTCATCTTCGACGAGGTCGCCTGCGGGTTCGGGCGCACCGGACGGCTGTTCGCCAGCGAGCACTTCGACGTCGAGCCGGACATCGTCTGCCTGGCCAAGGCGATCACCGCCGGCGTCATGCCGATGGGCGCGACGATCATGACCGACGAAGTGGCCGATGGGCTCGACGATGACTTCAGCTTCTACTCGACCTACGGCTGGCACCCGCGCAGCGTCGCGGCGGCGATCGCCAACGTGAAATTCTGGAAGCGGCACGGCAAGGCGATCCTGGCCAACGTCGTCGCGCGCGCCGAAGAATTCGAGGCGCGGCTCGGCGCGATCGACTTCGGCTGCGCGGCCGAGGTGCGGGTCAAGGGCCTCGCGATCGGGATCGAGTTCGAGGACGAAGGCTACGCGGAGAAGCTGCAGGAGCGCTGTCGTAAGGCCGGCCTCCTCATCAGCGCCGACGACGATATGGCGATGCTGTTCCCGGCGCTGACCATCGACGAGAAGACGGTCGCGCGCGGCATCGACATCCTCGAGGGCTGCGCCTCGTCATGACGGCTGGCCTTACTCGCTGCGGAGCGCGGTGATCGGATCGAGACGTGAGGCGCGCCAGGCCGGATAGAAGCCGAAGAACACGCCGACACCGCCCGAGCAGACGATGGCGAGGAGCGCCGCGTCGACCGGCAGCGTCAGCGTCCAGCCGATGAGCCCCTCGATGAGCGAGGCGCCGGCGATGCTCAGGAGCACGCCCGCCACGCCGCCGAAGAGGCTCAGCATGAACGCCTCGCCGAGGAACTGCAGCTGCACCGCCAACGCGGTGGCACCGACGGCGACGCGCAGCCCGATCTCGGCGGTGCGCTGCGACACCGAAGCCAGCATCACGTTCATGATGCCGATGCCGCCGACGATGAGCGAGATCGAGGCCAGCGCGATGAGCAGGATCTCGAGCGTGCGGCTGGCGTCGATCTGCGCCTTGATCACCTCGTCGGGGCGGCGGATGTTGAAGTCGTCGTCCGCGCCGGGGCGGATGTGGTGGCGCTCGCGCATGAGCGCCTGCACGGCGTCGATGGCGGGGTTGACCGCGTCGTTGCTGACCGCGCTGCAGAGGATGTCGTCGAGATAGGTGTAGTTGCGGCCGAGCACTTTTCGCTGCGCGGTGGTCCAGGGCAGCATGATGAGATCGTCCTGATCCTGTCCCGACGCTGATTGCCCCTTGGCGGCGAGCACGCCGATGACCTGGAAGAGGAGGTTGTTGACGCGGATGACCTGTCCGACGGGCGGGTCGGACCCGAAGAGCTCCTTGCGCACGGTGTCGCCGATGACGACGACGCTCTCGAGGTGGCGGACGTGCTCCGCGGTGAAGAAGGCGCCGTCGGCGACTTGCCAGCGTTTGACGTCGATGTACTCGGGCGAGACGCCGCGGAACTTGGTGGCCCAGTTACGGGTGGCGTTGATGACCTGCACGTTGCCGTCGACGTTCTCGGCCACCGCCTTGATGAGCGGAATCTCGCGGCGGATCGCCTCGGCGTCCTCGGGGAGGAGCGAGTTGGTGCCGTGGCTGCCGTTGCGCGCGCCGTTGACGTTGCGCGAGCCGGCTTCGATCCAGACCAGCGCGTCGCCGAGCTTGCGCAGCTCGTCCTTGGCGCGCATCGAGCCGGCCTCGCCGATGGCGACGACCCAGATGACGGCGGCGACGCCGATCATGATGCCGAGGGCGGTGAGCGCCGAGCGTCCCTTGTGGCGGGCAAGCGCACGCAGCGCTTCCGCGCCGAAGAGTCGTGCCCACAATCGCAGCTTCGCCATCCGGCTAGAGTGTAGCTGGCTCAAGCTCCTTCGACGCGGCAATCGCAGCAACGGTTCGCCACCAGGGATCGACGACCTCGCCGCGGGAGGGCTCGACGGCAGCGCCGAGCCGCGGCATCACCAGCTGCACCTTGCGCGGCGGCGCCAGCCGGAGCAGCGTCTCGGCCGGATCGTCCCAGGCGTGGATGGCGAGGTTGAAGGTGCCCCAGTGGACCGGCAGGAGCGCGCCGCCACCGAGGAGGGCCAGCGCCTCCAGCGCGTTCTCGGGGCCGAGGTGGATGTCGCCCCACGAGGGATGGAACGCGCCGACTTCCAGCATCACCAGGTCGAAGGGGCCGAGCCGGGTGCGGATCTCGGCATATTCGGCCGTGAGGCCGGTGTCGCCGCTGAAGAAGACCCCGTGCTTGGCCGTGCGCACGACGAAGGAGGACCACAGCGTGTGGTTGCGATCGCGCATGCCGCGGCCGGAGAAGTGCTGCGACGGCGCGGCCGTGATGGTCAGCTCGCCGCGCGGCAGGCGCGCCGACTCCCACCAGTCCAGCTCGACGATGCGCGCGGCCGGGATACCCCAGGACTCGAGGTGCGCACCGACGCCGAGCGAGGTGTAGAACGGCACGTCGCGGCCGGCGAGCGCCAGGATGGTCGGGTAGTCGAGGTGGTCGTAGTGATCGTGCGAGACGATCACGGCGTCGAGCGGCGGCAGGGCGTCGATGGCGATCGGGACCGGCTGGAAGCGCTTGGGGCCGGCGAAGGAGTAGGGCGAGGCGCGCTCGCCCCAGACCGGGTCGGTCAGGATGTTGAGACCGTCGATCTCGAGCAGCACCGACGAGTGGCCGAGCCAGGTGGCGCGCAGCCCGCTGGCTGGCGGGCGCGACCAGGTGTCGAGCGGGCTGACCGAGGGGAGCGGGGCGGGCGGTTTGCGACGCTCGCCGCCGAAGAAGTACTGGCCGGCGGTGGCGAGGCCGCTGCCGCGCTTGAGCCCCTGGGCGACGCGGGCGCTGTTGCGGAAGGCGCCGTCGAGGAAGCGCGGTGAGGCCTGGATGCGCTCGAGACGGAGACCGGAGGCGCGGCTGCCGAACGCGGACATGATTGGCTCCCAGTCTATCCGATGTCGAGACCCGCCGAATTCGTTCAATCGCGGCGTCGAACGCAGTCACTCGCGTCAAGCGGCGGCGCTCCTCGGCGTCAGCGCCTCCACGATCAAGCGCTGGGTCGACGGTGGAGAGCTCGAATCCGAGCGCACCGAGGGGGACATCGCCGCATCCGCCACCTCGTCGTGGAAGCCTTTCGCGCCCGCATGGCGGGGGAGGCGCGCCTGCTCGAGCTGCGCGGCAAGGCGGGCAGCGGCGCCGCGCGCGCTCCTGGCCACCGCCGAGGGGGACGATCACACACTCGGACTGTCGATGTGCGAGCTGGTGTGCGGCAAGCGGGATGGGCGACCTTGTGGGCAGGGCACAACACGCCGGCCGCCGATCTCGTCGCCATGGTAGCCAACCCCGCGCGGCGCATCGAGCTGGTGCTGCTGTCGGCGTCGGTCGCCTCCAACGACAAGCGGCTTCTCGCCGACGAGGAGCGTGCCGTAGGCGCCGCCTGCGCGACCTGCGCGAGCTCGAACGGTTGGCGCGGCAAGTCCGCGACTGATAAACTCGGGTTGGACAACGTGAGCGACGCCGAGCGAACGACGATCCTCATCATCGACGACGCGCGCGGAAGCCGCGAGTCGCTGGTGCAGATGGTCGAGGCCCTGGGCTATGCCGCGGTCTCGAGTGACAATCCGCTCGAGGGGCTGCGCCTCGTCGGCGAGATCAAGCCTTCCCTGGTGCTGCTCGACGTCGTCATGCCGCGCATCGACGGCTACAAGATCGCCGCCGCCATCAAGTCCCAGCCGCGCTACGTCCCGGTGATCCTCTTGACCGCGCTCAACGACGTCGAGTCGAAGCGGCGTGGGCAGGCGGCCGGCGCCGACGATTTTCTCTCGAAGCCGGTGGCGCAGCTCGAGCTGCAGATCCGCATCGCCGCCATGCTGCGCATCAAGTCGCTCACCGACGCGCTCGACGCCGCCAATCGGCGGCTGAGCGAGCTGGCGGACATCGACGGCCTGACCCAGGTGCCCAATCGCCGGCGCATCGAGGAGTGGCTGCAGTCGGAGTTTCTGCGCGCCAAGCGCTACGCGCGGCCGCTGTCGGTGCTGCTGCTCGACATCGATCACTTCAAGCGCGTCAACGACACGCACGGCCACGCCGTCGGCGACACGGTGTTGCGGACGGTGGCGCGGGCCTTGGCCGCGACGGTGCGGCAGAGCGATCACGTCGGCCGTTGGGGCGGCGAAGAGTTCCTGATCGTGGCGCCCGAGGTCGTCGGCTCCGGCGCGATCGGGCTCGGCGAGCGGCTCAGGCGGCGCGTCGAGCAGGAGACGGTCGCGGCCGAGGGGGGCGTGGGCGCCACCATCTCCATCGGCGCGGCGGCGTGGGACGGACGCTGCGAGACGACGTCGGCGGCGCTGGTCAAGCACGCCGACGAGGCGCTCTACGAAGCCAAGGCGGCGGGGCGCAATCGCGTCATCTTCCGCGCCCTCGACATCGAGCCACCCAAGCTCTGAGGCGCTACGCCGGCGCCGACATCCAGGCGCAGCTGCGGTAGCGGTCCCACGAGTCCGGCAGCAGCGCGACGACGGGGCCGTCGACGGTGCCGCTCTTGGCGAGGCGCAGCGCGGCGGCCACGGCGGTGCCGGCCGAGCCGCCGACGAGCAGCCCCTCTTCGCGAATGAGCCGCCGGCAGGTGGCGAAGCTCTCTTCGTCGCTGATGCTGTAGGCGCCGTCGACGACACGGCGATCGAGGAGCGCCAGCGGCTGGCTCGAGCCGATCCCTTCGACCGCGTAGCTGCCGTCGGAACCGGGCGTGCCGAGATTGATCCAATCGGCGAGCGCCGAGCCGGCCGGATCGGCCAGGATGATGCGCACGCCCGGGATGGCCGCCTTGAGGACGCGGCCGACGCCGGTGATGGTGCCGCCGGTGCCCGCGCCGGCGACGAAGCCGCCGATGCGCCCGCCGGTGTCGGCGAGGAGCTCGGGACCGGTCGTGGTCTCGTGCGCGCGCACGTTGGCCGGGTTGTTGAACTGGTCGGTGAGGAACCAGCCGTTCTCGCGCGCCAGGCGCTCGGCGACGTTGCGGAAGTTTTCCGGATCGGCCGGCGGTCGATTGGGCGTGATGACCACGCGCGCGCCGAGCGTCGCCAGCGCGGCGCGCTTGTCGATCGACATCTTCTCCGGCATGACGCACACGAGCTGGTAGCCGCGCACGGCGGCGACGAGCGCCAGGCCGACGCCGGTGTTTCCCGCCGTGGCCTCGATCAGCGTGGCGCCGGGGGCGAGGAGCCCCGAGCGCTCGGCGTCGTCGACGATGGCGACGGCGATGCGATCCTTGACGCTGCCGCCCGGGTTGAGCTGCTCGCACTTGGCCAGAAGCGGCACCGGCAGCCCGGCGCCGACGCGGCGCAGCTCGACGAGCGGCGTGCGCCCGATCAGTTGCGAAGCGAGCAGCCGAAGCCCTTTTCGTAGCGCGCCGTCGCCGACCCGAGGCCGAAGCCGGAGGCGGTCACCTCGTCGCTGCCGGGCGTGACGCGGATGAGCTTCTGCGCCAGTGGATCGAGGTCGGTCATGCAGCTCTCGAGCGTGCGGCCGGCGATGAACATGCACGCGCAGGTCTGCTCCGCGGCATAGCCGGAGCCGATGTAGGCCATGTCGCCGACGCGGAAGACGCGCCAGGCGACGCCCACGGCGAGCGCCACCACGGCGACGAGGACGACGAGGAGCCGATTGCGCCGTCCGAGCGCCATCATTATCATGGCCGCGATGCTACCCGAGGCGCGCCACGTCGTCACGTCGCTTGCAGCCCTGCTCGCGCTCGGCGCGACGGCGCTCGCCGAGCCGTCTCAGCCGCTCCAACCGCTGCCGCCGCAAGCCGCCGATGTGCCGTGGCCGACGAAGCAGTGGCCGACTGGCCCACTGCCGGCGACGGTGACCGCCGACCGTCTCGAGCCGTTCCTCGCCGTCACCGCCGCGCGTCAGGCGAAGCTCGGCGAGACGCGCGCCGTCGTCATCATCCACCACGGCCGGCTCGTCGCCGAGCGCTACATGCCCGGCTTCAGCGCCGACACGCGGCTGCTCTCGTGGTCGATGGCGAAGTCGGTGACCCAGGCGCTCGCCGGCATCGCGGTGCGCCGCGGCCTCGTCGACATCGACAAGCCGATGGGCGATCCGCGCTGGGCCGCGGGCGATCCGCGCGCGGCGATCCCGTGGCGCTGGTGGCTCAACATGGTCGACGGCCAGGACTACAACGAGATCGGCGTCTACGATCAGACGCGCAACGACGCCGCGCGCATGCTCTACGGCGTCGGCCGGCGCGACGTCTCGGGCTTCGGCGTCGGCCTGCCGCTCATCCATCCACCGGGGAGCTACTGGAACTACAACTCGGCGGGCGTGAACCTGATCGCGGCCGCGCTCGGGCGCGTCTTCGCGCCGGGCGTCACGGCGCCCGTCGAGCTCCGCGCGCGCCTGGCGGCGGTGATGCACGACGAGCTGTTCGGGCCGCTCGGCATGAGCTCGGCGCAGCCGGAGTTCGACGCCACCGGCAACTTCGTGGGCTCGGCGCTGGTCTACGCGACGGCACGCGACTGGGCGCGCTTTGGCCTGCTCTATCTGCGGGACGGCGTCTGGGACGGCAAACGCATCCTGCCGGCCGGCTGGGTCGACTTCGCGCGCTCGAAGAACCCGGCCGACAACGCCGACATCTATGGCGCCGGCTTCTGGATCACGCCCGCGAGCGGAGAGGGCAAGCCGTACCGCGCCATCGGCGCCAAGGCGCCGCGCGATCTGTTCCTCGCGCAGGGGCACGAAGGGCAGGTGGTCGTCATCGTGCCGTCGAAGGATCTGGTCGTCGTGCGCCTCGGCCTCTTCGACAATCGCGTCGGCTGGCCCCCGCTCGGCGAGTGGATCGCCGGCATCGTGAACATGTTCTAATTCGCCGATTTCGGCGTGTTATGCTCGCGGGCCGGATGACCCATTTCCCCTTTCCGCGACTGCCCTACGGTTGGTACCTGGCCTCACCGTCGTCGGAGATCGCCATCGGCGAGCTGCGCACGTTCCACTACTTCGGGCAGGAGCTCGTCATCTATCGCTCGCAGGCGGGCGTGGCGTTCGCCGTCGAGGCGCACTGCCCGCACCTCGGTGCCCACCTCGGCGAGGGCGGTTGCGTCGAGGGCGATACGGTGCGCTGCCCGTTCCACGGCTGGCGCTTCGCCTCCGACGGGCGCTGCGTCGAGGTGCCCTACTCCACGGTGGTCCCGCGCGTCGGCCTGCGCACCTGGCCGGTCGCCGAAAAGGGCGGCTACCTCTTTCTCTGGCACGACCCCGACGGCGGCGCGCCCGACTGGGAGATCCCCGACTTCGAATCGGACGGCTTCACGCCGCGCCGCCTC
Source organism: Myxococcales bacterium (assembly GCA_028287105.1). Classification (GTDB taxonomy): domain Bacteria; phylum Myxococcota_A; class Polyangia; order Palsa-1104; family Palsa-1104; genus JAQBQH01. Next base: position 13,814 of record JAQBQH010000393.1, read on the forward strand.
GCCGACTTCACGCTGCGCTCCCATCCGCAGGAGCTGATGGAGAACACCGCCGACATCGCCCACTTCGGCCAGCTCCATCGCGCGCAGAACCATCGCTACCTGCGAGAGTGGTCGGCGCACGGTCCGCTCGCCGAGACGACGATCGCGTTCTCCGCGTCGGGCGCGGCCATCGGCGCGCCCATCGACCTCATCGATCTCGAGATCAGCTTCGCGCTGCACGGGCTCGGCTACCTGGTCATCGACAGCCTGGCGCCCGCCGTCGGCGTGCACGGGCGCATCCGTGTCTGCGCCACGCCCGTCGACGAAGATCACGTGCGCGTCTTCTTCATCTCGACGGTGCGCTGCTTCGAGGATCCGGCGTTCACTTCGATGGTCGATCAACTGTTCTTCGAAGCGGCCAAGGCGGACTTCGAGCAGGACCTGCGCATCTGGCGCAACAAGGTCTATCGGCCGCGCCCCATCGTCGTTCCCGGCGACGGGCCCATCGTGAATTACCGTCGCTGGGCCAGCCAGTTCTACAGCCCGCGCGTCGCTTCGGCGGGCTGAGGCGCTCACCTTCGGCCGGCGGGAACGTCGCCGTGCTCGTACACTGCGGGTCGTCGCCGCAGGCGCTGCCGTCAGTCGGCGGCGACGCGCAGCGTGGTCATCATCCCGGCCTCGGCATGCTCGAGGATGTGGCAGTGCATCATCCAGTCGCCGACGTCGAGCGGGACGAGCCCGATGTCGATCGTCTCCTTGGAGTGCATGAGCACGGTGTCGCGGAAGAACGGCTCGTCGACGGAGCGGCCGTTGCGCGCGAGGAGGCGGAAGAACATACCGTGCAGGTGGATGGGGTGGAGGCGGAACGACTCGTTGACGAACTGCAGGCGCACGAAGCGGTCGGCCTTCATGGTCAGCGCCGGCGGGGCGGCGTGGTCGTGACCGGCAAAGGCGTGGTCGTCGATGGTCCATTGGATGCCGTGCTCGCCACCGCGGCGGGAGTTGAGGCGGAATGTGTGCGTGATGGGGGCGCGGAGGCCGTCGCGCCAGGCGGGCACCCAGGCGCGCGCCGGTGAAGCGAAGCTTACGCGCGCGTCGCTGACGCCGTCGACGACGATGCTGGCGAGACGATTGGGCTGCGGGGCGTAGAAGCGGTCGATGATCTCGTGGCGCGCGCTGGTGTAGTCGTTGAACGCGACGTCGAGATCGATGCGATTGCCGGGCGCCAGCTCGAAGCCGGCGGCGGCGATGGGGTGCGCGGCGTAGAGTCCGTCGACGGCGATGATGTGGACGTCGAGGGCGCCGAAGTCGGGCAGGTAGACGCGGCCGTTCGAGGCGTTGACCAGGCGCAGGCGGATGCGCTCGCCGGCGCGCACGTGCAGCTCCGTGTCGAGGCGGCCGTTGACGGTGACGCGATTGCCCCAGCGGCCGTCGTGCATGAGGTCGTGCGGGGTGTCGAACTGCGGAAAGATCTGGCCGGTCTCGTCGAGCAGCCAGTCGTCGACGACCCAGACGACATCCTGCGTGAAGGCGGCGGGGGCCGCGTCCTCGACGACGAGCACGCCGTAGAGGCCGCGCTCGACCTGCTCGCTCGAGCGCACGTGCGGGTGGAACCAGAAGGTGCCCGCGTCCTTGGGCGTGAACTCGTAGACGAAGCTGCCGCCGGGCGGTACCGGCGGCTGGGTCAGGTTGGGGACGCCGTCCATGGCGTTCGGCAGCCGGACGCCGTGCCAATGGATCGTGGTCGGCTGCGGCAGGCGATTGGTGAATTGCACGCGCACGGTGTCGCCGAGCCGCACGCGCAGGGTCGGGCCCGGGACCTGGCCGTTGTAGGCCCAGACGCGGATGCGGTGACCGTCGACGAGCGGCAGCTCCGTCGGTGCGGCGACGATCTCGAAGCGCTGCGTGCGTCCGTTGGGCGTCGCCTGCGCGGGATAGGCGGCGCGAAATTCGCGGCGCAGCGGATCGCCGCCCGCGGCCGCGTCGCTGCACCCGGCGGCCAGGCCTGCGGCAAGGCCGGCGGCAAGCAACGACGACAGGCAGAGGCCCGCAACGAGGGCGCGCATGCCCGAAGCTTAGCGCGGCGGATTGGCGGCGCGGAAGGCAACTCCGATCATGTGCACCTGACCGGAGTAGGAGGCGGGAATGGCGTCGGGCCCGGTGCCGTCGCGCGGCACGAAGAAGGCGAGCGAGTAGGAGAGATCGGCGGCGAGCGTGCGGTGCAGCTGCACCGAGCCCCCGATCGACAGGCCGACGCGCGACATGTCGGGGCCCGAGGCGGCCAGGGTCTCCGACGGGGCGGCCTGATGATCGTAGTAGGCGCCGCCGCGCAGGCGCACGCGCTCGGAGACCGCGGCTTCGATGCCGCCGTGGACCGAGAAGCTCTCCCGCCAGCGCTGCGGCTCGACCACGTCCGGGGTGTTGGGATTCTCGAAGTCGAGCGTGAGCGTGTCGCGCACCGACCACAGCGTCACGGTCACGTCGGCGAAGAACGAGACGCGGCCGCGATGGTGGGCGAGGCCGAGGGCGAAGCGATCGGGCAGCGTCAGCGACGACGAGACGTGCTGATCGGGCGCGTGCGCGGCGAACGAATCGGGCACCGTGAAGTCGGCGTCGCCGCGGAGCTGAATGGCGGTGCGGCTCTGATAGGTGAGGCCGACGTCGAGGGTCGGCAGCACCTCGACGTAGATCGAGGCGTCGGCGCCGGCGCTGGCGCCGCTGAGGCGCAGGTGCGAGCTGCCTTCGGCGTCGACGAAATCGAGCGCACGCACGAGCTCCATGGTGGCGAAGTCGACATGGACGCCGACGCCGAGCCGCAGGCGCCCGAAGCGCACCGCCGCCGATGGTGCCGTGCGCACAACGCGCAGGCTCGACGAGACGATGTCGAAGCGGCCCCACCAGCCGGCCGGCCACGAGACGGTGGTGCCGTGCGAGGTGCCGGCGTAGAGCCCGACCGCCCAGCGGCCGCGCGCGTAGCCGAGGTTGAGCGCGAACGGCGTGGCGACTCCAAGCTCATTGTTCGTCGGCTGGTCGGCCGGCGCCAGCGAATCCTGCGTCGAGCGCGCGCTGAGGCGCGGGATGGCGAGGATGAGCGCGGCGCTGGCGCGAAAGCCGGCGTCATCGGCCTGCGCAGCCGGGTTGTACCAGGCGGCCGCGGGATCCGATTGTCGCGCGGTGCCGGCGCCGCCCGACCCGGCGGCAATGACGCTCTGATCGGTGAGCTCGAACCCCGCCGCGCGCGCCAGCGACGGGGCCAGCGCCGCGGTCAACAGGAGCGCGACGATGCAGTGGCGCCTCATGGCTTGAGCTTGCCGGCGAGGAAGTCGGCAAGCTCGCTGACGCCGCGCAGGTACTCGGGCTCGATCGGGATCACCAAGAAGGCGTGCTCCGCGACGTAATCGCGCTTGGCGATGCCCGCTATTTTGACGAGCGCCTCGGTCGTCGCGTTGGGAATGATGGCGTCGAGCGTGGCCATCTGCACCAGCACCTCGCGGCCGTGGAGCTGCTGCACCACCGACTGCGGATCGATGGCATCGACGATCAGGCGCGCCAGGTTGAGGAAGCGCGCCGCCTGCCAGCTCTCGGGATCGATCTTCTCGCGCGTGAAGAACGCGGTGACGTGGCTCGCGAAGTAGAGCGAGGTGCGGAACATGTCGACCAGGTCGGCGCCGGGAACGTTGAGCACCGCGCGCTTGATCCCGGGCGCATGCGAGACGTAGGTCGCGCCGATGATGCCGCCGAGCGACTGCCCGGCGTAAAAGACGTTGCCGGGATCGAAGTGCACGCCGCCGGCGCCGCTCCAGTCGGCCTCCTTGAGCGAGCGCTCCAGCGTCGACAGATCGAGGACCGCCTGCAGGAAGTGGTCGCGCGTGTTGGCGAGGTGATCGATCTCGATGAAGGCGGCGCCCGACGCGACCGGGAAGGTGACGATGGGGAACTTGGCCAGGTGGTTGCCCTGGCCGTTGGCGTCGACACACTTGCCCTCGACGCAGGTGGAGCCGCTCTCGCAGGGCGGGAGGTGCAAGATCTTGCCGGTCTGCGGATCGGGGACGGCCAGGAGCGCCTCGTCGGTACAGATGGTCTGCGCGCCGTGATACGGAAAGTCGATCGAGATGGCGGCGAACCCGCGCTGGGCCAGCGCATCGCCGATGGCGAGGACGAAGCGCCGCTCGGTCACGATGGCGTGGCCGAAGATGACGACCGGCATCGGGCTCGGCGCGTTGCGCGGAATGGTGACGGTGAACTGCACGTCGCGCATCGCGTGCTGGCCGTCGGTGCGCCAGGCGCGCGTCTTGGGATCGAGCCAGGTCGGCATCGGCAACGATCCGTAGTACACGTCCTTGACGTTGAAGAGCGACGCGATGGCGAGCGGGAAGTCGCCGAGCGCTTCGAGCGGCGTCAGATGCTTCAGGTTCGCGGGCGTGGCCGCCGGCGCGACGGTGCGGGCATGGGCGATCGCCTCGTTGAGGTGCGGAATCACCTTCTGCGTGGTGATCGGCCACGCGGTGACGACGTGATCGCGGCCGATCTTGTCGAGCAGCCTGGCGATGCGCGCGCGCGCGTTCTCCACTCGCGCGGCGTCGGCGTCGGGCACGCTGCCGATCTGGCTCTTGTCGGCGACGGCGATCGGGTACTTGCCGCGCATGAAGTGGCCGATGGTCATCGGCGCGACGGCGCGACCGTCCTCGCCCTGGAAGGTGTCGCGCACGACGAGACCGTAGGTGGTGGCCTCCTTGAGCGGCAGATCGACCGGCGCGATCTCGACGTGCATGCGGTCGTTGAAGATGCGCGTCGTCACCGGCAGCTGCTTCGGCGGATCGCTCACCTCCCACAGCTCGACGGCGGTCGCGGGGATGGTCGCCGCCAGCGGTCCGGTGCTCTCGAAGATGAAGTTCGCCGAGAGCCCCCAGCCGTCGTAGTCGGTCAGACGCTGCTTGCCCTCCGCCTCGACCATCGAGTCGCCCGCCTTGGGCGGGATGGCGATGCGTCCGGTTTTGGGATCGAGCAGGAGGTCGAACGGCACCGGCATGCGCTGCGACGGCGCATCCATCGCCAGCTCGATGCGCGAGGTGGCGGTGAAGGTCCACAGCGAGGCGATGTCCTCGCGCGGCAGGCCGCGGGCGGCGAAGTGCTCGAAGTAGGGGAGGAGGCGCACGCGGATGGCTTCGAGCTGCGCGGCGTTGGCCAGGCGCTCCGCGCGCGTCGCGCCGGGGAAGGCGCGCTGATGGCGCGGATCGTCGAGCTTCTGCGTCGAGCGCAGAAAGGCGAAGGCGGCATCGGCGATGACCCGCTGCCGGCCGGCGCCGCGCAGGCCGTCGGCGCCGCCGCGGACGACGACGACGTAGGTGCGGCCGCGCTCCCAGCCGAGCTCCGGCGGGGTCAGGGTCAGCGTCGTGCCGTCCTTGTCGAGCGCGCGGGTCACGTCGGTGGCGGCGAGCTCCACGGGGGTGTCGCCCCAGCGCCAGATCTGCACCGTCTTGGCGTCGATGGTGGTGGGCTCGAGCGGCGCGTCGAAGCTGACGTTGGCGGCGAAGGTCGACGGGAAGCCGTCCTGCGTGTTGAGCCAGCCGCGCAGCTCCTTCTCGGCCGGCGACAGGTCATCGGTGATCGGCAGCGCCAGCAGCCCCTTGGTGGCGTCGCGCACCATGTCGTTGGGCATGGGGATGACCTGCGCCGTCGGATCGAACCGGGCATGGACCACGTCGGGTGCAGGCTGCAGCTCGAGCGAGCAGCCTGCCACCGCGACGGCAACGACGACGACGAACGCGAGCCGAGCCATCGACCCCTCCCCAAAAGAAGCCGACGCCACTTTGTGAAACACGTTCCATTGTGTCAACGAAAACTTAACAACGTGGAGTTCAGCTCGAAACGAGTGTAAGGGTGCGTCCCGTTCACTGACCGGTGGTCATCCAGCGTGCGCTTCGCTGACCGCTGGTCAGTGAGGGAGTTTCCCGATGCGCAGAAATGCGAGCCCTTCGATTCCGCGACTCCTTTTGTGATACACGCGTCGTTGGTGCGCGGCCTCCGTCGTCTCGTCGTCGACCGCTCGAGCGCCGTGTTCGTCGCCGTCTGGTGCGCGCTCACGGTCGCCGCGCTCGTGCCGGTCTGGCATCAGCGCATGCTGCCGATGCTCGATACGCCCGACCACCTGGCGCTGGCGCGCGCCTGGCACAGCTACGGCGATCCGAGCTACCGCATCGCCGAGTCGTACGTGCTGCGCGTCCGCCTCGTCCCCTATCTATTGTTCTATGGGCTGCTGAACGTCCTCAGCTACGTGGTCACCCTCGAGACCGCCAACAAGCTCGTCCTCTCGGCCTATCTGATCCTCTTCCCGCTCTCGGTGCTGTCGCTGGCGCGCGCGCTCGGGCGCTCGGGGTGGCTCGCGCTCGGCGCCTTCGCGCTGGCGTTCAACCCGGGCTGGATCTACGGCTTCGCCTCGTACCTCCTCGGCACCTGCTTCCTCTACTTCGGCTGGGCGGCGCTCCTGCGCTTTGTCGACGGCGGCCGCCCGCGCGCGGCCGTCGCGCTCCTGGTGTGCAGCCTCCTGGTCTACTTCAGCCACGTGATGGCCTGGGCGCTCTTCGGGCTCGGCTGCATCGCGCTGCTCGTGCTCTCGGCGCGCGTGTGGCGTCGCGCGCTCGTCGCTGCGGCGCTGCTGGTTCCGTCGCTGGTCCTGGCCATTCGCGCCATCGTGCAAGAGCGGCGCGAGCACGCCTATATGACCCACGGCGACGGCTTCTCCGCCACGTGGACGGGGCCGGCCGGGTCGCTGACCGAGTTTCCCAAGCGCGTCCTGGAGCTCTTCCCCGGTTCCCTCGACATGTGGATGCTGGCGCTCCTCGCCGCCACGACGCTGGCGCTCCTCCTGGTCGCGCGCCGTCGGCCGCTGCCCGCGCCGGGCGCGCTGCCACGGCTCCTCACGCTCCTCGGGGTGCTCGCCGCCGCCTACGTCGCGCTGCCCTATTCGATCAAGCAGCCGATGTCGTGGTGGTACGTGGCGCCGCGCCTGCCCGCGCTCATGGCGCCGCTGCTCCTGCTTCTCCCGCCGGTGGAGCTGACCTGGCGGCGCGCCGGGTGGGTGGCGCCGTTCGTCGTCGCGGCCGTGGTGCTACCGACTGCGCTGACGATCCGCTACAGCGACTTCAATCGCCGCAACCTCGGCTTCATGCGGCTCGTCGACCGGCTGCCGCGCGCGGCCAAGACGCTGGTGCTCGCACGCGGGCTCATCTACGGCGACGCCGAATCGAGCGGCGACCCCGCCTCGAGCGCGCCCGTGTACTGGCACTTCATGTCGTGGCCGATGGCGCTCAAGGGCGGCTTCAGCCCCTATCTCTTCGATCAGGGAATCCCGGTGCAGCCGCGCCCCGGATTGCCCTACTACAACGTCGCCAAGACCGACGGGATCGACGCGCGCACCGCACCCGAGTTCGACTGGTACCTCGTGCACCAATACTTCGGCGACCCGCTCGCCGACGACCGCCGCCTCAGCGCCGAGGCGACCATCGGCGAGTGGACCCTCTATCGCCGCATCGCGCCCATGAGCGACGAACCTTGATTTTTGTCATACAAAAACAGTCAGTTGTCACTTTGCGGTTGACGTTGTAATACAAAATATTATACAAGATGCTCAGAAGCCAAACGGAGGTCTGACCATGAACGACATCGAATCGAATGCGAAGTCCGCCTACGAAGCCGCGCAGGAGCTGGTGGCCGGCCTCGGCAAGCTCGGCGCCACCTGGGTGCGCTACGGCGTCTCGGTCGCCGAGTCGACGATTCAGACCTCGGCCCTCACGCTCGAAGAGGCCGCGCGCAACCTGCGCAAGGTCGCCGAGCGCCTGAACAGCCGCTGATCCAAGGAGCCACCATGATCCCCATCCTCGTCTTCTTCGTCGCGCACTGGGTCCTCTCGATCTTTGCGCAGACCTTCTTCCTGCACCGCTACGGCGCGCACCGCATGTTCACCATGAGCCGCGGCTGGGAGCGCTTCTTCTACATCTTCTCGGTCGTGGCGCAGGGGCCGTCGTTCCTCGTTCCGCGCGCCTACGCGTTCTTGCACCGCGAGCACCACGCCTTCGCCGACAGCGAGCGCGATCCGCACTCGCCGCTCTATCACTCCAACGTCGCCGGCATGATGTGGAACACCAAGGCCAAGTACGACGCCTACGCCTATCGTCGCTCGGAGCCGGAGACGCGCTTTCTCGGCGGCGTGCCGGAGTGGCGCACCATCGACGAGCTGTCGCAGCGCTGGGTCGTGCGCATCGGCCTCGGCGCGCTCTACGCCGTCTTCTATCTGGCCTTCGCGCCGTCGCTGTGGTGGTTCCTGCTGTTGCCGGTGCATTGGCTCATGGGCCCCATCCACGGCGCGATCGTGAACTGGTGCGGCCACAAGTACGGCTATCGCAACTTCGACACCCGCGACGTCAGCAAGAACACGCTGCCGATCGACTTCATCACCATGGGCGAGCTGTTCCAGAACAACCACCACCAGCACGGCGCCGATCCCAACTTCGCGGCGCGCTGGTTCGAGATCGATCCCTGCTTCCAGGTGATGCGCGTCCTCGACGCGGTCGGCGTCATCGACCTCGACGGCGTGCCTGCCGCGCGGCTGCCGGCCGAAGCATGAGCGCCGACTGGCGCACCGGGCTGGAACTTGCTGTAATACCGCATATGACGAAGAAGCCGGTGCGGCGCGGCCGCAAGCCGATCCCCGAAAAGGAGCGGAAGGACGCGCTGGTGCAGACGCGCGTCCCCGACGAGCTGAGCCAGACCCTGCGCGACGCGGCCAAGAAGAACCGCGTGACCGTGTCGCAGCTCATCCGCAACGTCCTCGAGGACACCTTCGACCTCGTCGACAACGTGGTCTCGGAGGCGGTCAGCCTCGGTCAGACCGCCAAGCGCGACGCGCTCAAGATCGCCGAATCGGCCAAGGGTCGCGGCAAGCCGTCGGCGATGACGGTGGCGGCGCTGGAGAACGTCGACGCGTGGCAGGGCGTCAAGCTCAACCGCGACGCGCAGTGCGCGCGCTGCGGGCGGCTCATGACGCGCGGCGAGTCGGCGCTGTTCGGCATCGGCGACGACGCGCACAAGGTCTGGCTCTGCCTCTCGTGCGGCAGCCAGATCTAGCTGCACGTCGGTCTACCGCCTCGCGCGCGCGACGACGATGCGCGTGACTCCCCCCAGACGAATCCGACCGTCGCTGCGCAGCGGCTCCACGGCGCGCGTCAGGTCGTCCTCCCAGCGCTGCTGATCGTCGTCGGACAAATCGTTCAAGAGGAGCGTGAGCCAGAGCGCCTCGCGCACCCAGGCTGCGAGCTCCGCGCCGGTGTCGGCTTCGATCACCGGAACGTCGCTCTCCTCGGTGTGCTCGATGGTGAAGCCGGCGCGGCCAAAGTCGCGCGCGATTCGCTGCGGGTCGGCGTAGCGGAAGGTCCCGGGAGCTTCGGGATCGAAAGGCGGCAGCGGTCGATAGCGTGCCAGCAGGCGCCGCGGCAGCGTGTAGTAGGGAACGCGATCGGGCTCGGCCCAGAGCGCGGCCACCAGGATGGCATCGGGTTTGAGCGCGCGGTGGGCGCTCTCGAGCGCGGCGACCGGCGACGTCATCGACATCAGGCCCCAGCGACTCGTGGCCGCGTCGAAGTGGGCGGCGGGCGCGACACGGTCGAGCGCTTCGGCGTCGACCGCGTGCAGCTCGAGGTTCGAGAGGCCGGCGCGGGCGGCCTTCTCTCGCGCCATCTGCAGTAGGCCGTCCGACGGGTCGACGCCGAGAACGTGGCCGGTCGGTCCGACGCGCTCGGCCGCGCGAACCGCGGGCTCGCCGCGCCCGGTCGCCAGATCGAGGACCCGCATTCCCGGCGTGAGGCTCGCGAGATCGAGCATCCGCTCGCTGACCGGCGCGGTCAGGCGGGATTCCACGGCGTCGTATTTGCGCCAGACCTCTTCGGCCGTGAGGAGACGATGGCTCGGCATGCGCGACGTCTCCCGTCGTTAGCCGGCGCCGCCTGGTCCGTCAAGTCTCGCGGGCGTGACGGGGAGCTAGCGCAGCGAGGCGCCGTAGGCGTTCGGAACCGTGCCCCAGCGGATGACGTTGGCCGCCCAGGCGTAGCCGATGCCGGCGGCCACCATGCACACCACGGTTCCGTCTTTGATCTTGCCGGCGCGCAGCCCGAGATGCAGCGACAGCACCTGGTCGATCTGACCGATGTGGCCGTAGTCGCGCAGATAGGTGGTCTGGTCGTCGCCGAGGCCGAGCTCCGCCAGCATGGCGCGGTGCATCGACGGCTTGAAGTGCAGGACCGCGAGGTAGCCGATGTCGCCGCGCCCGAGCTGCGCGCGCCCGAGCGAGCCGTCGATGCAGGCGAACCAGTTCGGCATCGAGACCTGGTTGAGCCGATCCTTCATGTGCTCGGGGTTCATGAGATCGAGCGAGCGATAGGCGCCGTCGAGATTGGCGTGGTTGATTGGCTCCGCGGTCCCGCCGACGCGGCAGCCGACGTCGCGCGCCAGGGAGCCATCCGACATGAGCTGCGTCGCCAACAGGTGGTTGCCCGGCGCGCCGCGCTCGAGGATGAGCGCGCAGCCACCGGCGGCGAGGTTGAACATCATCGACATGCGCGCGTTCTGATAATCGACGAAGTCCCCGTTGCGATAGCCGCCCGCGATCATGATCGAGTGGATGTCGGGATCGGCGACGAGCATGTCGCGCGCGATCTTCATGGCGGCGATGAGGCTGCAGCAGCGCTGCTGCAGGTCGAGCGCCCAGGCGCGGCGCGCGCCGATCTGCTCCTGGATATAGATGCCCGAGGTGGTGAGCGGATATTCCTTCCACTCCTCGCCGATGGAGAGGATGACGTCGATGCGCGCCGGGTCGTAGTCGAAGCGGCGCAGGCAGTCGAGCGCGGCGCGCACGCCCATGGCCTGGGTGCCGTCGTCGGGGCCGGGGATGGTCTTGCGATCGAAGCCGAGCTTGTCCTTCACGGCCGCTTCGGTCCACTGGCCGCCCGAGGCGGCGGCGACCTCGGCCGCGGTCATGAAGTGCTCGGGCAGATAGAGGCCGTACGCCACGATGCCGACGTCAAGGCTCGCCATGCCCGGGTCATACGAATATTGTGCAAGTGCGTCAAGGTAATTGTGCAGGCGCGTCATGTCTGCACGCGGTTGCTGTCGCGCCGCTGATACAGCTGTATCGACGCTGGATCAGGCATCGACGCCAGCGGGTGTGATGCAACTGCACAATAACGCACCTGGCCACACCTCTGGCCGGCGGATTGCAATCCGACCGCCGCCACACGGGGGAGAGGTGATGAATCGAGTCCGAGTCGGATCCACGAAGTGCGCCATCCGTTGCTGTTCACTCTTGCTGTCGAGTTGGCTGTTCGGGGGCGCCGAGGCCGTAGCTGACGAGCGGCCGAGCGCGCCGCCCGTCGTCGTGCCGGCACCGCCCGCGGCCCCTGTACCGCCCGCGGCCCCTGTACCGCCGTCGATACACGGCGTGGTGCGCGGGCCCGACGGCAGGAAGCCGATCGCCGGTGCCGTCGTCACGCTCGCCAACACCACCTTCGCCGCGATGAGCGAAGCCGACGGCTCCTACGTGATCGACGAGGTGCCGCCCGGACGCTACGAGCTGCACGTCTCCGGCACCGGCTACGAGGAGGCGATCTCTCCCATCGAGGTCTCGACCGGCCCCTACGCCATCACCACCGCGCTCCACAAGATCGCCACCGGCGAAGAGATCGTCGTGACCGGCTCCAAGTTCCCCGAGAAGCGCGTCGAAGCGCCTGTCACCGTCGAGCGCGTCACCTCCGACGACATCAAGCTCACCGGCTCGTCGACCTACCTGACCGCGCTCTCGCAGGTCAAAGGCATCCAGTATCGCGAGTCGGGCATCGGCGACATCCGCATCTCGATGCGCGGCTTCGACAGCCAGTTCAACACCCGCATGGTCTGGATGGTCGACTCCAAGCTCGCCGAGCTCCCCGGCAGCGGGCTGCCGATGGGGCCGCTCCTGCCGACGCCTTCGCTCGACATCAAGTCGATCGAGGTGGTCGTCGGTCCCGCCTCCGCGCTCTACGGCGCCAATGCCGTCGACGGCGTGGTCAACGTGCTCACCAAGACGCCGTGGGACGAGGCGGGCGTCAGCGTCGCCCTGCGCATCGGCAACCAGAACCTCGCCGACGCGTCGCTGCGCGTCGCCGGCAAGGTGCACCATTGGTTCGGCTACAAGCTCAACGCGCAGTGGATGCAGGCGCAGGACTTCCGCCCCGATCGCAGCCAGCCCTTCCACTATTACGCCGACCCCACCAAGGGCGCGATCTTCGAAGGCGACCTCGTCGCCAACAACTACAACCTGCGCTCGGGCAAGCTCGAGGGGTTCCTCTACGCGCGGCTCGGCGACAAGTGGTATCTCGAGGCCGGCTACGGCTTCTCCTACACCGACGCGATGTCGGCGACCAACACCGGTCGCAACGAGCTGCGCGGCTGGCAGGTGCACTACCAGACGCTGCAGCTCAGCCATCCGCACTGGTTCGCGCAGGTGACGCGCACCGGGACGGACAGCGGGCAGACCTACCAGGTCGACGGGCTCGCCAAGGCGGTGCAGGCGGGCGGCGGGCTCGCGATGTACACGCCGGAGGCGCTCGAGGCGTTGCGGCAAAAGCTGCGCTTCATCGACGCCAGCCAGCTGATCGACTCCGAGCTGCAGTACCGCACCGAGCTGTTCCACCGGCTTCGCCTCACCGCCGGCGGTCAGCTGCGCGCCTATTTCCCCAGCTCGAGCGGCAGCTATCTCGACGACGGCGGCGGCAAGTCGATCCGCACCATCGTCGGCGGCCAGTATGTGCAGGCCGACCTGTGGGCGGTGCGCGAGCGGCTGCGCCTCGTCGCCGCCGTGCGCGTCGACGAGCACTCGGACTACGGCGTGCAGGTCAGCCCGAAGGCCTCGATCGTGGTGTCGCCGGCGCGCGATCACAACCTTCGCGTCGGCTACAACCGCGCGTTCAAGACGCCGACGATCCTCGACGCCTACTTGAACATCGCCAGCGCCGCCGCGTTCGGCAACCACACCGGCTTCGTCATCAAGGACGCCGCCGGCGCCGAGGTCGCACGCATCGCGGCGCTCTCGCCCGAGGAGAACAACTCGCTGGAGCTCGGCTACAAGGGATCGATCCGCCGCCGCCTCTTCGTCGACATCGTCGGCTTCTACTCGTTCTACGACAACTTCATCAGCCCGCTCGGCGTGGCCGCCTCGCCGGCCAAGGGCACCTTCGCCTCCTTCCCCGACGGGACCCCGACGTTCGCCGGCACGCCGGTAGAGGGGGCCCTCTTGACCTATACGAACTTCGGCTCGGCGCAGGTCGCCGGCGCCAACGCCGGCATCGACGGCTGGATCCTCCCCGGCCGCCTGCTGCTCTCCGCGAGCGCGTCGTACATCCGCATGGTCAGCTTCACCACCACCAACGCCGCGCAGAAGAGCCTGCTGCTCAACGTCCCCGACGTGACCGCGCGCGCCGCGGTGACGCTCACCGACCTCGGGCTGCGTAACTCGTTCCTGCGGGTGCAGGGACGCTTTCAGAATCGCTACGCCTTCGCGTCGGGATTCTGGGACAGCTCCAAGTTCTACACGCACGGCCGCGTGCCGGCGCGCTTCGTCGCCGATCTGGCGGTGGGCTACCGCTTCCAGAGCGGCGTCACGCTCAGCGGCAACATCTTCAACGTGCTCGACGATCACGGCATCGATGTGCTCGGCGCTCCGCCGGGCGGCATCGTCGGCTACCTGCAGCTCGCCTACGCCATCCAACCCCAGGCAATGGAGTAAACCGATGCTCGACCAATCTCTGGTGGCCATGTCGCTCATGGGAGCGCACTGGGTCCTGCAGCTCCTGGTAGTGCTCTCGACGGCGTCGCTCGGCATCATGATCGAGCGCGCCATCTTCTACGCCCGCCATCGCTCCGATGCGCGGGCGCTCTCGGCGCAGCTGGTGCAGCTCGTCGAAGACGGCGATCTCGACGAGGCGCGCGCGCAGTTCGACGTCGGGCGCGGCATGGAGTCGCGCGTCCTCGCCGACGGGCTGGCCGCGCTCGGACATGGCGTCTCCGTCGGTGCGGTGATGGAGAGCGAGCTGGCGCGGCAGCGCGCGCTCTACGAGAAGCGGCTCATGTTCCTGGGCACGCTCGGCAACAACGCGCCGTTCATCGGGCTGTTCGGCACGGTGCTCGGCATCATTCGCGCGTTTCACGATCTGTCGCTCAACGATCCGAGCAAGGCGGGCGCCGGCGCGCAGGCGGTCATGGCCGGCATCTCCGAGGCGCTGGTGGCGACGGCGGTGGGCCTGGCGGTCGCGCTGCCGGCGGTGGTCGCGTTCAACTACTTCAAGAGCCTCGTCAAGGGCAGCGTCGCGCGCACCGAGTCGCTCTCGAAGCTGCTCGTCGCGCACGCCGACAAGCTCGAAGGCGCCGCGCGTCGCGAGGTGGCCTGATGGCCTCGGCGCTCGACGACGACGAGATCACCGGCATCAACGTCACGCCGCTCGTCGACATCACGCTGGTGCTCTTGATCGTGTTCATGATGACGACGAGCTTCATCGTCTCGCCGGCCATCCACGTCGATCTGCCGAAGGCGACCACCGCCGAACCGACGCCGCAGTCGACCCTGTCGCTGGTGCTGACGCGCCAGGGGACGCTCTATCTCAACAACACGCTGGTCGAGCTGGACGACGTGCGCCGCTACATCCGCACCGAGCGCGGCAAGGGCAAGGAGCTGCAGGCGGTGCTGGCGGCCGACGCGCAAGTCACGCACGGGCGCGTCGTCGGCGTCATCGATCTGGTGAAGTCCGAAGGGGTGACCAGCTTCGCGCTCGACACCGACGCCGAGTTCTCGTCGGAGACGGCGCGGCCGAACGGGGAATCGGGAGGGCGTTAGGTGCGTACGCTGGTCGCTTCGTTGGCGGCGAGCGCGCTGGTGCACGCGCTCCTCGCGATCTTCGCCCGACATGCGCCGCCGGCCGCGGGTCCGCAGAAGCGCGCGGTGCCGCTGGTGGTTCGCGATCACGGGAAGAAGCCGCCCGCGCCGCCGCCGGCGCCGAAGCGCATCGCGCGCCTTTCGCCGAAGCGGGCGCCCACTCCGAGCGCCGTGGAGGCGCCGCCGCGTCCGGTGACGCCGCCGGCCCCGCCGCAGGGGTTCTCGGTCGACACGAAGTCGACCGTGCAGGATTCGAGCGTGTCGGTGGCGGCGAAGGAGGGCGGCGGCAACCTCTTCGCCGATCCCAACGAGGGCAAGCCGGCCGGCGACAAGGCGCCGGTTCGCCCGCCGCCACCCGAGCCATTCGCGGCCGCCGAGTGGGCCACCGACGCCGCCGAGCGATCGCCGCCGTATCCGAGCGCGGCGCTGCGGGCCGAGATCGAGGGGCAGGTCATGCTCAAGGTCTGCGTCTCGCCGTCGGGGGACGTCGACTCGGTGCAGGTCATCAAAGGGCTCGGCTTCGGCTGCGACGAAGCGGCGTCGACGTGGGCGAAGCAGCACTGGCACTTCCGGCCGGCGCGGCGCGGCGGGCGGGCGGTGACCGCGTGCATGCTGCAGCCGATGCGCTTTGTGCTGCAGCGCTGACGGCGTAGCATCGCGCTCGATGCGTCGTTGGATTCCGTGCACGGCGATGATGCTGGTGTCGCTCATCAGCTACATCGATCGCAACACACTCGCGATCCTCTCGCCGACGATCCTCAAGGAGAGTCGGCTCAGCGACGAGCAGTACGGCTGGATCATCTCCGCGTTTTCGGTCGCGTACATGATCGCCAATCCACTCTGGGGCCGGCTGCTCGATCGCTTCGGCCTGTGGATCGGGATGTTCGCCGCCGTCGGGCTGTGGAGCCTGGCGTCGGCGTCGCACGCGCTCGCCGCCGGCTTCGTCGGCTTCGCCGCGGCGCGCGTGCTGCTCGGCTTCGGCGAGGGCGCGACCTTCCCCGGCGGGCTGCGCACGGCGACGCAGACCCTGCCGCCCGAGCAGCGTGCGCGCGGCATCGCGCTCGCCTACAGCGGCGGATCGCTGGGCGCCATCCTGACGCCGCTCATCGTCACGCCGGTGGCGCTGGCGTTCGGCTGGCGCGCCGCCTTTCTGCTCACCGGCCTCCTCGGTGCGTCGTGGCTGTTCCTCTGGTGGCGACTGCGCGACGAGCGGGCCCTCGGCGAGGCCGCGCCGTCGGTGGCGGCCGAGCGCATTCGCTTCGGCGATCTGCGTTTGTGGGGCTTCATCGCGCTCTACGCCGGCGGCGGGCTGCCGCTCGGCTTCGTGCTCTACGCCGCGCCGATCTATCTGCACCAGGGGCTGCACCAATCGCAGGCGCAGCTCGGACATATCTTGTGGATTCCGCCGCTCGGGTGGGAGGTCGGCTACTTCTTCTGGGGCTGGCTCGCCGATCGGCTGACGCGCGCCCGCGATCCGCGGCCGGCGTACCGTGCGCTCGTCGCCGCGCTGGCGCTCCTCGGATCGACGCTGGCGCTGACGCCGTCCTTGACGCCGTTGCCGATGGTGATGGCCGAGCTGTTCCTGGCCATGTTCGTCGCCGCCGGCTTCGTCATCGTCGCCATCGCCTACGCGACCTGGGCGTTCTCGACGCGGCAGTCCGGCTTCATCGCCGGCGTCGGCGCTGGATCGTGGTCGGCGGTGGTGGCGCTGACCATGCCGCTCTTCGGTCGCCTCTTCGATGCGCACGACTACCGTCAGGCGTTCTTGATCGCGACGGTCGTCCCCTTCGGCGGCAGCGTGGTGTGGTGGCTGCTCGATCGCATCAAAGTGAGGTAAGCTGACCCTCGCGTTCCCCCTGCTTCGAGGAGATGCCATGATCGCAATCGAGAAGTATCTGATGCACTGCGAGAGCGATCGCGTTCACGGCATCGAGCGCTGATCCGGCCATGGGACGCTTGCTGCTCGCCGACGATGAACCCGCGCTGTTGAACCTCTTTCGCAAGGTGCTCGAGCAGGCGGGCTTCGACGTCGTCACCGCCGACGATGGTCAGCGGGCGCTGGCGGTCCTCGAGGATGGCAACGTCGAGATCCTCGTCACCGACATCGAGATGCCCAACATGACCGGCCTCGAGCTCTTGCGCTGCGTGCGCGAGCGCGTGCCGACGCTGCCGGTGATCATCATGACGGGCGGCTCGGCGCTGAAGACGATCCCCGAGGCGTACGGGCTCGGCGTCACGCAGTTCCTCCTCAAGCCGGTCTTGCCGGTGCAGCTCGTCAACACGGTGCGCCAGGTGCTCGCTCGCCGCACGGTGTGACGTGCTTCAGGCCGGCAAGCGCTAGAGCGGAACGGTCTCGATGATCACGTCGGTCGTGGTCATGAGCTTGTGAATCGGGCAGTGCGCCACGGCGATGTAGAGCTTTTCGCGCTGCTCGTCGTCGAGCGGGCCGTGGAAGGCGAGCCGGACGGTGAGCTTGTAGATGCCTTTGCGCTCGGCAGAGTCGTCGCGCTCGACGTGCGACTCGACCCGTTCGAGCGGGAAGCCGTGCTTCTTGGCGTACCAGGTCGCCGTCAGCGTCTTGCACGCGGCGAGCGCCGCGTCGAAGTAGTCGTGCGCGCCCGGCCCCGAATCCTGGCCGCCCGACGACTGCGCCAGGTCGGCGCGCAGGAGGTGCTGGCGTACGTGGAGCAGCTGCGAATATTCGCCGGGCCGTTCGGTCTCACAGTCGATCACGTGGGCCTCCATGAGCGGCGAGCGTACAACAGCCGCGCGAGGCGGGTCGTCACGGATCATGCGTACGGCAGCGGACGTTCTCGATCGAGATCACCGGCGCTGCGCCCGCCGTCGAAGATTAGTTCACCGACGGGAAGAGCTGTCGTATGATGGAAATCGATGTTTTCGGCAGTGAATCGCGTCGGTCGGCTCCTCGAAATCCGTGTCACCTCGCCCTTCAACCAAACCGACGCCATGGCGCTGTTCAAGGAGATCTATCGCGCCATGCCCCGTAAGAAGGGCCTCGCGCTCGTCTTCGCCGACCTGCGCGGCCTCCGCGTCGTCGACCCCGAAGTCGTGGATATGGTCACCGGCTTCATGCGCCTCGACAACCCCTACGTCGAACGCAACGCCTTCCTCCTCGCCGAACATAGCGCGCTCCTCTCCATCCAGGGCGAGCGCATGCTCAAACAGACCGGCGCTTCCTCCCGCCGCAACTTCCGCCTCCGCGCCGAAGCCGAATCCTGGATGTCCGAAGTCCTGTCCTCCGAAGAACGCACCCGCATGATCGCCTTCCTCAACGAATACGTCCCGCACTAAACCACCTGCCGCATCCGTTCCCCTACAACCCAAACACCCTCGCCGCATTCCCGCCGACAAACATCCCCCGCGCCTCCTCATCCAACCCCAGCTCTCCCACCTCCGCCAGACAGGCCGCCGGCGTCAGCATCGGAAAGTTGCTCCCGAACAGCACCTTCCTCCGCCCATGCCCCCGCAGGTACTCCCGCAACGCCGCCGGATACCGCTTGGGCTTGTACGCCGACGTATCGATGTAGACGTTCGGATACTTCGTCGCCAACGAGACCATCTCGTCCGTCCACGGATACCCGATGTGCCCCCCGACGATGACCAACTCGGGAAACTCCAACGCCACCTCGTCGAGATACGGAATCGGCCGCCCCGGCTCGCTCGGCCGCAAGGGACCGGCGTGCCCCACCTGCAAGCAGAACGGAATGCCCAGCTCGATGCACTCCGCGTAGAGCGGGTAGTACCGTCGGTCGTTCGGCGGCAAATTCCATAGCCACGGCAGCACCCGCAGCGCGCGCATGCCCAGCTCCCGCACCGCGCGCCTGAGCTCGCGCACCGCGTCCATCGGCCGCGCCAGATCGACGGACGCCACGCCCACGAGCAGCTCCGGCGCGCCGCGCACCTGCGCCGCCACTTCGTCGTTCGAGATCAGCGCTCCCTCGGGACCGTACCAGGCGCTGACCAGCGCCCGCCCGACGCCGGCCGCCTTCAAGGCGTCGATGGTGAACGACAGCGGGATCTCGTCCGGCACCTCGAGGACCCCGGTCCAGCGCCGCAGCGACTCGAACATCGGATTGCGCAGGAACTTTGCCGTCGGATGCTGGATCCAGGCGTCGACGATGGTCATGGCGCCAGTCTATGCCGGCTGACCGCTTTCGGGACGCGCCGTCCCACGTCCGGACACGCGCGCGCGCCAACTGCGCGAAACCGCGCGCCGCCGGATGGTCCGGCGCTTGCTCGACCGCTTCGATCGGTCGCCGAGGAGGCCCACGTGAGCACGTTCCTTTCGGATCTTCGATTCGGCGTCCGGCTGCTCCTTCGTACCCCCGCCGTCACGTTCATCGCGGTGCTGACGCTGGCGCTCGGGATCGGCGCCAACACGGCCATCTTCACCGTCGTGCACGCCGTCGTGATGCGGCCCTTGCCCTATCCCGATTCGGACCGGCTGGTCGAGCTCTACACCCGCTTCCCCACGATGGGCTTCGACAAGTTCTGGTTCTCGCCGCCCGAATACCTCGAGCTGGCGGCGCAGGCGCGCTCGTTCGAGTCGATCGGCGCCTACCAGATCGCCGGGGCGCCGGTGATCGGCGGTGAAGTGCCGGTGCGCGCGGTCACCGCGTACTGCACGCCGAGCCTCTTGCCGACGATGGGCGTGCAGCCGATCCTCGGCCGCTTCTTCACCGCCGAGGAGGACATTCACGGCCAGCCTCGAGGGGTCATCTTGAGCTGGGGGCTGTGGCAACGGCTCTTCGGCGGCGACCCCGGCGTCATCGAGCGCACCATCCGCGTCGACTCGGACATGACCCGCGTCGTCGGGGTCATGCCGCAAGGCTTTCATTTTCCCGGCGATGGCGTCGAGCTCTGGGTGCCCCTCGGCCTGCAGAATGACGACAAGCAGCGCGGCAGCCATGGCATCTCCGTCATCGGGCGTCTCAAGCGCGGCGTGTCGGTCGGGCAGGCCGCCGGCGAGCTGACCAGCCTCGAGACGGCGTGGAAGGGACGCTTCTCCCATTCGATCGCCCCCGACACGCATCCGATGGCGATCCACGCGCTCATGGGCGAGGTGGTCGGCACGCTGCGCTCGCCGCTGCTCGTCCTGCAGGGCGCGGTCTT
The DNA here is from genome assembly GCA_028287105.1 of Myxococcales bacterium. Lineage (GTDB taxonomy): Bacteria > Myxococcota_A > Polyangia > Palsa-1104 > Palsa-1104 > JAQBQH01. The sequence goes on from JAQBQH010000393.1 coordinate 33,879, forward strand.
CTTCGTGCTGCTCATCGCCTGCGCCAACATCTCGGGCCTGCTCCTCGCGCGCGCCGAAGGGCGCAGTCGCGAGATCGCCATTCGCGTCGCGCTCGGCGCCGGCTTCAAGCGGCTCGCGCGGCAGCTCCTCACCGAGAGCCTCATCCTCGGCTTCGTCGGCGGTACGCTCGGGCTGATCTTTGCCGCGTGGGGGCTCGACTTCATGATGACGCTGGTGCCGGCCAACGCGCCGCGCATGCAGGAGGTGCGCATCGACGGCGCGGTGCTGGCGTTCACGTTCGTCGCCTCGGTGGCGACGAGCGTCGTGTTCGGGCTGGCTCCGATCGTCCACATTCGCGGCACCAGCTTCTCCGGATCGCTCTCGGGCGCCGGCCTGCGCTCGACGGCGGGCCTGCACCGGCAGCGGTTCCGGCGCGCGCTCGTCGTCGTCGAGATGGCGCTGGCGGTGGTGCTGGTGGTCGGCTCGGGGCTGATGATCCAGAGCTTCGGAAAGGTGATGCAGGTCGACAGCGGGCTCGAGCCGCGCGGGCTGCTCACGTTCCAGATCGAGCTGCCGGAGAAGGAATATCCGGACAACGATCGCGCGCTCAATTTGTGGATCTCCCTCGAGCAGCGGCTGGGCGCGCTGCCCGGCGTGCGCGGCGCGACGGTGCTGGCGGGGCTCCCGCCCAATCGGCAGCTCAACGCCAACGACATCTACTTCGTGGGCAAGACGCGCTCCAAGGACGGGCCGCCCTGGAACGTCGACTTCTTCCAGACCATCGGCGACGACTACTTCAAGACCATGGGCATCCACCTGGCGTCGGGGCGTGAGCTCGACGCCGGCGATACGGCGGACGGACAGCCGGTGGTGCTCGTCAATCAAGCGTTCGCGCGGCGCTTCTACCGGGGCGAGGAGGCGATCGGGCAGCGCGTGCGCTTCGACGACAAGGGGCCGTCGCTGACGATCGTCGGCGTGGTCAAGGACGTCAAGCAGCAGGGGATCGACGCGCCCACCGGCACCGAGATCTATTTTGCGATGCGGCAGATCGCCAAGCAGTTCCCGCGCTCGAACCGGATCATGAACGTGGCGGTGCGCACCGATCTGACCAGCCCGCGGACGCTCGAGAGCGCGGTGCGCCGGGTCGTCGGCGAGGTCGATTCGACGCTGGCGATCGCCAAGCTGGCGACGATGGACGAGCTCATGTACGACGCCGTCGCCAAGCCGCGCTTCGTGGCGACGCTGCTCGCGGTCCTGGCCGGGCTGGCGCTCTTGCTCGCGGCCATCGGCATCTATGGCGTCATGTCCTACTCGGTGGCGCAGCGCACGCGCGAGCTCGGTATTCGCATGGCGCTCGGCGCCGAGCCGGGGCAGCTGCGCTGGATGGTGCTGGCGCAGGGGCTGCGGCTGGCGTTCGCCGGCATCGCGCTCGGCACCGGCGCGGCGCTGGCGATCAACCTGCTCTTGCGACGCGCGCTGAGCGACATGCTCTTTCAGGTGAGCGCCGTCGACCCGCTGACGTTCTGCGCGGTCAGCGGGCTCATGGTCCTCGTCGCGGGCCTGGCGCTGTACGCGCCGGCGCGGCGGGCCACGCGCGTCGATCCGATGGTGGCGTTGCGTGACGAGTGAGTCGCGTCGCCCTTCGCGCTAGGATGAGGCCCATGCGGTCCGTGCTGCTCGCGCTCTTGGTCATCGTGCTGGCGCCGACGCGCGCCGTCGCTGCCGCGCCCTTGCCGTTCGTCGCCGATGACGCGGCCGCCGCGCGCGCCCAGGCCGCGGCGCGCAAGCTGCCGCTCTTCGTCGAGGCCTGGGCGCCCTGGTGATACTCGTGTCGCTTCATGCGGGCGGAGCTGGAAGGCGCCGCCTTCGTGAAGTACGCCGGACGGTTCGTCTGGCTCTCGCTCGATGTCGACAAGCCGCAGAATCAGCCGTTCCTGCATGAGCACGCGATCGAAGGCTACCCCGCGTTCGTGATCTTCGACGGTACGAGCGGCAAGGTGCTCGCCAGTCTCATGGGCCAGGCGGATGTGGCGGCGATGGAGGCGTTCCTGCAACGGGCGGAGCGCGCGGCTCGCGGCGGCGCTGGAGGTAGCGTCGGTGGGGGGCCGGCGCAGCGCGGCGATGCGCTCCTCGGCGACGGCAAGGCCGACGCGGCGGCGCGCGCCTACGACGAGGCGCTGCGAGCCGGCGGCCCGACGTGGAGCGAGCGCGAGCGGGTCATCGACGCGCGGCTGACCGCGCTGCAGCTGGCGGGCGACAACGAGGGCTGCGCGCGCGCGGCGGCGACGCTGGCGCCCGGCCTGCCGCGGCGGCGTACGTTTGCTGGTGTGGTGCTGACGGGCCTCACGTGCGCGATCTCGTCGGGGCCGGCGAAGTGGGGCGACGAGCTGCGCGGCCGCCTCGAGCCGCTCGCGGTCGAAGCGCAGGCGGTCCCCGGCGTTCTCGACGACGATCGCTATCAGCTCTACGAGCGGCGCATCTTCGCGCGCATGCTCGCGCACGATGACGCCGCGGGGCGTGCGCTGGCGGCGGAGTGGCTGGCGCGCATCGAGCGCGACGACAAAGAGGGCGTGCAGGGCGCCGATGCGCAACAGGCGCGCGACGTCGCGCGGGTGCGGGCGGCCACGCGGCTCGGCGAGCCGGCGCGCATCGTGCCGTCGCTCGAGGCGACGACGCGCACCCAGCCGCTCAGCTACACCGCCTGGGCGCGGCTGGCGGGCGCGTACCTGCAGCTCCATCGCGCCGCCGACGCCGAAGCCGCCATCCTGCGCGCGCTCGCCGCCGCGCCGGGACCGCTCGGGCGCGCGAGCCTGTTCGTGCAGCGCGCCGACGCACGCCTGCAACTCGACGACGTGACCGCCGCTCGCGCCGCCCTCGACGAAGCCGCTCGCGTCGCTGCCGCGATCGAGCCGCCGAGCGTGCGCGCCCCGACGTTGCAGCGCATCGACCAGAAGCGCAAAGCGCTGCCGCCGCCGAAGTAGCGGCCGCGGTCTAGCGCCAATGCCGGTCAGTCAAGAACGAATAGCTTTGGGACGGCTGGGGTCGCGGACGCAGTGAGGCGACCTCCCGGCGTCGGAATCCGTCGCAGTCGCCGCTGCGCGGCGTGCTCCTCCATCGGGGCCGCCCAGGTCGCGCTTCGCGCGACGCGGCCCCTCTAC
>JAQBQH010000213.1 GCA_028287105.1 Myxococcales bacterium
CGCGCAACTCGCCGCCGTGCAGCTCGTCGCCACTGTGCCGAAGCGCCGGCGTCGCCTCGTCAGCCGGGGCGCCGGCACAGCACCCGCCGTAACGGAAGAACAGCGCCGCGAAGCCGCGTCGCCCGACTCTCGGCTCGGGGCGCCCGGTCCCACCGATCACCCGCAGCGCCTCGCGCGCGGCATCACGCACACGAGGATACCAGTGGTCGGCCGCGACTTGCTGCAGCGCCACCGTCGCCGTCGTCGCGCGCAGCCGCCCCAGCGACTCGGCGGCCGCCTGGACCAGGCGCCAGTCGTCGCCGTTGCCGAGCAGCGCGGTCAAGGAGCCGGCGGCCAGGTCGTAGCCGATGAAGCCGAGCGTGCGCACGGCCGCCGCCCGCAGCTGCCAATCAGCGTTGGACGCGAGCGCGAGCACGTCGGCGCCGGCGGCGCGCGCGTCGTGGCCGATGAAGGCGAGGTCGCGCAACGCGTCCTCGCTCGGATGGGCGCGAAGCTCGGCGATCAACCCCGGCGCCGCCTCGGGAGCGCCGACCGCCCGCAGCACCTCGTCGGTGGCGCGCGCAAATCTCGCCGGCTCGCTCGCGCTCAGCCGGCGCAGCGTCGCGATCGCCGGTCGCGCCGCCGGGCCGATGCAGCCGAGCGCGTCGACCGCGTGCCGCCGATTGGCGAGCGGCAGCGCGCGCCGGCTGGTTATCGCCATCAGCGGCTCCACCGCCGGCGCCGCGCGGTCGCCCATGCCTTCGAACACGCGGCAGACTGCGCGCGCCAGCTGCGCGCTTGTCGGCGTGGCGGCGCCGAACAGGTCCGCCAGCGGCGCCGCCGCGCGCTCGCCGGCGGTGACCAGCGCCCAGGTCAGCTGCGTGTCGACCTCGGCCTTGGCGCGCAGCTCCTCGACGAGAAATTGGATCGCGCGCGGCGTCCCGATGTGGGCGATGGCAGGCGGAATCCAGCCGTCGCCGCGGCGCCGCGCGGCGATGAGCGCGTCGAGGTCCCGCTCCTCGAGCCCGTTGATGTCGCGCAGCACGTAGCCGACAAACCTGCCGATTCGGGCGTCGGGGCTGCGGAGGAGCGACAGAAGCTCGGGCACCGCCGCCGCGCCGTATGCCTGCAGCGCCTCGGCCAGCGCCCGCTCCTCGGCGCCGATGCCGCTCTCGCTCCGGGCCACATGGGGAATCCGTGCCAGCAGCACCGCCAGCGTCGCCGCGTCGCGCGCCTTCACCTCGCCGCGCGCCGTCAACGACGCGCCTGCACCGAGAAAAACGCCGATCGCGATGACCGCTAGTCGAGCCTGCCGCCGCGCGCGCGCCATCGTCGCCTCCCGCCAACAGCGTACACCGCCGCCGCGCGGCCCGCGGCGCGGCGAACGCCTTCGCTGAACGCTCACGACTATAGCGCAGGGCGCGCCGCCGGTAATCGACGGATGGCACCCGCAGTGGCCTTCATATGAATTGGTGGGCGGGCGATGCCGAATGGCGGCCAATTCACAGATTGCACAGAACGGTCGAACTCGGGGTCCTCTAGCCAGCGTCGGCCTGACGACGGAGTTGCTTGCAGCCCAGTCAGAATGAGCAACCGCGAGATCGTCGTTGAGATCCCGCTCGCGGCGTGACCTGCCGTCGCGACGAGATCGAGAGGCTCGTGAAGATCAGCGCCAACCGGGTTGGCGGCATCTGCCAACCTGATACCCCCTTTGCGGGAGTGATTTAGCGCCGCCACGCGGAGGTCCGGTTTGGCCTGCGCCTTGCGCCGCAAGTGATCGTGCGCTTGGCGGCCTGGCTACTGATCTTTTCGAGTGGTTGTTGCGGCTCGACCGCGCCTGCGCCCGAAGACCTCGCCGTCGGCATGCGGTGTACCGAGGTGCCAACCAAGATGCCTACGCGCGCGCAATTGGCTTGAACGAGATCGGCGAGAAGACGCTAGCCGCTGCTGCGAAGCCGACTGCGCCGAAGTAGCGCACCCTCGGGACCCGCGACAAACTGCCGCAGCCCGGCAGCCACGATCGGCACCAGTCTCATTTTTCTTGAAGAGATGATGCCCACAGCATGCGAACATGGCTGCCGGAGGTTCTCGCTCAATGGCAACAAGTGCCGACCAGCGCCGGGGCGAACTCGTTGCCGGCAGATATCGAATCATGGACGTGCTCGGTCGCGGCGGAAGCGCGGAGACGTTTCGCGTCGAAGACGTCGAGACCGGTCAGCAACTGGCGCTCAAGGAGCTGCTGCTCGGCAAGGCGGCTGATTGGAAGGTCGTCGAGCTATTCGAGCGCGAAGCCACGGTGCTCGCAGGCTTGTCGCATACGGCGATTCCTCGTTACGTAGACCATAAGCAGGTCGACGGGCCCGCCGGCCCGTCGTTCTATCTGGTTCAGGAGCTCGCGCCCGGACGTCCGCTGACGCAATGGCTCGAGCAAGGGTGGCGCGCGGATGAAGCCGCGGTCAAAGAGATCGCGGAGCAAGTGCTTGTCGTGCTCGGATACCTGCATTCGCTGCAGCCGCCGGTGATCCACCGCGACTTGAAGCCTCAGAACCTCATTCGCGCCGACGACGGCACGATCCGGCTCGTCGACTTTGGCGCGGTGCAAGCGGCAATTCGCGATCCTCAAATCGGCGGCAGCACCCTCGTCGGAACCTACGGCTTCATGGCGCCCGAACAGTCGCGAGGCCTGGCATCACCGGCTACTGATTTCTTCGGATTGGGTGCAACGCTGCTCTATCTTCTGACGCGACGAACGATCGCCGATTTTCCACAGAAGAATCTGCACGTCGATTTTCGCAAGTCGGTGCCCATCTCGCCGGCATTCGCAGCCTGGCTCGAACAGATGCTCGATCCCGATCCCGCGAAGCGTTTTCAGGCGGCGGCCTCAGCACGTCGCGCGTTGGTGACCGGTGCGACGTCGAGCAGGCGCCGTCGGGTAAGCCCGTGGGTGCTAGCTACCGCCGGCGCAGCGGCTCTTGCCGTCGGCGCTGTGGCTCTGCGGCCGATGTTGCAGAGAGAAGGCACGGGCAACGCGGCGGCGGCACCGACATCTACGGCATCCGATCCGGAGCTAGCGCAAATCCAGTGGCTGACGGCCATCCCTGCGCACTTCAGCGCCGTGTTCTCGGTCGATGTCTCGCCCGATGGCGAGACGATTGCGAGCGGCAGCCACGATGGCACGGTCAAGCTTTGGAACGCGCGTACTGGCGCGGCGATCGCCGCGTTGGCGGGCCACGCCGGAACCGTGGGTGCGGTGCTCTTCGCTCCGGACGGCAAGACGCTCTACACCGCGGACGCCTCTTCGGTACAGGTGTGGGACGTGTCGAGCCACCAACAGCTGCGCAAGCTGGTCGGCCACCCGGCGCAGGTCAGCTCCGTCGCTGTTACTCCCGACGGCAAGCGGCTCGCGAGCGGCGGCTTTGATGGCACCGTCCGCCTGTGGGACGCGGCAACGGGCAAGGCACTGCTCGTTCTGACGCACGGCGCGGGCGCGCGCGTCTTCTCGGTCTCGTTCAGCCCCGACGGGAGTCAGCTCGCCGGCAGCGGCTCCGACGGCTTGATCAACATCTGGAACGCGAGCGACGGAACGCTGCTGCAGACGCTCAAAGGCCATCGCGGCGGCGTCGATCGCGTCGCGTTTGCGCCTGATGGTCAAACCGTTGCGAGCGTCGGCGACGACCGCACGCTCCGCGTCTGGTCGCTTCGCGCTCGCCGCGAGATCTACACACGCAACGTTCCCCGCGGTGAGATCTGGGCGATGGCGATTAGCCCTGACGGACAGACGATCGCGACGGGCGGTCAGGACGGAGTCATCCGATTGTGGAGCCTCATGACTGGCAAAGTGACGCGTGCCTTCTCCGATCTCTCGCATTCGAGTGGAACCCTGTCGCTCGCCTTCAGTCGCGACGGTCGATTGCTGGTTACCGGCCACGGCGACAACTACGTCAAGAGCTGGCCGCTCAACGGTGGCGAGCATGTTGCGCCGACGGGCGTGTCGGCTACCGCCGGCGATGAGGATTCGATCGAACGCGTGGGCTGGCAACCGCTGCATCTCGCGGCCTGGGACGGTAATCTCCCCACGCTGAAGAAACTCATTGCAGAGCACGCGAACATCGACGAGCGAAACGCGTACGGACGCACTCCGCTGTATCTCGCCGCCAAGCGCGGCAACCTCGAGGCCGTGAAGCTACTCGCCGCCAGCGGTGCGAACGTCGACGCGCCTGCGCGCGTCGACATGACGCCGCTGTGGCCCGCGGTGCAGAACGGCAACGTCGAGGTCGTTCGCTGGCTCCTCGATCACGGCGCCGATCCCAAGCACCTGACGGCGATCCGACAATCCCCGCTCTACAAAGCCGCCGAACAGGGTCGCGCGGAAATCGCAAAACTGATTCTCGCGCGATCCGTGCCACTCAACGACCGAGACACGTCCGAATACACGCCGCTGGGGATTGCCGTGAAGAATGGCCATGCCGAGGTGGTGGAGCTGTTGGCCGGGCAACGGGGCATCGACCTCAATTGCCGGAACGGCCGCAAGAGCCAGCTCACGCCACTTCAGCTCGCAGCGCTTGATGGTCACGCAGACATCGTCAAGGTCCTCGTCGCCAAAGGCGCCAACGTGAACGACCGTGGCGGCGCGCAGTGGAGCGCGCTTCAGGCCGCGCAGCAGCACGGCTACACGAGCATCGTCGA
>JAQBQH010000018.1 GCA_028287105.1 Myxococcales bacterium
GTCGGGCACGCCCGCCAGCGACGCCGCGGTGGTGGTGCTCTCGCGCGCCGCCACCGCCGCCACCGTCGACGCGCCGGGCATCCCCGCCGGCCGCTGGCGCGACGCCCTCTCGGGCGCGACCTTCGACTCCGACGGCGCGCACGCCCGCTTCAGCGCCGCGCCCCTCACCGCCGCCATCTACTTTTCGGAGAGCAGCACATGCCTGCCCTGACCCGCCTCCTCTTCCTCGCGCTCGCCCTCACCGCCGCCGGCTGCGGCAAGGGCATGTCCGATCCGATCCCGCATCCGCCGTCGAATCCGTTCGATCCCGGGCTGGGCGGCAACGGCGGCTACGGCTCCGGCTCGGGCGGCGGCGGCGCGGGCGTCCCGACCGGCCCGCCCATGTGCGACACGACGCTGCGTCGCTGCGCGCACGAGTTCGCCTACGGACCGAAGACGCTCAACGGCCACGAGAAGACCGTGACGCTGATCGGCGACTGGCGCACCGACTCGTGGACCAACGGCGAGCCGGCCACCTTCGACGGCACGAAGTGGGTCGTCACCGTGCCGGTGCCGTGGTCGACCGCGGTCACCTACAAGCTCCACGTCACCTACGACAACGGCGCCGCCGACGGCTACGTCCCCGATCCGGGCAACCCGACGCAGGTCGACGACGGCTTCGGCGGCAAGAACTCGGTCTACGCCGGCACCACCTGCGACAGCTGGACCTGCGCGTCGACGCAGATCGCCTGCGCGCAGGCGCCGCTCGCCGCCGGCTCGTTCGACTGGCGCGACGCCGTCATCTACTGGGCCTTCGTCGACCGCTTCGTCGACGGCGACAGCGCCAACAACATGCCCATCAGCGACGGCAAGCTCACCGGCACCGCCGCCAACTGGCAGGGCGGCGACTGGAAGGGGCTCACGGGGAAAATCACCGACGGCTACTTCACCGCGCTCGGCGTCAACGCGCTGTGGATCACCGTGCCCATGGACAACTCCGAGACCGTCGGCCAGGGCGACGACGGCCAGTGGTACACCGGCTATCACGGCTACTGGCCGCGCGACCTGACCAAGACCGAGTCGCGCTTCGGCAGCGACACCGAGCTCAAGGCGCTCGTCGCCGCCGCGCACGCCGCCGGCATCAAGGTCATCGTCGACTACGCGATGAACCACGTGCACAAGGACTCGCCCACCTATACCGCGCACATGAACGACGGCTGGTTCAACCCGCTCATGCAGGCCGGCCAGGCGTGCGTCTGCGGCACCGGCGCCTGCCAGTACGACGGCGCCTACGCCAAGAGCTGCTGGTTCCGCGACTACCTGCCCGACTTCAACTTCAACAACGTCGACGCGCGCAACTTCTCCGTCGGCAACGCGCTCATGTGGATCAAGACCTACGGGTTCGACGGCTTCCGCCTCGACGCGGTCAAGCACATCGAGGTCTCGTGGCTCACCGATCTGCGCGCCAAGCTCCTCACCGACGTCGAAGCGGTCTCCAAGCAGCACGTCTATCTCGTGGGCGAAACCTTCACCGGCGACCGCAACGTCATCAAGGGCTTCATCTCGCCCTGCACGCAGCTCGACGGACAGTTCGACTTCCCGCTGCGCGCGCAGCTGGTGCAAAACGTCGTGATGCGCCAGGGCAAGATGTCCGACCTCGTCACCTTCATGGACTCCAACACCTCGTTCTACGGCGTCAGCGTCATGTCGACCTTCCTCGGCAACCACGACGTGCCGCGCACGGTGCACTTCGGCGAGGACACGCCGCTGTGGAGCGACGTGTGGGCCAACGGCAAGGATCGGAACTGGTCCAACACGCCGGGACAGCCGGCCAGCGCCAGCGCCTACGAGCGCCTCGCCGTCGGGTTCGCGCTGTTGTGGACCAACCGCGGCGCACCGATGATCTACTACGGCGACGAGATTGGCCTCGCCGGCGCGGGCGATCCCGACAACCGCCGCATGATGCCGTGGAACGCGGCCGGCTACTCGGCGGCGCAGACGGCGCTCTTGGCCAAGGTCAAGAAGCTCGGCCTCCTGCGCGCGGCGCATCCGTCGCTCCGCCGCGGCGATCGCACGACCCTGTCGTACGGCGACGACACCTGGGTCTATCGCATGATCGACGGCGTCGATCGCGTCTACGTCGCGGTCAATCGTTCGGATTCGGCCAAGACCGTGACCGGGCTGCCGGCCGGCACCTTGAACGATCAGATGACCGGCGAGGCACTGACCGGCCCGTCGCTGACGGTGCCGGCACGCTCGGCGCGCGTGCTCACCCAGTAGCTCCGACCGCGTGGTATCGTCCGCGCATGGCACCCCTGACCGATCGCGTGTTCGTCATCACTGGCGCCGGCGGCGCGCTGGCCGGACCGATCGCGCGCTCATTCGCGCATGCCGGGGCGCGCCTGGTGCTCGTCGACCGCCACGAAGACCACGTCAGCGAGCGCGCGCGCGAGCATCACGCCACGCCGCTGGCCGCGGATCTCGGAACGCTCGACGGCGCCACGACGATGGCCAACGCCGTCGTCGGCCGCTACGGTAAGATCGACGGGCTCATCCACACCGTCGGTGGCTTCGCCATGGGGCGCATCGTCGAAGGCGACGCGGCCACCTACGATCGCATGTTCGATCTCAACGTGCGCACGCTGTTCAACGTGCTGCGCGCGGTCGCCCCGCCGATGCTGGCGCGCGGCGACGGCTTCATCTGCGGCATCTCGTCGGAGCCGGGCTGGACCGGTCGCTCGCCGGGCACGGCGCTCTACGGCGCCGCCAAGGCCGCCGCCACCTCGCTCTTGCGTACGCTCGACGCCGAAGCGCGCGGCAGCCAGGTCGGGGTCTGCATCGTCTATCCGATGGGCGCCATCGACACGCCGGCCAATCGCAAGGACATGCCCGACGCCGATCCGCGCACCTTCATCGACCCGGCCGAAATTGCCGCGTCGATTCTGCACGCGGCGACGCGCAGCGCGCGCGGCCGGCTCAGCGAATTGCCCATCCATCCGCCCCGCCCGGTATGATGCACGCGATGCGTCTCCTGGCCTTGTCCCTCGCGCTCCTCGCCACCACCGCCGCTCGCGCCCAGCAGCCTGCGCACTCGCCGCCTCCTCCTCCGTCCTCTTCGGGCGACATGAGCTTCGATCTCTTCGGCGACAAGGAGAAGAAGTCGCCGCTCGACGTGGCGCGCGAGCAGGATCGCGTCGCCAAGCTGGAGCAGAAGGTCAAGCTGCGGCGCTCGCTGCTCAAGTGGCATCAGGTGCTCGGCTTCGCGACGCTGGGCGCGCTGGCGGTGACCGACGTCATCGGCACGTTCGCCTACGTCGATAAATATGGAAGCGGCAACGACACCGGCAGCTTCCTGACGGCCCACCTCGGCCTCGGCGTCGGTACCAGCGCGCTCTTCGCCACGACGGGAATCCTGGCCCTGGCCGCGCCCAATCCGTATCCCAAGCCGCTCAAGCTCGACGCGGCCCTGGTGCACAAGGTGGCGATGGCGCTGGCGACGGCCTGCTTCGTCGCCCAGCTCGTCCTCGGGCCGATCACCGGCACGCGTGAAGGCAAGCTCGACCAGCGCGACTTCGCCGTTGCGCACCTGGTGATCGGCTACGGCGCGTTCGCGTTCATGACGGCGGGGGTGCTCGCCTATGTCTTCTGAGGACAAGATGGACCGCCGCACCTTCTTGAAGACGACGGCCGCGGGCGGCGCGCTGGTCACGCTCGGCGCGGGCGCACCCGGCTGCGGCAACGACGTGACGCCGGCACCCATCGCCAGCGTCACCGTTTCCGACAGCCTGTCAGCGACGGGCGCGACCATCAGCGAGACTGCGCTCTCCAATACCTACGGCGTCATTCAGGTGCCGTGGACGGTGTTCAAGGATCTGCAGGCCGTCGGCGGCGCGATCACGCTGCAGCTCCCCGCGTCGATCAGCAACTCCGATACGACGGGCCACGTGGTACCGCCCGACAACACGGTGCTCCTGATTCATCGCAGCGCGGACGAGTTCATTGCCGTGCAGTCGAGCTGCCCGCACGCGAGCTGCCCGCTCGGCTATTCGCCGAAGCTCGAGCGCATTCAGTGCCCCTGCCACGCGTCGCAGTTCTTCGCCGACCCGGCCTCGACGACCAGCTGCGTGGGCACCGTCGCGCATCTTCCAGCGCGCGCGCCGCTCCAGACGTTCAAGACGACGACGGCGATGTTCATGGTCGGCACGATGGGCGTCTTGCCCTTCGTCAGCATCGATCTCAAGGAATCGGCGCCCTGCGGCAGTCAGCCGACGCTGCCGCCGGTGGTCAACGGCACCGTCACCTTCCCGCTCGCCGACTTCCCGCAGCTGGCGATGACCGGCGGATCGATAAGCGGTCAGCCCATGGGCGCGACCGCGCCGATCGTCGTCGTGCGCGTGAGCGCCACGTCGGTGAGCGCGCTCAACGCGCGCTGCACGCACAAGGGCTGCACCGTCAATTGGGCGCCGGCGCAGATGGAGCTCGAGTGCCCGTGCCACGGCTCGACCTTCGCCCTCGACGGCCGCGTGCTGGCGCCGCCCGCGACGCGCCCGCTGACCAGCTACCCGGTGACGCTGAACGCCGATTCGATCGTCGTCACCATCGTGTGAGC
>JAQBQH010000022.1 GCA_028287105.1 Myxococcales bacterium
TGAGCGCGGCGCGTGCGCGCGCGGCGTCGGCCCCGTCGCCGCCGATCATACCGAGCGCCGTCGCTGCCGCGCGCTGCACCTCGTCCGCGCCTTCGGCCAGGGTGTCGACGAGCGCCGCGCGGATCGCCGCCCGCTCGGTCGCCGCCGCCGGCTTCCGCGTCGCCACGGTCACGAGGCCATAGACGCAGCCGATGCGCGCCTCGGGCCGTCGATCGGCCGCGCGCAGGAGCGCCACCATCGCTTCGACCGCCTTGCCGTTGCCCTTGCCGTTGCCGCCGGAGCCGCCGAGCGCGTCACACGCGATCGCCTGCACCTCGGCGGCGCCGTCGTCGAGCGCCGCCAGCAGCGCCGCCTGCGCGCGCAGGTCGTCGATGCGCCCGAGCCCGTGCGCCGCCGCCACGCGCAGCTGCTTCTCCGACTCGGCCATCAGCTTCACCAGCGACGGTAGATCGCGCGCAGTCGCCACCTCGGCCGCCGCCAGCGCCGCCTGCTCGCGCAGCTCGACGGCGGCGTTCCGGTCCTCGCGCTCGCGTACCTTCTTCGACAGCGCCAGCCGGAAGAGCGCCGGCGCCGCGCTCGGATTGCCGACCGCGCCGAGGAGCGCCACCGCGACCCGCTGCTGCGCCGGCTCGCCGTCGACCAGCACGTCGAGGAGCGGCCGCAGGCCATGCTCGCCGAGGCGCTGCAGATCCGCCGCCACCGAGGCGTCGCCCGCCTGAGCGCGCACCACCAGCGGCGTACCGTAGCGGTCGTAGAGCTCGATGAGGAGATTGCGATAGACGGGCTTATCGGCGTGCGCATACGCCAGCGGCGACAGCTCGCGCTCGAGATCGCCGAGCGTTCCCAGATACTCCTCGAGATCGATGGCGCGCCGCGCGGCGTCGATGACCATCTCCTCCTCGGGTGCACGCCGCATGACGGTGCGATAGAGCGGGGCGGCGCGCTCGCCGTCGCCCCGGCGCAGATGCAGCCGCGCCAGCGTGAAGTAGATCTTCCACTGCCGGTCGTCGATCTCGAGCGCCCGCTCGTACGCGACGCGCGCGCCGTCGAGATCTTCGCGCTTCTCCAGCACCTCGCCGAGCCGCACCTGCGCCGCCGCGTCGGCAGGCCCGAGCTGCACCGCGCGCCGCGCATAGCGCAGCGCATCGGCATCCTGATAGAGCTGCAGCGAGAGCTCGGCGATCTGCGGATAGAGCTCGCGCCCGCGATCCGGCACCAGCTCTGCCGCCTTCTTCAGCGCCGCCACCGCCTCGGCCAGGCGATGGCGCGCGCGCTCCACCTGGGCCAGGCCCATCCAGGCATCGGCGCGCAGCGACGGATCCTTGGCGCCGTCGGCGATGTCGCGCAGCACCTCCTCCGCCATTTCCATGCGCCCCATCTTGACCAGCGCATCGGCCGCCGCGAGCCGGAACGCCGTCGCCAGCGCCTCGTCCTTGCGCTCCTTGATGGCGCGCTCGCGATACTCGGCGGCGCGTATCCCCAGCCGCCCTTGCCGCGCCGCCACCGTCATCAAGCGCTGCCGCGCCTCGAGCTGCGCCGCGCGATCGTGCTTCTCCGCCGCGCGTTCGAACAGGCCGGCCCACACGTCCTCCGCCTCGCGGTCGCGACGCAGCCGCTCCAGCGTCGAGCCCATCCCCTTTTGCGCGGCCACGTCGTCGGGCGCCGCCTTGGTCGCCTTTTCGTACAGGTCGAGCGCCTCGGGCGCCATGTCGTGCTCGAGATAGACCTCCGCCAGCCGGGTCATCGCCGCCACCTTGGGCCCGCGATTGGAGAGCAGCCGCTGCCACAGCTCGAGCGCCTTCTTCTTGTTCCCCTTCTGCCAGTGAAGCTCACCGAGCGCCACCAGGTGCGCCTCGTCGGTGGGCTCGATGCGCACGAGCAGCTCCTGCTCCTTCATCGCCAGCTCGGCCAGGTTCCAGCGCGTGTACAGCTCGGCGAGCTGCGCGTGCAGCGCCGCCTCCGACGACTCCTTGCCCAGCGCCTGCGTGATCTTGAGCGCCTCGTCGCGGCTGCCCGCCTTCATGAGCCGCTCGGCCAGCTCCAGCCGGAAGCGCGACTCGCCGGGCGCCGACGCGATCAGCCGTCGATACTCCGCAATGGCGTCGCTGTCGCGCCCGGTGCGCTCGTAGAGCGCGATCAGCCGCTTGCGCGCATCGAGCGCATGCGGATCGGCCTGGAGCGCCCTCTTGAAGTCACTCTGCGCGCGCTCGGCGTCGCCCAGCTCGTCGTGCAGCCGCGCCAGGAGCTCCCAGTCGGCGAACCCGCGCGACGACTCGGGCCAGGCGCGCTCCCAGTCGGCCGCGAGCGCGCGCAGCTCGTCGTGCTTGCGCGCCAGCCCCACGATCTTGTCGGCCGCTTCGCGTCGCAGATAGTTGCCGCGCGGCGCCAGCGCGAACGCCTTGTCGTAGGCGGCGCGCGCCGCCTTGTCGTCGCCCGCGGCCTCGCTCAGCTCGCCGGCGCGCACCCAGGCCGGCCCCTGCTTCGACGGATCGCGCGCCAGCCGCTCGGCCAGCGTGCGCCACTCGACGGCGGCTTCGCCCGGCTGCCCGTGCGCGGCGAGCGCCTCGGCCCATTCGCGCCGCACGTCGTCGTCCTTGGGGTCGAGCTTGATGAGCTCGTCGTAGTAGCGTCGCGCCTCGGCGAGCGCCGTCTTCGCGCCGACCTCGCGGTCTGACTGCAGCGCCAGATCGGCGAGCTTGCGCAGAAGCGGTCGCTTGCGCTTGCCATCGGCGCTCTTCAAGGCGCGCTCGTACAACGGCCGCGCGTCGGCGGATTTACCCAGCCGCACGTCCGCGTCGGCGAGCGCAGCGAGCGCGCGCGCGTCCTCGGGCGCGACCTCGAGCGCCGCCGCGTACGCTTTGGCCGCCGCCGCGAAGTCGCCCCGCGCCCGCGCCGCGTGGCCAGCGACGATCCAATCGGCCGCGTCCTCGCTCTTCTCTGCCGCCGCCGTCAGCTCGCGGCGCAGCTCGTCGACGCTCTTGTACTGCCGATAGAGCGCCGTCAGCTTGCCGAGCGCATCGGCGTCCTCGGGATCGCGATGCAGGATCTGCTTGTAGCGCGCCACCACGCGCGCGTCGAAGGGCGAGCGCTTGACCTCCCAATCGGCGCGCGCCAGCGGCACACACGCGAACAGGGCCAGCGCGACGGCGAGGTGGCGCATCGCCGCAATTGTAGCGCGCTTTTCGCGGATGCTAGCGACTGCCTAATGATAGCGGTTGGTGCGGATGAGCTGGAGGATCTGGTGCAGCTTCTGGCGGCGCGTCTCGTAGAGATAGTCGTTGAGCAGCCGCTGGTGCTTCTTCGCTAGGCTCATGAGCTTGACGCCGGTCCCGTGCACGAGGTCCATGCCGAGGTCGTCGTAACGAACCTGACCGCGCGCCCAGATCGTGTCGCTCGTGCCCGGCAACGCGAACTCGAGCTGCACGTTCTTCGACTGCCGCCCGAACTGCCGCGACGGCGTCGCCACCCGGTTCATATACAGCCCCGTCGACGAGATGTTGGTCGTCAGCGCGCGATGCGGTCGATCGTCGACGTACTCGTCGAGGAAGATCTCGAGCGGCACACGCTCGAGGTCACGGCGCTCGGCGCGCCAGCTCGGCTTCTTGGTCCAGGCGGTGCGGTGCGGCAGCTTCGGAATCAGCGGCATCCAACGTCTCCAATCCGGGTGGGATATGTAGGATATTGTAGTTGTGACAAGCGCCGAGGTCAAAAAAAGCGCGCAAATGTGGCACCATGCAGGCGTGGCAGCCTCTGCGCCCGACTCCCCGCCGTCCGTCGCCGGCGTGCGCCCGCCGTTCTGGGTCACGCTGGTCGCGACGTCGTTCGGCGCCGGCTTCATGCCCGGCATGCCCGGCCACACCGGCACGCTCACCGCCGTCGCGATGGCCTGGGGGCTCGCGCACGCGCCGGCGTGGCTCTACGGCATCGTGCTGCTCTTCATCATCGCCATCGGCACCATCGCGTCGGAGCTGTGGGGGCAATCGACCGGCGTCCCCGACGATCAGCGCATCGTCGTCGACGAAGTGGTCGGCTACCTGGCGACGCTGATGTTCGTGCCGCGCACCTGGCCCACGCTCATCGTCGCCTTCTTCCTCTTCCGGCTGCTCGACGTCTGGAAGCCGGGCCCGATCGGAAAAGCGGATCGCACGCTCGGCGGCGGCGTCGGCGTCATGGCCGACGATCTGGTCGCCGGCGTCATCGGCGCGCTCATCATGATCCCGCTCTATTACTCGGGCGCGATCGGGTGGGTCACCCAACAGCTCATGCGCGTGGTCGGATGACGCTGCCGGCAAAAAAGCGGGTGCGGCCGTTTCCGCTCGCCGAGCTGCCGCGGGTCGCGCGCGCGCAGGTCGAGGCGGCGCGTCTGCTCATGGCGCGCCTGCCGCTCGACGCCGGCGCCGAGTGGCAGGCCGCGTGTCGCGCGCTCGGCGGCGAGGTCACCCTCACCGTCACCGAGGTGTACGCGCTGCCGGCGCGCGAGCTGACGATGCAGGCGCGCGGCGCCGCCGTGAAGCTGACGCTGCCGGGGCAGCGCTGGGCGCTCGTCGTCGTCGAGTCGGCGCTCGCCGGCAAGCTGGCGCGCGCGGCCCTCGGGATCGAGGAGCCGGAGCTCGGCGCGCCACGCCCGCTGACGCTGGCGGAGGAGGGCGCCCTCGAGTTCCTCGTCGCTGCGCTGGCGGGCGAGACGGCGCAGGTGGCCGGTGTCGCCGGCGAAGGCGCGCTCGCGTCGCTGGCGATCTCCGTCGCCGACGGCTGGCTGGCGGCGGCGCAGGCGCGGGTCACCTCGCCCGCCGGCGACGGATGGGCGCGGCTGATCGTCCCCGACGCGCTACGCCTCGGCGCCCCCGCGCCGCGCACGCTCGAGGCGATCCTGGCGCGCGCCGGTCGCCTCGACGACGCGCACGTGCCGCTGCGCCTCGAGGTCGGCCGCACCGCGGTCGCGCGCGACGATCTATCGGGCCTCGCCGCCGGCGACGTGATCCTCTTCGAGCGCTTCGGCGTGCGCGACGCGCGCGGCGGGCCGGTGACGCTGCGCCTCGGTCGCGGCGGATTCGCCGCCCGCCTCGATGGCGACGCGCTCGCCATCGTCCAACAGTACCGCTTGAACCTGGGAGCCCCGAACATGGACTTCGATCCGTCGCAGAAGCCGGACGCCGCCAGCGCCGATCAACTGTTGCGCGAGCTGCCGGTCGAGGTCGTGTGCGAGCTGGGCCGCGTCACCATCAGCGGCCGCGAGCTCATCGAGCTCCGGCCCGGCGCGGTCATTCCGGCCGGCCGGCCGCTCTCGGGTCCGGTCGACCTCACCGTCGGTGGCCGCGTGGTCGCGCGCGGCGAGCTGGTCGACGTCGAGGGCGAAATCGGAGTGCGGATCGTTCAGATCTGCGAGTAGAGGCGCGAGTAGGCTTCGGCGGAGCGCGTCCAGCTGAAGTCCTGCGCCATGCAGCGCTTGACGAGCGCGCTGAAGTCGTCGGGATTGCCGTAGGCGACGAGCGCGCGGCGCCAGCTCTCGGTCAGCGACGGCACGTCGTAGCTCTCGAACTTGAAGCCGGTGCCGCTGCGCGAGCGCGCGTCGAAGTCGACGATGGTGTCGTCGAGACCGCCGGTGGCGCGCACGATGGGCGGCGTGCCGTAGCGTAGCGAGTACATCTGGTTGAGCCCGCACGGCTCGAAGCGTGAGGGCATGACGTAGAGATCGCAGCCCGCTTCGATGCGATGCGCCAGCGCCTCGTCGTAGCCGATGCGCACCGACAGCTTGCGCGGATGGCGCGCCGCCAGCTCGCTCAGCGCGCTCTCGAGCTCCGGCGCGCCCGACCCGAGGATGACGTACTGAAGGTCGCGCTCGAGGAGCGTCGGCAGCGCGCCCAGGATCAGATCGAAGCCCTTCTGATCGGTCAGCCGCGAGATCGATCCGCACAGCGGCACGTCGGCGCGCACCGGCAGATTGAGCTCGCGCTGCAGCGCCGCTTTGCACACGCGCTTGCCCGCGAGCGACTCCGCCGAATAGGTCGCCGGCAGCTGGACGTCGCGCTCTGGATTCCAGACGTCGTAGTCGCAGCCGTTCAGGATGCCGGTCAAAACCTTGGCTCTGGCGCGCAATACGCCGTCCATTCCGAATCCCTGCTCGGGGGTCTGGATCTCGCGCGCGTAGCGCGGGCTCACCGTCGTCAAACGGTCAGCCACCGTCAACCCCGCCTTGAGATAGCTCGCCTGACCATAGAATTCGTAGCCTTCAGGATTGTAATACTCGCGCGGCAGCCCCAATGGGTCGATGACCGATTCTGGAAACAGTCCTTGAAACGCGAGATTGTGGATCGTGAATACGGTTTTGGGCGGCGGCAATCCGCCCCAGCGCCGCCGGGCAAAGAGGATCGCAGGTCCCGCCTGCCAATCGTGACCGTGGACGACGTCGGGCCAGGCACCGAACTCCGCCGCCAGCGCCAGCGCCGCCGATCCGAGCAGCGCGAAGCGGCGCGCGTTGTCGGCGTAGTCGCCGTTGGCGTCGCCGTAGATGCCGTCGCGATCGAACGAAGGCTTGTGGTCGACCAGGTAGACGCGCACCTTCGGGGTCGACGCCGCCTGCCCTTCGTACACGCCGACAGCGACGGTATCGCCGCCCAGCGGCGCCGCCAGCCCGCGCAGCCGGCGCGCCAGCCCGAAGCGCTCGGGATCGACCGACCGATAGCGCGGCGTCACCACCGTGACATCGTGGCCGAGCGCCGCCAACGCCTTGGGCAGCGCACCGAGCACATCCGCCAGTCCGCCGGTCTTGGAGTAGGGCGCGACCTCGGAGGCGACGTGCAAGATGCGCATCAGACCTGGATCTCTCGCAAGAACCTGGCCGCCTCTTCGGGCGGAGTGGGGTTGATATAGAACCCGGAACCCCATTCGAAACCAGCGACCTGAATCAGCGTCGGCATGATTTCGATGTGCCAGTGGTAATGCGCCGGATGGTCATCGCCAAATGGGGTGGTATGCAGAATGAAGTTGTACGGTGGATCGCCGAGCGCCACATTCAGCTTGGATAACGAAACCTTCAGCGCATTGGCCAGATATGCGAAATCCTCTTTCGAGGTCTGCTCGAAGCGTGCACGGTGCGCGCGTGGCATGATCCAGGTCTCGAACGGAAACTTCGGCGCATAAGGCTCGAAGGCGACGAAGGCCGGATTCTCGTAGACCAGCCGCTCGCGCTCCTTTAGCTCCTGCCGCGCGATGTCGCAGAAGACGCAGCGCTCCTTGAGCCGCCAATATTTGCGCGCGCCCTTCATCTCCTCGGAGACGACCTTCGGCACCACCGGCAGCGCGATCAGCTGCGAGTGCGGATGGTCGAGGCTGGCACCGGCGGTGGCGCCGTGGTTCTTGAAGATCATGACGTACTTCAGGCGCCCATCGCGCGACAGGTCGAGCATGCGCTCGCGGTAGCCCTCGAGGACGCCCGTGATGTCGGCCTCGGAGAGGTCGCAGAAGCGCTTCGCGTGCTCCGGCGTCTCGACGAGCACCTCGTGTGCGCCGATGCCGTTCATGCGGTCGTAGATGCCGTCGCCCGACCGGTCGAGATCGCCTTCGACGCGCAGCGCGGGAAACTTGTTGGGAAAGACCCGCAGCCGCCAGCCGGGGGCGTTGGCGCGCGCCCCGGGACCGTCGGCGGGCCGATGGGCCAACAGCTCGGGCGGCGTCATCGCCTCCTGCCCCGGGCAGAAGGGGCAGACGCCACGGCGCGGCTCGGCGCGCGCCCCGTAGTCATGCGGGCGCTTGGTGCGTTCGGTGGCGATGATGACCCATCGTCCGACGATCGGGTCCTTGCGAAGCTCGGGCATGCCGCGCGAATCTACGCGCTACAGGCTCACCATTTCAATCGTCACCTTGCACTCGAACGGCTGACCGTCGCCGACGACCACGTCGCGCCACACCGGCAAGAGCGCCGAGCCCTGGTAGGTGCGCTCGAAGCCGCCCTCGGACTGCGACGCGGTCTCGAGCGGATGGCGCCACAGGATCGCGTTGGGCGTCGCCGAGATGCGCACGAAGAACTTGTCCCACTCGTTGACCATCTCGAGCACCGTCCCGGCGGGCAGCTCGCCCGTCGACGCCAGCTTGCGCTCGTCCTTGGACAGCTCGCGTCCGGCGACGCGGTAGTAGCGATCGGGCGCGTCGCCGGCGAGCAGCGTCAGCGACGACTCGGACGCGAACGTCAGCGGCACCGGCGCCCCTTCCGCCGTGATGCGATAGGTCGCGGTCAGCCGCGCGCCCTCGAGCGTGAGCGTCTTGTCGACGGTGACGGCACGGGTCCCGACCCGCCCCTTGCGGCGCAGCACCACCTTGGCGCCCGCCGAGCTGGCGCTGTGGTCGACGACGTCGTAGAGCGTCCCGGTGAAGTCGCCCAGCTCCTCGTAGCTGCAGCCGGTAACCGCCTGCAGCGTCGTGCCCGCCGGGTAGAAGTGGTCGACGAAGGCGAGCCGCGGATGGCGGTCGTAGCGTAGGAGCTCCTCCAGCCCCGCGGACTTGACGGCGTTGAGGTCGTGGATCGAGACCGGCCCGCCGTCGCCCGCCTTGCCGTGCTTGCGCGCCGCCTCGAGCAGCCGCGCGTGGTAGCCCTCGGCGCGGCGGCCGAGGACGTTGAGCAGGTTGAAGCGCTTGGGGCGGTAGTCCAGCTCGAACACGCCGCCGCCGAGGTCGGGCTTGATGTAGACGGCCGCGTCGACGTTCTGCAGGATGACCTCCTGCTGCAGGTCGGCGTCGATGTCGGCCTCGATCACGAGCGGCTTGTCGCCGATGCCGAGCACCCGCTCGGCGTGGATCTCGCACTCGATCAGATGGCGATAGATCGAGTCGCGCAGATAGTTCAGATAGAGCCCGCCGAACAGGCCGTGCCAGTAGCCGCAGTTGCACTGCGCGCGATAGAGCTCGCGCCGGGCGTGGTCGAGCGCGTGGCCCGCCAGCAGGTTGCTCGGATGTCCGAGCTTCTCCTCGGCGCGGGCCAGCTTGTCGGAGACCCACACCATCTTCTTGTGCAGGTAGTTGGCCTCGGGATACTTGGCCAGAAAGTTCTGCCAGATGCCGCCGCGGAAGAACGCGCGCGCGCGGTCGAGCTCCCCGCGATCCTTGAGCGACTGGCGCACCTCGTTATAGTGCTGCTGCGCGTCGGCCGGCAGGCTCCACTCGCCCATCTCCTCGTACGACGCCGTCGGCAGGTAGACGCGGCCCGTCGGACGATGGCTGGCGAGATATTCGCCGAAGTGGGCCGTCTTGAACGAACCCTCTCGCTGGCGCTCGACGAGCATGCCGAGGAACTCCTTGAGCCAGCCCTTCTCCCAGACCCACTCCTTCGTGTGCGGCCAGACGCCGAACTTCTCGCCGTCGTCGCCGTACGTGATGGCGGCGTCGCCGGGGGTCTCGCGACGCAGCTGCTCGAGCACCTCGATCGACTCCCACGCCTTGAGGAACGGGATCGCCTCGCGCAGCTTCTTGTCGATGGGGAAGAGCGCCAGCGGCGTGCCGGCCTTCTCGGTGACGTAGTGGCCGCGCAGCGTGCCCTCGAGGCCGGCGGCGCGAAAGTGGCCGTCGTCGACGAGCGTGAACTTCATGCCGGCGTCGGCGATCAGCTTGGCCAGCGCCGGCTCCCACACGCGCTCGGCGAGCCACATGCCGGTGGGGCGCACCTCGAAGTGGGTCTCGAGGTAGTCGGACATCATGGCGATCTGGCCGCGCGCGTCGCGCTCCGGCAGCACCGCCAGCATCGGCTCGTAGAAGCCGCCGCCGAGGAGCTCCACCTGGTCGCGCCCGACGAGGGTGCGGATCTTGTCGAAGTAGTCGGGACGCTCGCGCTCGATCCACTCGAGGAGCGGCCCGGTGTGATGGAGCGCCATCTTGATCGTCGGAAAATCGAGCAGCGTGTCGATCAGCGGCCGATAGCAGTCGTCGTAGGCCTGCTGGAAGACGTGTCCGAAGTTGCCGTCGGGCTGATGGTTGTGGATGGCGAGGAGGAGCGTCAGCTGACCCATTGGGATGGAAATCTATGCACCAACTGGCTTTTCGGCAACGACGATCCGGAGCGGAAAGAACGTGTCCACGATCAACGGGCCTCGGGTGGATACAGTCAAACCCGGATCAGGCGAGAGCTGACAGCCGAGCGCCTTCAGAGCGGTGCCGTCGCCGGGACGCCGCTCGTCCCAGCGGGCGCTTGGTGGGGTAGCGGACTGACAGCTGTCAGCTGTCAGCTCTTCAGTGTCAGCGCGACGCGCCGGCCGCGTAGACGGTGTTGCGAAGCAGCATGGCGATGGTCATCGGACCGACGCCGCCCGGCACCGGGGTGATGGCGCGCGCGCGCCGCGCCGCCGCCGCGAATTCGACGTCGCCGACCAGCTTTCCGTCGCTGCCGCGGTTCATGCCGACGTCGATCACGGTGGCGCCCGGCTTGACCCAGTCGCCCTTGACGAACTCCGCCTTGCCGATGGCGGCGACGACGATGTCGGCGCGCCGCACGACGTCGGGCAGGTTCTTCGTCTGCGAGTGGCAGATGGTGACGGTGGCGTTGTCGTTACATAGGAGCGCCGCCATCGGCCGCCCGACCAGCTGCGAGCGTCCGATGACCACCGCCTCGGCGCCGGCGATCGGCGTCTTGGCCTCGGCGAGGAGCCGCATGCAGCCCTGCGGCGTGCAGGCGACCATGACCGGCTGCCCGCCCCACAGTCGCCCCAGGCTCCACGGATGCAGCCCGTCGACGTCCTT
Organism: Myxococcales bacterium; assembly: GCA_028287105.1. Lineage (GTDB taxonomy): Bacteria > Myxococcota_A > Polyangia > Palsa-1104 > Palsa-1104 > JAQBQH01. The sequence goes on from JAQBQH010000022.1 coordinate 10,723, forward strand.
GCGCGCGTCGATGGTGTTGATCACCCGCTGCTGCGAAATCTGCTTGGGCACCGGGAACTGCACCAGGATGCCGTGCACGCGCGCGTCGGCGTTGAGCTCCGCGACCAGCCCGAGGAGCGTCTCCTCCGAGGTGTCGGCGCCGAGCTTGTGGTCGAAGGTGGCGATGCCAGCCTCGGCCGCGGCCTTGGTCTTGTTGCGCACGTAGACCTGCGACGCCGGGTCCTCACCGACGAGAACGACCGCCAGCCCGGGCGTCACGCCGCGGGCGATCAGCCGGTCGGCCTCGGCCCGCACCTCGGCGCGGACCGCGGCAGCGACCGCCTTGCCGTCGATGACCAGCGTCTGCGCGCTCATTCTTTCTTGTCGCTCTTCTCCGACTTCGTCGTCGTCGACGGGGTCGTCGAGGTCGTGGTCGAGGAGCTGGAGCTGGACGAGGAGCTCGAATCGGAGCTCTTGCTGTCCGGCTTCTTCGTCGACGAGTAGAGGTCCTTGTACCAACCTCCGCCCTTCAGGATGAAGCCCGAGGCCGAGATGAGCCGCTCGAGCTCACCCTTGCACTCCTCGCACTCGGTCTTCTTGGCTTCGCTCATCGACTGAAAATATTCGAAGCGCTTTCCGCACTTCTTGCATTCGTATTCGTAGGTCGGCATCGGTTTTCCTGACTTACTACCTCACGGCGGCGGGCCGCGACAACGTGCGAATCACTGCAGCCTGTAGCTCATGATAAGACGGCGGGGTGGCCAGCGCTTCATCGGCCCCCGAAGTTTTTCCGGCCTGACGCACCCGCGCGTCGCCGGCCAGGAGGATCACCGGCGTGGCGTGGGCCAGCGCTTCGGCCTTCACCTTGGCGGCCCGAATCGCGCGCAGCCCCATCTCGGGATTGAGGTCGAGGTCGACGACCACGAGGTCCGGGCCCTGGTCGAGCGCCACTTCGGCGACCGACGCGTTCGTGGCCTCGACGATCTCGCAGGCGATGATGCTGCGCACGTAGCGGCCGATGAGCGCCAGGCGATCGGGCGACGCCGCGATCACCAGCACCGTCAGCCCCACGAAGTCGCGCACCAGGAGGTCGATGGTCTCGCCGTAGCGCGAATCGAGCGTGTCGAACTGAATGCCCATGCCGTCGGGCAGGCCGTCCTTGGAGTCTTTGCGGACCCAGGCGACCACGCCCTGCACCGCGAGCGGCCCGACGCCGGGGACCTCGAAGCTCAGGCTGACGTGCTCACCCGGATCGAGCGGCGTCGTCGTCTCGAGAAACAGCCCGCCCTTGGACAGGTTGACGGAGTACGACACGAGGAAGGCACCGGCGGTCCGGTACTGAACCTCGAGCGAAATCGGAAGGCGTGGTTGGCGGCGGTCGGCGGCCATGGTCAGCGGACCATGCTAGCGCAAGAGCTTGTCGAGCAGGGAGTCGAGCTGGTCGAGCGAGTGGTATTCGATCTCGATTTTGCCCGCCTGCGTCGATTTCTGGGCCAGGCGTACCTTGGTGCCGAAGGCGCGCTCCAGCTTCTGCTCGAGGTCGCGCGTCGACGCTGTCGACGCCGGCACATCGACCGGCTTCTTGGCCTTGACGTCGCCGCGCTCGCGACGGACGAGGTCCTCGGTCTGCCGCACCGAGAGCTGCTTCTGCACCACGCGCGCGGCGGCCCGCTCGATGGCCGACTCCGCCTCGAGACCGAGCAGCGCGCGGGCATGTCCCATCTGCAGCTCGTCCGACGCGACCAGGTTGCGCACCTTCTGCGGCAGCTTGAGCAGGCGCAGCGCGTTGGCGACGGTCGCGCGGTCCTTGCCGACCCGCTGCGCCAGCTGCTCCTGGGTGTAGGCGAACTCGGTCGAGAGCCGGTGATAGGCCTCCGCCTCTTCGATCGGGTTGAGGTCCTCGCGCTGCAGGTTCTCGACGAGCGTCAGCTCGTACGCCTCCTGCTGCGCGACCTCCTTGACGACGACCGGGACGGCCTTGAGCCCCGCGCGCTGCGAGGCACGCCAGCGCCGCTCGCCGGCGATGAGCCAATAGCCGCCGCCCTCTTGCGCGCTGCGCTGCCGGACGACCAGAGGCTGCACGACGCCCTGGTTCTTGATCGACTCGGCCAGCTCGTTGAGCTTCTGCTCGTCGAAGCGCTGCCGCGGATTGTCCGCCGAGGGATGGACGTCCTCGATGGCGCACTCGAAGTATTCGCGCCGAATTGGCGTCGGTGGCGCATTCTGATGCTGCGCACCCGGAATCAGTGCGCCCAGCCCCCGGCCGAGCGCCGGCCTCTTCGAGTTGTTCATCGTCACCCTGGTGAACCGACTACGCCGCCTCACGCTCGCGATGCAGGAACTCCTGCGCGAGCGCTTGATAACTCTGACAACCGCTCGAGCGGTTGTCATATAAAAGGATCGGTTGGCCGTGCGACGGCGCTTCCGACAGGCGCACGTTGCGCGGGATCGTCGTCTGGTAGACCTTACCCTCGAAGTGGCTGCGCACTTCGTTGGCGACCTGCTGCGTGAGGTTCATGCGCGGGTCGACCATGGTGAGCAAGATGCCCTCGATCTCGAGCTCCGGATTGAGCGACGCCTTGACCTGATGAATCGTCTCGGTCAGGTGCGACAGCCCCTCGAGCGCGTAGTACTCGCACTGCATCGGGATGACCACGGCCGTCGCCGCCACCAGCGCGTTCAGCGTCAGGAGGCCCAGCGAGGGCGGGCAGTCGATGACGATGTATTCGTACTGGTTGGCGATGGGCGAGAGCGCATCGCGCAGCCGGAATTCCCGCCGCTTGACGTTGACCAGCTCGACCTCGGCGCCCGCCAGATCGCGGGTCGACGGCACAATCCATAGATTGGGAACTTCGGTGAGCTGGGTCAGCTCCCGCAGCGGGCGGGGCGCCCCGTGATGCTCGGACGGCGACAGCCCTTCGTAGATGCCCTCGGCCAGGGTTCCCTTGGGAAAACCGAGCCCTGACGTGCAGTTGGCCTGCGGGTCCATGTCGACCACGAGCACCCGGTGGCCAGCGTGCGCGATGGAGGCGGCGAGGTTCACCGTCGTGGTCGTCTTACCCACGCCCCCCTTCTGGTTCGCGATCGCCAGAATGCGCTTCACGCGTCGGTTTCTATCACACGACCCTGTGGACACGCTCTTTTTCAGAAAAAAATTTGCACAACGATCAGGTAGGCGATAGTAGTTGTATGTAGGACATCAACCCACAGTGGAGACGCTCATGAGGGGATACGCCGCTCCGAAGGTTTACCGGTCCTTTGAAGAGTTCGAGCGCGACGAGCTCCGCAAGCTCGACGGCCTCCACGTCAGCATCGACGAGATGCTCGATGAGATGTTCGCCGATGAGCTCGACTTCGAGCCCGGCGAAAAGAAAAATCGCGACGACGACTAGCTCGACTTCGTGGAGGCGGTCCGCAGATAGGTCGCCTCCATGAAGGTGCTTCACGTCGCGCCGCCGTCCCGGCTGTTCTCGATCGAGAAGCGGAGCTGGTCGGCATCCGGGAACGTGAACGTGTAGCGACCTGGCGGCTGATAGCCCATCGAGTCGACCCAGCGTCGCCGCTGTACGAGGTCTCGTTGTCCTTCATCTGCACGTCGTCGCCGGCGACGAAGAATCCGTCGCGGATGACGTGATGATCGTAGCGGCCGCTGCGCTTGCCTGCCGGTCCCTACGGCGAGGCGTGCATCTTTTCCTCGCCTACCCACGTGCCCGCCAGTCGCTGAATGCGCCGGTGCTGCTCATTCACCTTCGGCATCTCGATCATCAACTCCCGCGCTGCGTCGTTGGTGATTGCCGTCGAAAAGTCGGTGAGCCATACTTAGGTGCAAAGCGTTGACAGCACCAGAGAGCCGCCATACGTTCGTAAAACTCAGCGCTGCGTTCTTCCCGCAGCCAAGGAGACGGCCCCGATGACGAAGATGAAAGGCGGTCCCGCCGACACCGGTGGCCCCGTCGAGGTTCCCGAGCAGCTTTCCATCCTCCCGCTCAGGAACTCCGTGCTGTTCCCAGGATCGATCATTCCGATCGACGTGGGACGGCGCAAGAGCGTTCGCCTGGTCGAGGAGGCCATCTCCAAGGAGCGTCCGGTCATCGGCATCCTGACCCAGCGCGACGCCCGCACCGAAGATCCGACCGAGGGCGACATGTACCAGGTGGGATGCGCGGCCCGCATCCTGAAGGTCATCAAGCTCGCGAAAGATAATTTCAGCGTCATCCTGCAGGGCGTTTCGCGTATTCGGATCGCCGAGTACCAGCAGCAGGAGCCGTTCATCATCGCTCGCGTGCAGGCCATTCCCGATCCGACCACGGCCGACGTGGAGCTCGACGCGCTGGTCATGAACTTGAAGGACATCGCCAAGCGGGTCATCAAGCTCATGCCGGAGCTGCCGAAGGAAGCGTCGGCGCTCGTCGACAGCGTGACCGAGCCAGGGCAGCTGGCCGACTTGATCACGTCGAACCTCGACATCCAGGTCGACGAGAAGCAGGACGTCCTCGAGACGTTCGATCTCAAGGCGCGTATGCGCACGGTCCTGCAGTTCCTCTCGCGCCAGCTCGAAGTGCTCAAGGTGCGCGAGAAGATCAACACGCAGGTCCAGGAAGAGATGGGCCGCAACCAGCGCGAGTACGTCCTTCGCCAGCAGCTCAAGGCCATCAAGGAAGAGCTCGGCGAGCTGGATGAAGCGGGCGGTGATCTCGACGAGTTCAAGGAGAAGGTGCAGGAGGCGAAGATGCCTCCCGAGACCGAGAAGGTCGCGATGAAGCAACTCGAGCGACTCAAGGTCATGCAGCCGTCGTCGGCGGAGTACACCGTCACGCGGACGTACCTCGAGTGGCTGGTGGAGCTGCCGTGGTCGATCGAGACCGAGGACAAGCTCGACATCCAGGAAGCGCGCGACATCCTGAACGCGGATCACTACGACCTCGAGAAGGTGAAGAAGCGCATCCTCGAGTACCTCGCGGTGCGCAAGCTCAAGTCGGACAAGAAGGGTCCGATCTTGTGCCTCCTCGGGCCGCCAGGCGTCGGTAAGACGTCGCTCGGGCGCTCGATTGCCAAGGCGATGGGGCGCAAGTTCGTGCGCATCTCGCTCGGCGGCGTGCGTGACGAGGCGGAAATTCGCGGTCACCGACGGACCTATGTCGGCTCGCTGCCGGGACGCATCGTGCAATCGCTCAAGAAGGCGGGCACCAAGAACCCGATCTTCATGCTCGACGAGATCGACAAGCTCGGGCACGACTTCCGGGGCGACCCGGCGTCGGCGCTGCTCGAGGTGCTCGATCCGGAACAGAACAACTCGTTCAGCGATCATTATCTCGAAGTGCCGTTCGATCTGTCGCACGTCATGTTCCTGGCGACGGCGAACGTCATCGACCCGGTGCCGGCGGCGCTCAAGGATCGTCTCGAGATCCTCGAGCTGCCGGGCTACACGCGCGACGAGAAGCGCAACATCGCACGTCAGTTCCTGGTGCCGAAGCAGCTCGAGGAGCACGGCCTCAAGAACGAGATGATCGAAGTGACGGACGAAGCGGTCGCCGAGGTCATCGACGGCTACACGCGAGAGGCTGGGGTTCGTAATCTCGAGCGCGAGGTCGGATCGATCGCTCGTGGCGTCGCGGTCAAGATCGCCGAGGGCTCCACGGAGCGCTGGGTGGTCAAGGCGGACAACGTCCCCGAGTACCTGGGGCCGCAGAAGTTCATGTCGGAAGTGGCCGAGCGCACCGCCGAACCGGGCGTGGCGACCGGTCTGGCCTGGACGCCCGTCGGTGGCGACATCCTCTTCATCGAGGCGACTCGCATGCCGGGCAAGGGCTCGCTCGTGCTCACCGGACAGCTCGGTGACGTCATGAAGGAGTCGGCGCAGGCGGCGTTGTCCTTCGTTCGCGCCAAGGCCAAGTGGCTCGGCATCGAGGAGAACTTCCTCGATAAGACCGACATCCACGTGCACATCCCGGCCGGGGCGATTCCGAAGGACGGACCGTCGGCGGGTGTGACCATGTTCACTGCGCTGGCGTCGATGCTGACCGGAAAGCCGATTCGCAGCGACGTGGCCATGACCGGCGAGATCACGCTGCGCGGCAACGTGCTACCCGTCGGCGGCATCAAGGAGAAGATCCTGGCCGCCCACCGTGCAGGCATCAAGCGCGTCATCATGCCGGACCGGAACCAGAAGGACATGGTCGACGTGCCGCAGCAGGCCAAGGACGAGATGGAGTTCTTCTACGTCAAGAAGATCGACGAGCTGTTGCCGCTGGCGCTGACCGAGATGCCGGAGAAGTACGGCAAGGCCTCGGTGACGCCGACGGTGGTGGTCACGCCGCCGACGACGACAGGTCAGCCGCCGCCGGGCTCTACTCCGTCATAACGAAGCTCCCCGTTTTACGTCTTTTCGCGGCCGTCGGAACCCTCCGGCGGCCGCTTTTTTTTTAGGGTCGTCCGTTACTTGACGGGCTCGGAACACATGATTAGGTTGCCAGCCACGTACGGGAATCGAGCCTAATTCGGTCCCGCCTGGAGGCTACGCACAATGGGTAAGATCATCGGCATCGACCTCGGCACGACCAACTCGGTCGTGGCGATCATGGAGGGCAAAGAGCCCAAGGTCATTCCGAACGAAGAGGGCGGTCGACTGACGCCGTCGGTGGTCGCGTTCGATGACAAGGGCGAAGTATTGGTGGGGCAGATTGCGCGCCGCCAGGCCATCACCAATCCCGAAAATACCGTCTATTCGGTCAAGCGCTTCATGGGCCGCAAGTTCGACGAGGTCCAGGAAGAGGCGAAGCGGGTACCCTACAAGATCGTTCGCGCCAACAACGGCGACGTGGCGATCGAGATCCGCGGCAAGAAGTATTCGCCGCCCGAGATCTCGGCGCGAATCCTCGGCAAGCTCAAGCGGGCGGCCGAGGAGTACCTCGGTGAGAAGGTGACCGAGGCGGTCATCACCGTGCCGGCGTACTTCAACGACGCCCAGAGGCAGGCGACCAAGGACGCGGGGCGCATCGCCGGCCTCGAGGTCAAGCGCATCGTCAACGAGCCGACGGCGGCGGCGCTCGCCTACGGCCTCGACAAGGGCAAAGACCACCTCATCTCGGTCTACGACTTCGGCGGCGGCACGTTCGACATCTCGGTGCTCGAAGTCGGCGAGAAGGTCGTCGAGGTCGTGTCGACCAACGGCGATACCCACCTCGGCGGCGATGACATCGACGACGTCGTGATGCGCTGGCTGATCGACGAGTTCAAAAAGGATCAGGGCATCGACGTCGGCAAGGACAAGATGGTCCTCCAGCGCCTCAAGGAGGCGGCGGAGAAGGCCAAGATCGAGCTGTCGAGCGTGCAGGAGACGGACATCAACCTGCCGTTCCTCACCGCCGACGCGTCCGGCCCGAAGCATCTGCAGATCAAGCTGTCGCGCTCGAAGCTGGAGCAGCTGATGGGACCGCTCGTCGACCGCGCGCTCGAGCCGACCAAGAAGGCGCTGGCGGACGCGGGCAAGCAGCCGAACGAGATCGCCGAAGTGGTGCTCGTCGGTGGCTCGACGCGTATCCCGATGGTGGGCAAGCAGGTCAAGGAGTACTTCGGCAAGGAGCCGCACAAGGGCGTCAATCCCGACGAGGTCGTGGCGCTCGGCGCCGCGGTTCAGGCGGGCGTTCTGTCGGGCGAGGTCAAGGACATCCTGCTCCTCGACGTCACGCCGCTGACGCTCGGAATCGAAACGCTCGGCGGCGTCATGACGCCGATGATTCCGCGCAACACGACGATCCCGACCAAGAAGACGGAAGTGTTCTCGACGGCGTCGGACGGTCAGACGTCGGTCGAGGTGGTGGTCACGCAGGGCGAGCGTCCTATGGCGCGCGACAACCGGCTCCTCGGTCGCTTCCATCTCGACGGGATTCCGCCGGCGCCGCGCGGCGTGCCGCAGGTCGAGGTCACGTTCGACATCGACGCCAACGGCATCGTCAACGTGCACGCCAAGGACAAGGGCACGAACAAAGAGCAGAAGATCACTATCACCGCGTCGTCGGGGCTCACCGAGGCCGACATCGAGAAGATGGTGAAGGACGCCGAGGCGCACGAGTCCGAGGACAAGCAGCGCAAGGAAGCGATCGAGGCGCGCAACCAGCTCGACTCGCTGGTGTTCCAGATGGAGAAGATGCTCACCGAGAACCGCGAGAAGATCGATGCGGCGGCTCGGGCGGACGTGGAGCGCGGGATCGAGAACGCCAAGAAGGTGCTCGAGGCGAACAAAGACGCAGGCAAGGACGCAGAGCCGTTCAAGACCGCGTTCAACGAGCTGCAGCAGGCGTCGTACAAGATGGCGGAGCAGATGTACAAGACCGCGGCGCCGTCGGGTGCAGACGGTGGCGGCGGTGGCGCGGCCGGTGCTGGTGGGGCAGAGCAGACGACCCAGGAGCAGAAGGACGTCATCGACGCCGAGTTCGAAGAGCAGCCGAAGCAGTAGAAGAGCAGCGATTAGCTGTTAGCGAAAACAGAACGGCCGGGAGCGATCCCGGCCGTTTTTTTACGTTTCGCCGACGCGACCAGCGAATCTCGCCGAGGCACCAGCGAGCTGCGTGGCTAGTCCTTGCGGCGCGAGTATTCCCAGCCGCGACGCACGAAGTCGCGCGACTCGGCCCACGGACGCGACGGCCTCATCTCGTTCCACTCGCTCTCGAGCGTCTTCTCGTGCGCGTCGAACTCGACGTCCTTGTAGTTGCTCCCGGCGCCGTAGCCATAGCGCATCGCCGGCTCGACGCTGTTCCAGTCGCCCACCGGCTCTTTTCCGGCCATCTGCTTGAGCGTGTCGCCCGCGTCTTGATTGAGCTCCTGGCCCGACTTCTTGCTGAAGTCGTGCTTGGTCTGCTCCCAGTCGCGCCTCAGCGCCTCTTTGATGCGCGTCCACGAGGACGTGTGATCCTTGCTCCACCAGCGTGGCGAGTTGGATCCGGCCGTCACGTTCGGGTCTTTATCCTTGTCGTGCTGCATCGTGTACCTCCGCCTACCCGAAGGTAGGGCGAGGTGACCAGCGAGCAAGCGCTACTTGGCGGTGCGGACTTCTTCGGTGAGCTGTTGCAGCTCGTCGGCGCCGACCCCGAACGTGGTGGCGATGTTGACGATGGCGCGCCGCTCGCCGTCGGCGTAGTTGCCGTCGGAGAGCGCCATCTTGACGCACAGCCGCAGCACCTCCCGCCGCTTGTCGGGCGCCGCGATGACCCGCGCGAGGCGGGCCACGTCGAGGGTGGCTGGAATGAACGAGAGCCCGCCGACCGAATGCGCCATGGCGAAGGCGTCGAGGAAGGACGCTTCGCGCGCGAGGATGGCGCCGTCGGCGGCGGCAACCGCGGCCAGCGCACGTGCGATCTCCTGCGCTTCGTCGGGGGCGAACGTAATGGCGCCCATGGCTGGCGATGATACACTACGATCGTGAGAGTTGTGCTCGTGTGCGCCGCCGCGCTGGTCGGGGCCGGCTGCGCCGGACCGGGCTTCTTCACCGACGGCTCCAGCGTGTCGGTAGGCTCCTTCAACCACGGCGCGCTCCTGCGCGGTGCCCGGCTGCCTCGCGAAGGCGAAGGCTACGTCATTCCAACCTTGTGGCAGACGCGCGGCGCCGCCTACGCCACCGACGAGCTGGTCGCCGCCGTACAGCACGCCGCCCGGCGGGTGCGGCGCGAGTACCCGGGGTCGCTCCTCGGGGTGGGCGACATGTCCCTCAAGGGCGGCGGCGACAGCATCCTTCATCGCTCGCACGAAAACGGTCGCGACCTCGACCTCATCTACTACGCCACCGACGACCGTGGCAAACCGGTTGCGCCGGCCGACTCGATGCCGCGCTATCCGTTCTGGGATGGCCGCGCCCGCCCGCCGCTGCCGCCGGAGCACGGCGTCGTGTTCGGCCCGTTCTCGACGCGGTTTTTCGACGTGCGGCGCAATTGGGCGCTGGTGCGGGCGCTGCTCGAGGAGCCCGGCATCGAGATCCAGTACCTCTTCATCAACGCGCGTCTGCGCGAGCGGCTGCTCGCCTATGCGGCCGATCAGGGCGAGGAGCCGGGGCTCGTCGAGCGGGCCGAGGCGATCCTGCATCAGCCCGGCGATTCGGCGCCGCACGACGACCACCTGCACGTCCGCATCTTCTGCGCCGGCGACGACCGCGCCTACGGCTGCAGCGACCGCGGGCCGGTGCGCTGGTGGAAGAAGCGCTACAAGTACATGGTCCCGACGGTGCCGCGCGTCGACGTCGAGGAGCTCGCCGGCGCGCTCGCGCAGCTCATCGGCATCGTGCGCTAATCGCTGGTTGTCTCGACTCCGTCGTTCGCGGACGCTGACAATCAAACCGACCGACCTCGTGTACGATTGCGCGGTGACCTTACAGTGGGATCTGCGGGCATTTTCGGAGCTGACGACGACCGAGCTGTACGGGCTCTTGCGGCTGCGGCAGGAGGTGTTCGTCGTCGAGCAGAATTGTCCGTACCTCGACGCCGACGGGCTCGATGATCAGGCGACGCATCTGTTCGCGCTGGATGGGAAGGTCATTGTGGCGTGCGCGCGGCTGTTCGCGCCCGGTGTGCGCGAGGAGCCGGCGGTGATCGGGCGCGTCGTCAGCGCGCCGGCGGTGCGGCGGACCGGCGCCGGGCGCGAGCTCATGCGGCGCGCCATCGCGGCGCTCGAAGCGGCGCACGGCGCGGTGCCGATTCGCATCGGCGCGCAGAAGTACGTGGAGAAGTTCTACACCTCGTTCGGGTTCGTCCGCGACGGCGAGGACTATCTCGAGGACGGCATCACGCATCTGCACATGCTCCGTCCAGAAGATCGGCGCCAAAGCCGCGTATGATGAGCGGCCGAGGAGGCTGCATGCGGTTGTGGGTGGCGTTGGCCCTGATGCCGGTGGTCGCGTGGGCGGCGCCGGCGAAGAAGGCCGTTCCGAAGAATCAGGCGGCCGAGCAGGCGGCGCGCGGCGACGCGTGGGCGGTGGCCAATCGCTGCGACGAGGCGGTCAAGGCCTACCGGCAGTCGCTGGCGCTGCAGCCGAAGAATCCGGTCGTGCAGGTGCGTCTGGCGCACTGTCTGGCGCAGGGCAAGGTACCGGGCGGCGCGGCCGAGGCCAAGCAGATCCTGACCGCGCTGGCCGACGAGGCGGGGCCGACGGGCCTGCTGGCGCTGCAGGAGCTCGGCGATCTGGGGCTGCAGTCGGGCGACTTTGCCGTCGCTGTCGACGCCTACGACAAGCTCCTCGCCAAAGCGCCGGCGAACGTGGACGCGCGCGCGGGGCTGCTCGACGCGCTCAAGGGTCTGAGCGACGCGGGCGACGAGAAGGCGCGCACGCGCGGCATGGAGCTGGCGCAGAAGCTCAAGCTCGATCCCAAGGCGGATGCGGCGCTGCACCGCCACGCCGAGGAGCTGGTCGCGCAGTTCCAGTACGGCGACGCGGCCAAGGATCTCACCGACGGAAAGCGCATGCTGTCGATGGGGGATCCCAAGGGCGCGGTCGTGGCGCTCGAGCGCGCCGTCGGCAAGCACGCGGACCTCGAAGAGGCGCAGTACCTCCTCGGTCTCGGCTATGCGAACCCCGACGTCGGCAAGAAGGACGACGCGCGCAAGGCCTGGAAAAAGGCGCCACACGTCAAAGAGGCGCAGCTGGCGCTCGGCGTCGACGCCTACGAAGGCGGCGATCTCGACGAGGCGCTCAAGCGGCTCAAGGGCGCCGCCGGTCTCGACGCCGGGTTCCAGGCGGCCTACTACCAGATTGGCCTCGTCTACAAGGAGCAGGGCGACAACGCCGGCGCGCGCGAGGCGTGGCAGCGGGCGGCGCGCATCAATCCCAAGAGCGATCTCGGACGCTGGGCGTCGACCAAGCTGCAGGTGCTGACCGGCAACGTCAACGCGCTCTCCGAGGGGCAGGTCATCGACTCGTCGTCGGAGATCGGCATTGGTCAGGAGATCGCCAAGCAGGTGAGCGATCGCTGGGGCAAGATGAATGACCCGGCGCTCGAGGATCGGCTCAACAAGATCTTGAAGCGCCTGGCGGGCGTGGCCGATCGACCGGAGCGCGAGCTGCGCTACAAGATCATCCTCGTCGACGTGCCGATGATCAACGCGCTGACGCTGCCGGGCGGATCGATCCTCGTCTTCCGCGGCCTCGTCGACATGGTCAAGAACAAGATGGGCGACACCGACGATGCATATGCGTCGGTGCTCGGGCACGAGTGCGCGCACGCGGCCCTGCGCCACGGCATGGGCATGATCCAGGTGGCGTCGTCGATGGGCGAGGGCAAGTCGCTCATCGGCGGCGAGAGCGATCTCTATTCCCTACTCATGACCATCTCGCGCGCGCACGAGTTCGAGGCCGATCAGTTCGGCGCGCTGTACGCCTATCGCGCCGGCTTCAATCCGGCGGCGTCGGTGACGCTGCACGAGAAGATGCTGCAGGCGATGGGAGAGATCCCGCGCGGTATGACCCATCCGACCCACGCCGAGCGCATCGCGCGCGTGCGCGACTACCTGCTCGATCTGCGCGCCAAGGTGCGTGGCTTCGACCTGGCGGTCAAGGCGCTCGGCAGCGGCGACTACGACGCGGCGCAGTCGAAGCTCGAGGTCTTCCTGGGCGTGTTTCCCGATTCGCTCTCGGCGCGCTCGAACCTCGGCGTGGCGCTCCATCGCAAGGCGCTGAGCGCGCTCGAGCCGTCGACGCGCTTTCGCCGCTCGACCGACGTCGATCCGAATTCGCGCGCCCGCAAGATCGAGCTGCGCGCGGGCGAGACCAGCGTCGGTGGGCTCAAGGCGGCGCCCAAGATCGACGAGCGCATGATCAAAGAGGCGATTGGCGAGTATCAGTCGGCGCTGGCGCTCGATCCCAACTACGTCTTCGCGCAGGTGAACATTGGCGCCGCCCTCGACGATCTCAAGGATCGCAAGGGCGCGCGCGTGGCGCTCGAGAAGGCCGTGCGCATGGGGCCGACCTCGAAGGAGGCGTGGAACAACCTCGGCGCGGTGGCCGCCGAGATGGGCGACACGCCGCGTGCGCTCGAGGCGCTCAACAAGGCGACCGCGCTCGACGGCGGCTATCTCGACGCCTGGTTCAACCTCGGCATGACCTACGAGCAGGCCGGCAAGGGCAAGGACGCGGCGGCGGCGTGGGACAAGTACGTCGCGCTCGACGGCAAGAGCGGCTGGTCCGAAATTGCCAAGCAGCATCGCGCCCGCATCCAGTAGATCCCACGGAAGAAAGCGCCGCTGAGCCCGTAATCACGGGCCATGAGACGCACCTCGACGCTCTTCCTCGCACTCTCGGTGATGTTGTCGGCGCTGCTGGCGGGCGGGCGCGCAGAGGCGCGGCGCACGACGGTGGCGGCCGAAGGGCGCGCGGTCATCGTCGGTGGCAATCGCGCAGTGGCGCGGGCGCAGGCAATCGCGTCGGCGCTGCGCTCGGCGGTCGGGCAGGTGGCCGGCAGCCTCGGCGCCGCGGCCGAGGGCGACGATGGCGCGACCGACCATGCCGTCTATGATCGCGCGGCGGCGTTCGTGCCGCGGTCGCAGGTGGTGTCGGAGGACGTGGACGGCAACGTCTTCGAGGTGCAGATCTCGGCCGACGTCGACGTCGATGGGCTCAGGCTCGCCATCGGCGGCAGAGGCCGACAGCCGACAGCTGACAGCCGACAGTCGGAACGGTCGGAGAAGCTCGACGGCAGGCGGGTCCTGGTGTTGGCGACGGAGCAGCTGGGGCCGCATCGCGTCTTCGGCTGGACCGACCTGGTGTGGACCCCGGGCGTGATTCGGACGAAGACGACCGTCGTGCGCGAGGTCAACGAGATGGGTGGCATCGAGGCGACCTTGTCCGAGGTGTTCGGCGGCGCCGGCTTCCACGTCGTCGATCCGCAGGTCCTGCGCGGCAAGCTGGCGCCCAAGCCCGCCTTCGAGATGCTCGATCTCTCGGCCGGCGAGGCGCGCCAGATCGCGCAGAAGTCCGATGCCGACTACGTCGTCGTCGCCAAGGGCACCGCGCAGCTCGCCTATCATGCCGACCTCGCCGGCGCCGGCATGCAGTCGGGCCAGGGCAACGTCGTGGCCAAGCTGGTGCGCGTGCGTGACGGCAAGGTCGTGGCCGCGACGACGCAGCACGCGGCCGAGCTGCATATCGATGCCGACACGGCGCGGCTCAACGCCATCAACTCCGCGGCCCGTCTCGCAGCCGAGACGCTCACGCGCAAATTGAACGACTGAGGAGAAGACGAAGATGACCAAGCGATTGCTTCTGTGGGCGCCGGCGCTGCTGGCGCTCGGCTGCGGCGGTGGTGCCAAGAATACGAAGGCGGACGACAAGCCGCAGACGGCCAACGCGGCCTGCTGCAGTGACGCTGCCGTGGCGGAAGCTCCGCCGCCCAAGCTGCACGGGCCGAAGAAGCGGGTCGGCATCGTCGACTTCGACGACGCCTCGCACCACGGCTACTGGGGCAGCTCGCGCAATGCACTGGCCGAGGCGGCGCGCGACGCGGCGACCGAGGCGCTCGTCAAATCGGGCGCGTTCGTGGTCATCGAGCGCGAGCAGCTGGCGCAGGTGCTGAAGGAGCAGGGGCTCGGCATGACCGGCGCCATCTCGGCGCAGACGGCGGCCAAGGCCGGCAAGCTCCTCGGGCTGCAGGCCCTGGTGACCGGCAAGATCACCGACTTCGACAGCGACAACAAGACGTCCGGGTTTGGCGGCTACTATCAGCAGAAGACCAAGACGTTCCATGCGCGCGTCAGCCTGCGCATGATCGACTCGACGACCGGCGAGATCTGGGTGGCCGAGTCGGGCGAGGGCGCGGCCAACTCGAAGTCGACGATGGTCATGGGCGGCGGCGAGCAGTCCGAAGATCAGACGCTCGGCAAGCGCGCGCTCTATATGGCCGTGCACAACATGATCAACAAGGTCCTCTCCAAGGCCGACGCCAAGCCCTGGTCGGGCGCGGTGGCGAAGGTGGGCAAGGGCGGCAAGATCTACATCACGGCCGGCAGCGACATCGGGCTGCCGGTGGGCGCGGCGCTGACGGTGCGGCGGCTCGGCGACGAGATCACCGATCCCTCGACGGGTGCGATCATCGGCCATGAGCTGGGCAAGATCGTGGGGCGCTTGCAGGTGGCCGACCACCTGAACGAGAAGCTCTCGGTGTGCGTGGCGCAGAAGGGTGCCGGCTTCACGTCGGGCGACCTGGTTTTGCTCGACGCGTCCAAGGACGCCGCCGCGGCCGCCGCGGAATAGCGTCTTCGTTCTCGTCGCCGGCGACTACTTCGTCGCCGTCAGCTCGGGCAGCTTCTCGCGCGCCCGCTCGATATCCCCTTCGTACTTGAGGATCAAATTCAGGGTCGACTCGACGAGGGTCGCGTCGAGCTCCTGCGCATTCAAGATGGTGAGCGCGCGCGTCCAGTCGAGCGTCTCCGACACCGACGGCCGCTTCTTGAGGTCGAGATCGCGCACCCGCTGCACCACGCGCACCACCGCTTCGGCCAGCTCCTGCTTGGCGTCGGGGATGCGCGCCCGCACGATCTCCAGCTCGCGCGCCGCGTCGGGATAGCCGATGAACAGATGCAGGCAGCGGCGCTTGAGGGCGTCGCTCATCTCGCGCGCGTTGTTCGACGTCAGCACCACCATCGGCTTGACCGCCGCGCGCAAGGTCCCCAGCTCCGGCACC
The DNA here is from genome assembly GCA_028287105.1 of Myxococcales bacterium. Classification (GTDB taxonomy): domain Bacteria; phylum Myxococcota_A; class Polyangia; order Palsa-1104; family Palsa-1104; genus JAQBQH01. Next base: position 26,358 of record JAQBQH010000022.1, read on the forward strand.
GACACCTGAAAATCGGACAGGACCTCGAGCAGGAACGCCTCGAACTCGGCGTCGGCGCGATCGACCTCGTCGATGAGCAGCACCGACCGCGTCGCCGAGCGGATGGCGCGCAGCAGCGGCCGCGCCAGGAGGAAGCGCTCGGAGAAGAAGGCGTCCTCCTGCGCCGCCAGCTTGTCGACCGCCTCGGCGAGCGTCTTGGCGCCGGCGGTGACCTCGCCGATCTTGTCGCGCAGGATCTGCGTGTAGAGGAGCTGCTTGGGGTACTCCCACTCGTAGAGCGCCTTGGCCTCGTCGAGCCCCTCGTAGCACTGCAGTCGAATGAGCTCGGTGCCGAGCGCGTCGGCCAGCGTCTTGGCCAGCTCGGTCTTGCCGACCCCGGCCGGCCCCTCGACGAGGATCGGCTTCTCCATGCGATCGGCCAGGTAGATGGCGGTGGCGATGCGGCGATCGCAGACGTAGGAGCGCGCGCGCAGCTGGGCGATGACGTCGTCGATGCTCGTGAATGCGGGCGTCATGGGCATCGGGCAGAGCCTAGCATGGCGGCGGCGCCCGCTCAGTCGCCGACGGTGAGCGAAGCGGCCGCCTCGTCGAAGTCGCGCCGGAGCTGCGGGGCGCGGATGATGGGGCCGACCATCGTCAGCACGTAGCCGATGTCGTCGGCGACGGCGTAGAGCTGGCGCACGAAGCGGTGGCCGTCGTCCACGGTCGCGTCGAGGCGCACGCGGTCGCTGTCGTCGCCGCTCGGACGCTCGGGCGAGATGGTGATGGAGCGAAAGCCCTGGCGCTCGAGCGCCGGCTTCGACTCCTCGGCCAGGCCGCGCGCGTCGAGGCCGCTGCGGACCTTCTGCGCGACCAGCGTCAGGCGGCTGCCCTCCTTGGTCTCCCATTGCCCGAGCAGGCGCGGATACGAGCCGGTCGGCTGCGGCTCCCATCCCAGCGGCGGCGCGAAGGAGCGCACCTTCATCGCGTCGTGATGGAACGTGCGACCACCCGCAGCGACGAGAAATGGCATGAGCGCGACGAGCGCGAGAGCGAGACGGCGCATCTGCGTCGAGCCTAGCGCAGCGCCGCCGGCGACACCACTTGCAGCGCGCACATCGGCCGTCTGCGCGCGCGTTCAGTATCAAAGTTATCGGCGCGCGCAAGTTTTCGCTTGAGTAGATTCTTTAGAATGGATTACATTCGAAGCATGGTGCGGGGCGTATCGCAACAACCCGGGGGCGAGGAGGCGAAGGGCCTTCTGGCCGAGCGCGACGTCGACGCCATCGAGCGCGCGCACCCGGACGGAATGAGCTCGGCCCAGGTGGTCGAGGTCTTCCGTGACCGCGGCCTCAAGCTGTCCGAGGCCACGTTCCGCAAGTACGTCCAGCTGGGCCTGTTGCCGCGCAGCCGCCGGGTCGGCCGCAAGGGCAAGCACCAGGGCTCGATGGGGCTCTACCCGTCGGTCGTGGTGCGCCGGGTCAACGCCATCAAGCGGATGATGGCCGAGAGCTACACGATCGAAGAGATCCAGCGCTCGTTCTTGCGCTTCAAGGACGAGATCGAAGCGGTCGAGCGCGGATTGAAGCAGCTGTTCGTCGGTTTCGAGCGCGAGCTGCGCACCCCCGAGTTCGATCCGGGGCGGAGAAAGCAGCTCGGCAAGGAGCTGGCCGACGCACGGCGTGTGGCCGACGACCTCGTCGGCCGAATCGAAGGTTTGGAGCGGCAGATCGTGACGCCGCTCGAACGCGCGGCACGAGCGCGCGCATTTTCCTCCGGCGCCTCGGGCGGCGCCGGGGACCTGCTGTAGCCACCGGTTACGGCACTGAAGGAGGCAACATGAACGAGGACACGCGCGACGAGATTCAAGCTGAAGCGCTCGCGCACGAGGGTGCGGAGGGCGACGCGGTCGCCGACGACGGCGCACTGCCGGTCAGCCGGAAGATTCGGCAGAAGCGGCGGACGCGGGCGCGATCGAAGACGATCGCACCCAAGCGCCTGACCAAGGAGGAGCTGCGCTTCCGCGAGCTCTTGCCCTTGTTCGACGACCTGGATCGTCCGGCCAGCCGCGGCGCCTGCAAGGAAGAGATGCGTCCTTGCCCCTACGTCTCGTGCAAGCACCACCTCTATCTGGACGTCAATCCAGAGACGGGCAGCATCAAGCTCAATTTCCCGGACCTCGAAGTCTGGGAGATGGCCGAGACCTGCTCGCTCGACGTCGCCGACAAGGGTGGCATCACGCTCGAGGAGGTCGGCGAGATCCTCAACCTGACCCGCGAGCGCATCCGCCAGGTCGAAGTGCGCGGCCTCTTGAAGCTCAAGATGGTCGGCCCCGGCGAAGAGCCGATTCCCGGCGACCCCGGCTACTATCCCGAAGGACAGGGGCCACAGTAGCGTCCCTGCTGCATTGACTCTGTCTCGCTGACGCGTTACCACCATGTGCCCAACTTCGGAGTGGGCACATGATCCGGATTCGTAGGGCGCTCGTCTCCGTCTCCGACAAGCGTGGCGTCGAAGAGCTCGCCCGCGGCCTTTCGCGGCACGGTATCGAAGTGCTGTCGACGGGCGGTACCGCCCGCGCATTGCGCGAGGCTGGTGCGCGCGTCACCGACGTGGCGGCGTATACGGGAGCGCCCGAGATTCTCGACGGGCGCGTCAAGACGCTCCATCCCAAGATCCACGGCGGCCTGCTCGGCCGCGCCACGCCGGAGCACGAGGCGGAGATGGCCAAGCATCAGATCGAGAAGATCGATCTGGTGGTGGTCAACCTCTATCCGTTTCGCGAGACCGTCGCGCGCGCCAACGTCACGCTCGCCGAGGCGATCGAGAACATCGACATCGGCGGCCCGTCCATGATCCGCTCGGCGTCGAAGAATCACGAGCGCGTGACCGTCGTCGTCGAGCCGGACGACTACCCGGCGCTGCTCGAGGAGCTCGACGCCAACGACGGGCAGACCTCGGCGTCGCTGCGCTTCCGCTTCGCTCGTAAGGCGTTCGCCTATACCGCCGCCTACGACGGCGCCATTGCCAATTGGCTCACGGCGCTCGACGACAAGGCGCTCGACGACAAGGCGCTCGAGGAAAAGCCGGTCGAGGCCAAGGAAGGCGAGGGCGGCCTCGTGCTCAAGGCGTTCCCCGAGGTGCTCACGCTCCAGTTCAAGGACGGCAAGGAGCTGCGCTACGGCGAGAACCCGCACCAGAAGGCGGCCTTCTATCTCGACGAGGCGCAGCCCGAAGGTCCGTCGGTGGCGCGCGCCGAAGTGCTGCAGGGCAAGGAGCTCAGCTTCAACAACATCGTCGACCTCGACGCGGCGGTGCAGCTCGTCTCCGAGTTCGGGCGGCCGGCGGTCGCGATCATCAAGCACACCAACCCATGCGGCGCCGCCGAGAGCGACGACGGGGTGGCGGCCGCCTATCTCATGGCGCGCGAGTGCGACCCGGTGTCGGCCTTCGGCGGCATCGTCGCCTGCAACCGCGTCGTCGACGACGATCTCGGGCGCGAGCTGTCGGAGACCTTCCTCGAGTGCGTCATCGCGCCCGGCTTCACCGACGGTGCGCGCGCGGCGCTCTCGAAGAAGAAGTCGCTGCGCCTGCTTGCCTATCAGACGCCGACGCACGGAAAATCGGGCTGGCAGCTGCGCGCGGTCAACGGTGGGCTCCTCGTGCAGACGCGTGACGATCGCATCGTGAGCGCGGCCGAGGCGGCCGTGGCGACGGCGCGCCAGCCCTCGGCCGACGAGCTGCGCGCGCTCGATTTCGCCTGGCGCGTGTGCAAGCACGTCAAGTCGAACGCCATCGTGTTCGCGTCGCTCTCGGCGGGCAGCGTGCGCACGGTCGGCGTCGGCGCCGGTCAGATGTCGCGCGTCGACTCGGTGAAGATCGCGCGCATGAAGGCGATCTTGCCGACCATGGGCTCGGTCTGCGCGTCGGACGCCTTTTTTCCCTTCCGCGACGGGGTCGACGCCATCGCCGAGGCGGGCGCCACCGCCATCATCCAGCCGGGCGGCTCGGTCAAGGACGACGAGGTCATCAAGGCCGCCGACGAGAACAAGCTGGCCATGCTGATCACCAAGATGCGCCATTTCCGGCACTAGGGCGCGCGGCATGGCGACCAAGCTGAAGGTGCTCGTCGTCGGTGGCGGTGGCCGTGAGCATGCGCTGTGCTGGGCGCTGGCACGCTCGCCATCGGTGGGCGAGGTGATCTGCGCCCCCGGCAACGCCGGCATCGCCGAGGTCGCGCGCTGCGTGCCGGTCAAGGCCGACGAGTGCGTCCAGGTGGCCGACCTCGCCGACGCCGAGAACGTCGACCTCGTCGTCGTTGGACCGGAGGGGCCGCTCGTCGCTGGGCTGGCCGATCTACTGCAGGCGCGCGGGCGCGCAGTGTTCGGCTGCTCGCGCGCCGCCGCCGAGATCGAGGGCTCGAAGACGTTCGCCAAGGAGCTGATGGCGCGCCACTCGATCCCGACGGCGGCGTTCGGCGCGTTCTCGCAGCTGCCCGAGGCCGAGCTGTTCCTCGACGAGCTCATGCGCGCCGAAGGCGCCGAGCGCGTGGTCATCAAGGCCGACGGCCTCGCCGCCGGCAAGGGTGTCGTGATCGCCGGCGGCCTCGCCGAGGCCAAGAGCGAGCTGCGCAAGATGCTGGCCGGCGAGACCGTCGGTGACGCCGGCCGGCGCGTCATCATCGAAGAGTTCCTCGACGGCCGCGAGGCCTCGCTCATGGCGCTCGTCGACGGCGAGCGCGTCGCGCCGCTGGTCCCAGCCGAGGATCACAAGACCGTCTTCGACGGCGACACCGGGCCGATGACCGGCGGCATGGGCGTGGTCTCGCCGACGCCGGTGATGTCGGACCTCGAGGTGGCGCGCGCCGTGCGCGAGGTGCTCGAGCCGACCGCGCGCGGGCTCGCCGCCGAGGGGCGCCCGTTTCGCGGGCTGCTCTACGCCGGCCTCATGCTGACGCGGCGCGGCCCCAAGGTGCTCGAGTTCAACTGCCGCTTCGGCGATCCCGAGACCCAGGTGTTGATGGCGCGCCTCGACGAGGATCTCGGTCTCCTCCTGCACGCCGTCGCCACCGGCCGGCCCGTCGAGCGCGTGCGCTTCTCCGAGCGCGCGGCGGTGTGCGTGGTGATGACCGCGCCCGGCTATCCGGGCGGCTACCCGACCGGCATCCCCATCGCCGGCCTCGACGCCGCCGCGCGCGTCGACGGCGTCACCGTATTTCACGCCGGCACGCGCCGCGACGGCGATCGCATCGTCACCGCCGGCGGCCGGGTCCTCGGCGTCACCGCCGTCGGCGAAGATGTCGACGACGCCCGCGCGCGCGCCTACCGCGCCGTCGACGCCATCACGTTCCAAGGCGCCCACTTTCGCACAGACATCGGAAGGAGATCCCCGTGAGCAGCATCAAGGTCGGTATCGTCCTCGGTTCGCACAATGACCTCGAGGTCATGAAGGTCGCCAAAACGACGCTCGAGGAGCTCGGCATCGGCGCCGAGCTGCGCATCTTGTCGGCGCACCGCACTCCGGAAGAGGCGACCGGTTACGCGCGTGACGCCGAGGGCAAGGGCATCCAGGTGGTCATCGCCGCCGCCGGTCTGGCGGCACACCTCGCCGGTGCCATGGTCGCGCACACGATCCTGCCGGTCATCGGCGTGCCGCTCTCGGCCGGCACGCTGGGCGGCCTCGATTCGCTGCTCTCGACGGTGCAGATGCCGCCCGGCCTGCCGGTGGCGACGGTGGCCATCGGCGGCGCGCAGAACGCGGCGCTCCTGGCGGCGGCGATCCTGGCGCTCTCCGACCCCGAGCTCAACAAGAAGCTCAAGGCCCGTCGCGGCGACATGCGCGACAAGGTGCTGGCGGCCGACGCCAAAGTGCGCGGCGCCTGATGGCCGACATCGCAGCGTTCCGCGGCATCCTCTACACCAAGAAGGCGGGCGCGCCCGAGAAGCTCCTGGCGCCGCCCTATGACGTCATCAGCGACGAGGAGCGCGTGCGGCTGGCGGCGCTCGATCCGCACAACTCGGTGCGGCTCATCCTGCCCGAGGGCTCGGGCGACGAGAAATACACCAACGCGGCGCGCGATCTGAACGAATGGCTGCGCGCCGGCATCCTGGCGCGCGATCCCGAGCCGGCGCTCTATCGCTACCACCAGACCTTCACCGCCGAGGGCAAGACCGCCACGCGTAAGGGCTTCATCTGCCGCATTCGACTGGCGCGCTTCGAGGAGCGCATCGTGTTGCCGCACGAGCGCACGCTCGCGGGGCCCAAGGCCGATCGGCTCAAGCTCAAGCGCGCGGCGCGGGCGCACCTGTCGCAGGTCTTCGGGCTCTACTCGGATCCCGATCGCGCGAGCGACAAGCCGTTCGAAGCGATCGAGAAGACGGCGCCCGTCTTGAGCGGCCGCACCTCCGACGGTGTCGAGCAGAAGCTGTGGCGTCTGACCGACGCGGCCGCGCAGGAGGAAGTCATCAAGATCCTCGCCGCCGAGAAGGTCTACATCGCCGACGGCCACCATCGCTACGAGACCATGCTGGCGCTGCGCGACGAGCTGCGCGCCGAGTCGGCCAACAACCCGCGCTCGTCGGTGGAGTACGGCACCATCTTCCTGGCGAACATGGATGATCCGGGCCTGCTCGTCTTTCCGACTCATCGCGTGGTGCACGGGCTCGAGTCGTTCGACGCGGCGGCGGTCGTGGAGAAGGCGCAGCAGTTCTTCGAGGTGACGCCGATGGAAATAGGCTCGGTCGAGAGCGTGCGCGACGAGCTGGCCCAGCGCGGCAAGGCGCGCCCGACCTTCGCCATGGTCGCCGGCGGGCAGATCTACTACCTGTCGCTCAAGCGCGACGTGAACCTCGACGCCGTGCCGTCGCTGCAGGGGCCCGAGGTGCTGCGCACGCTCGACGTCACCCTCCTGCACGCGCTCATGATCGAGGGCATCCTCGGCATCGATCGCGCGGCGCAGGAGAAGCAGACCAACCTGCGCTACGTCAAGGACACCGGCGCGGCGCTCTCGCTCGCGCGCGACCCGGCGGTGCAGGCGCTGTTTCTCATGAACCCGACGCCGGTGGCGCACGTCAAGGCGGTCGCCGACGCCGGCGAGGTGATGCCGCAGAAGTCGACCTTCTTCTACCCGAAGCTCGCCTCCGGCCTCGTGATCAATCCCATCGTCCCGTCGGAGGAAGTCTGACCGACGACGCGGAGCTCAGCCGCGACGAGATCCTGCGCGGCCGCCTGCGCCTGTGGCAGCCGCGCCGCGGCTATCGCTTCTCCGTCGATCCGCTGCTGCTCGTCGACTTCGTCCGGCCGCCCTACGGCCGCGTCGTCGACTTCTGCAGCGGGGTCGGCGTGGTCGGCCTCGGGCTGCTCTCGCGCGACGACGCGGCGACGGCGACGCTGGTCGAGCTGCAGGAGCGGTTGGCGACGCTGGCGGCGCGCAACGCCGACGACAACGGCATGCGCGCGCGCGTGACCGTTCGTCAGACCGATCTCACCGACGCCGCTGCACTGGCCGACGCGGCCGGCGCCTTCGACGTCGCCGTCGCCAATCCGCCCTATCGCTCGCTCGACGAAGGGCCGGCCTCGCCGGTCACCGAGGTAGCGCTGGCGCAGCATCAGCTCAAGCTGACGCTGCCGGCGCTGGCGCGCACCATGCGCTCGTCGCTGCGGCCGGGCGGGCGCGCGGCGCTGATCTATCCGTCGGCGCGCGTGGCCGAGCTCCTGGCCACCCTCGACGGCGAAGGGCTGCGCCCGTTGCGCGCCCGCTTCGTGCACTCGCGCGCCGACGAGCCGGCCAATCGCGTCCTCGTCGAAGCGGTCAAGGGCGCGCGCGGCCCGCTCGTCGTCGAGCCGCCGCTCATCGTTCGCGACGCCGCCGGCTACACGGCCGAAGCGGCGCGTCTCCTCGGCGACGATCGCTAGCGCGTACCCTTGCCGCCGTTGACGTTCACGATCGAGACGGTGTTGGCGTAGACGAAGGCGTCGAACGCGCCGAACGAAACCAGCGGCCCCGCCGCCGCCGCCGCGCCGGCCGCTTCGATCTTGACCTTGCCGGGCTTGACGTTGAGCGCCGCGAACAGGCCGAGCTTATCCGTCCCCACCGACGCGCGCGACGCATCGGGCAGCGTCTTGACCGGGTTGCCGTTGAAGTAGGTGAAGCGATCGGCGCTCGGCGTCGTCAGCACCGACACGTTGGCGACGCGGAAGTTGTCGCAGTCGTGCACCTCGCCCGCGACCGCGCCCTGGCCCGCGGTGACGCCGCCCGAGAGCCCCGAGATGGTCGGGATGTTGACGTAGTCGGCCTTCGACAGGGAGCTCGCGTTGAGCTGATACTTCGGATTGGCCGCGTCGGTGGTGTCGAGACAGTCGGTGTCCGACTTCGACGTGCAGGCGCGGTCGCTCGTCGACAGAAAGACGTTGAACGCGACCGTCGTGGCCCACGTGGCGTCGGAGGCGCCGTTCGGCCCGCTCACGCGGATGACCAGCTGCTTGTTGGTCGGGACGTTGGGGATCGCGTAGCGCGACTCCCAGCGCAATCGCTCGCTGCACTCGCCGCCGGCGCCGTTGTCGCGGCAGTACTTGTGATCGTCCTGATGGCCGTTCTGGCCATCGTTGCAGACCGGCAGCGTGCAGCCCGTCGACAGCGGGATGGAGCAGCCCTTGGTGCCGTCGACGTCACAGGCGCGCTGCGTCGCCGGATCGAGTGTCGCCTTGAGCGTGCCGATGGTCTGCACGCCGTTGCCCGGGTCGAGGCCGCTCGCCAGCGACGCGGCGTCGAACACCTGCACCGTGACGTTGTTGGAATCGGGACCGCTCGAGAAGACGTGCACGAAGCCGGTCAGCGTCACCTTGGCCGGCGTCGAGGGGCGCGTGGTCGACGGAGCGGTGAGGCAGCCGAGGTTCGGCACGACGTTGCCGCTGGTGTCGCAGTATTCGGTGACGTCGCCGCACTGCGTGCGCACCGCGGTTTGCGAGGCGGCGTTGAAGCAGGCGCCCCCGTCGGCGAACGTGGCACAGCCGGTGCCGCCGTCGCTGTTGCCGTTGTTCGTGCCGCCGCAGCCAATCGTCGCGACCACCGTCGCCAGCGCCAGATATTTCATGGCGCGCACGATATCACGAGCTCAGGTGTGGACGCGATCGCGGCCGGTCTTCTTGGCGCGGTAGAGCGCCTCGTCGGCGCGCCGCAGGAGCACATCGGCGCTGTCGCCGTCTTCGGGATACGCGGACACGCCGATGCTGATGGTCGGCCGCACCACCACGCCGTCCTTCTCGAAGCGATGCGCCGCCATGAGCGCGCGGATGGTTTCCGCGATCTGCGTGCCGGCGCGCTTGCCCAGGCCCGGCAGGAACGCGGCGAACTCGTCGCCGCCGAAGCGGCAGGCGGCGCCATGCTCCGAGACGACCCGCCCGAGCAGCTTGCCCGCCTCGGCGATGGTGTAGGCGCCGACCGGGTGGCCGTGCGTGTCGTTGATCAGCTTGAGCCCGTCGAGGTCGAGCATCATGACCGCGATGGGCCCCTTCATGCGGCGCGCCTCCTCGACGGCGCGCACGTAGGCGGCGTCGAAGCGCCGCTTGGCGATGAGGCCGGTCAGGTCGTCGGTGCCGACCAGCACGTCCATCTGCGCGTGATAGCCGACCTCGAGCGCATCGGAGAAGGTGAACTTGACGACGCAGGCGCCGAGGTAGATGCGATCGCCCGCCTCGAGCCGTTTGGCCGCCGTCAGCTTCTTGCCGTTGAGCAAGGTGCCGTTGGTCGAGCCGAGGTCCTCGATGAAGAAGCTGCCCTTGTCCTTGTCGAAGAAGACCCGACAATGGCGGCGCGAGATGCCCTCGTCTTGCAGCGGCAGCTCGGTCTTGGGATCGCGCCCGATGGAGACCGGGCGGTCGAGCATCACGTGCGTGCCGATCTCCGACTCGCAGCCCTGCAAGACCACCAGGGCCGCCTGCTTACGCTGCGCGCGCGCGATCGAGTCGCGCACCTCGTCTACGTTGAGCTTGACGGTCTCGGGCGCGAGCGTGCGCCGGCGACGCGGGGGCATCGCCGTCATCATATCAAGATTGCAGCTCTTCTCCTAGACGTTCCCACTCCGACATCCACGATTTCAGCCGCGCTTCGACCTTCTCCTTGTCGGCGACGAGCGTGTGTAGCTTGGTCCAATCGCCGCCATGGTCCGAGGCGAGCTTGTCGTTGAGCGCCGCGATCTCGCTCTCGGCGCCCGCGATCTTCTCCTCGAGCTCCTTGAGCCGCCGCTGCTTCTTTTCCGCGTCGCGCTGCTGTGCCTTGGCCTTTTCGCGCTCGGCGATGCGGTCCGTCTTCTCGGCGTTGACGGGCGTCGGGTCGGGCTTCTTCTCGACCACGGCCTTCTTCGCCTTGGCCTCCTTCCGCTCGTCGCGCGCGCGCTGCTTCCAGTCGCTGTAGTTGCCGATATGCTCCTCGGCCACACCGTCGTGGATGTGCACGATCTTGGTGACCACGCGATCGAGGAAGTAACGATCGTGTGACACGACGATGACGGTGCCGCCGTAGTCGTCGAGCGCATCTTCGAGCACCTCGCGCGCCGGGATGTCGAGGTGGTTGGTCGGCTCGTCGAGCGCCAGGAGGTTGCGCGGCCGCAGCATCATCTTGGCCAGCGTCAGACGGTTGCGCTCGCCGCCCGACAGCCCTTTGACCTTCTTGAACCCGTCGTCGCCGGTGAAGCGGAAGCGGCCGAGGAAGTTGCGCGCCACGTCCTCGTTGAAGTCGCCGCGCACGGTGCGGATCTCGTCGATGAGCGAGTGCTCCTCGTCGAGCTCCGATAATTTCTGATCGAAGTAACCGACGCGCACCTCGTGGCCGCGCGCCGCCGATCCGGCGACCGGCGGGAGCTTGCCGAGGATCGTCTTGAGCAGCGTCGACTTGCCGCAGCCGTTCGGTCCGACGAGCCCGACGCGGTCGCCGCGATAGATCGTGAGGTTGATGTCGCGCACCAGCGGCTCGGCGCCCGGGTAGCCGACGGCGAGCTGGTCGGTCTTGATCGCCTCCTTGCCGCCGGTGTGGTCGCCGACGGAGAAGCGCAGCCCGATCTGCCCGGCGACGGCGAACTCGTCCTGATGCCGCCCCAGCCGCTCGACCTTGTCGAGCATCTTGCGACGCGACTTGGCCTGCTTGGTCTTCTGGCCGGCAATGTTGCGGCGGATGAAGTCCTCGGTGCGCGCGATCTGCGCCTGCTGCCGATCATAGGCGGCGTTGAGCCGCTCGTGGCGCTCCTCGCGGTCGACGACGTAGCGGTCGTAGCCGCCGGGATAGACGACGACCTTGCCGCCCTCCACCTCGGCGATGTCCTTGCACACCGCGCGCAGGAAGTAGCGGTCGTGCGAGACCAGCACGAACGCCTTGGGCCACTCGCGCAGGCGCTCTTCGAGATGCTCGGTCGCTTCGACGTCGAGGTGGTTGGTCGGCTCGTCGAGGAGCAGGAGGTCCGGCTCCTCGAGCAGGGTCTTGGCCAGCTCGAGGCGGCCGCGCTCGCCGCCCGACAGCGTGTCGACGGAGCGATCGAGATCGCCGCCCGAGAAACCGAGGTCCTGCGCCAGCGCCTTGACGCGCGATTCGAGCGAGTAGCCGCCCTCGCGCGTGTAGCGCTCCTGCAGCTCGCCGTAGCGCTCGAGCGCCTTTTCGTCGACGAGGTTCTTCTCGAGCGAGAGGAGCTCGTCGTGCATGGCGAGCAGCTTCTCGAATGGCTTCAAGAGCGCGTCGAAGACCTTGCCGCTGCCGGCGAACTCCTGCGACTGCTTGAGGTAGGCCATGGTCGAGCCGCGCGCGCGGGCGACGGTGCCCGAGTCGGGCGTGAGCCGCCCGTCGAGCAGGCGGAGGAGCGTCGACTTGCCGGAGCCGTTGGGGCCGACCAGCCCGACGCGGTCGCCGGGGTTCACCTGCCAGGTCAGGCCGGTGAAGATATCGGTGCCCGGGTAGCCGAAATGGGCATCAGAGAGCTGAACCAGCACGCGCGCGTTCTAGCATGATCAGCGACGCGGAGGCAGTGCGCGATTCGGATCGGGCAGGACGAACGGCGTGCGCGCGCCCTTCTGATTGTGACGCCAGGCGTAGGCCACGCCGATGGCCGCCGAGAGCGGGTTGATGAGGCCGAGTAGCGGCACGAGAAGCAGGTGCGGCATGATCAGGCACAGCAGGAGGTAGCCGAGGATCACCGGCCCGGCCTCCTTGAGCGGCGCCGCGTACAGCCAGCCGATCGGACCGAAGAAGAACGAGAGCGCGCCCGAGGCGATGAGCGACTTCTGATTGGCGCCGTGCGACGTCGTCAGGCCCGCGGCCACGTCGCGAAGGCCGAGCGACGCCGCGCCGGCGCGCACCAGCGCCGTCGACGAGGCGACCTCGCGCTTGAGATCGGCGAGCTTCTTCACTTCTTCGGGCGAGGTCGCGCCGCTGGTCGCCCGCGCCGCGCCGCGCACGCCCCAGATGAGCTCGCCCTCGTCGTCGGAGTCGACGTCGAGGACGCCGTCGGCGACGAGCTGATCGAGCCACTTGCCGAGCTTCGCGCGCGGCACGCCGGTGACGAACTGCAGATTGGCGCGCGTCAGCGGTAGGCGCGTCGTCATCCACAGCGACAACAACCGATGCTCGAATTCGTCGCGCGTCACGTGCAATGAACGTATAGTGGAAAAGGCAGATGGGCAACGGCGAGACGCCGATCACACAGGTCTACATGCCGCCGCGCACGGCCGTGCTTCGTCTCGTCGAAGCGGGCGTGGTGCGCGGGCTCGATGCCGCGCGTCTCGATGCGCTGCGCGCCGAGTGCTGGGACGGCGACGAGGAGCAGATGGAGGAGGCCGGCGTCATCGGCATCCTCACTTCGTTCTACGAGAGCGTCGAGAAGGGCTCGCGCGACGGCTTTCTGTGGCACGACAACCGCTTCTGGATGGAGACGGACGACGTCGTCGCGGAAATCGCCGGCACGCTCCACGACGACCGGCCGCTGTTCCGCCAGCTGCGCCTCGAGGAGAAGGTCTCGACGGCGCGCCGCTTCCGCGAGACGGTGCAGGCGCTGGAGCTCGAGCGTGACGACGGCGTGAAGAAGCAGCTCGAGGCGCGCACGCTCGATGACGTCGTCGCCTGCTTCAACGAGGAGCTGCGGTCGCGCGGGCGGCAGCGGCGCATCGTCCCGCTCGACACCTCCGAGGGCTGGAAGATGTACGTCGCCATCGAGCTGCGCCTGGCGCGGCGGCTCGCCGCCGAGGGCGCGCTGCCGGTCGCGGATCTGGACTCGCTGCGCGACTGACAAGAGGGCTACTCGTCTTCGCGCCGACTCGCATTATAGTGTCGCCATGCCGATCAAACAGTACCTCCTGACCCCGGGGCCGACGCCGGTCCCCGAGCGCGTGATGCTGGCGATGGCGCGGCCCATCGTGCATCACCGCACCGCCGATTTTCAGCGCATCTTCGCCGAGGCTGCCGACGGGCTGAAGTGGATCTTCCAGACCAAGCAGCCGGTGCTGATGTTGTCCGGCTCGGGCACGCTGTCGATGGAAGCGGCGGTGGTCAACACCATGCGCCGCGGCGACAAGGCGCTGTGCGTCGTCGGCGGCTAGTTCGGCGAGCGCTGGCGTAACATCTGCAAGGCGTTCTGCCTCGAGCTCGTCTCGATCGACGTCGAGTGGGGCAAGGCGGTCGATCCGGCGGCGGTCGAGAAGGCGCTCGACGCCGACGACAAGATCACCGCCGTCTTTTCGCAGGCCAACGAATCGTCGACGGGCGTGCGCCACCCCGTCGAGGAGATCGCCAAGATCACCGCGTCGCGCGACCGCGTCATCAATGTCGTCGACGCCGTGAGCGCGCTCGGCGCGTTCGATCTGCCGATGGACTCGGCCGGCTTCGACGTGCTGATCACCGGCTCGCAAAAGGCGCTCATGTTGCCGCCGGGTCAGTCGTACATCGCGCTCTCCGACAAGGGCTGGGCGCGCGGCGAGTCGGCCGATCTGCCGCGCTTCTACTGCGATCTCAAGCGCGAGAAGAAGGCGCAGGCGGGCGGCGAGACCGCGTGGACTCCGGCGATCTCGCTCACCGTGGGGCTCGTCGAGGCGCTGCGGATGATCAAGGAAGAGGGGCTGGTCGAATGTTTCCTGCGCCACGCGCGGCTCGCCGATGCCACGCGCAAGGCGTGCGTGGCGCTCGGCTGCGAGCTGTTCGCGCCCGAGGCGCCATCGCCGACGGTGACGGCGGTGCGCGGCCCCGACGGCCTCGACACGGGCAAGCTGGTCAAGCACCTGCGCGAGGCCTACGGCGTCTCGATCATGGGCGGCCAGGACGCGGTCAAGGGCAAGATCTTCCGCGTCGCCCACCTCGGCTACTTCGACACTTTCGACATCCTGACCTCGGTGTCGGCACTGGAGATGGCGCTCTCGGATCTGGGTGTAAAAATAACGCACGGAACCGGGATCGCCGCGGCGCAAGCGGTCTTACAAGCGGGACGCGTGTAGTTCGTTGCGGTTCGTCGACCACGGCTTAAAACCAAGTCGTGGACGACCTGGCGTCAGACGAATTCGTCCCCCCTCCTGCTCCTCCGAGCACCTTGCAGGAGGGGATGATGGTCGGCGAGTACCGCGTCGAGCATAAGTTGGGGGAGGGCGGCATGGCCGTAGTCTACGCCGCCACCCATCCGCTCATCGGCAAGAAGGCTGCGATCAAGGTGCTTTCGCCGATCTTGTCGGCCGACGCCGGCGCCGTGGCCCGCTTCGTCCTCGAGGCGCGCTCGATCAACCGCATCGGCCACCCGAACATCGTGGACGTCTTCAGCTTCGGCCGGCTCGCCGATGGGCGCAGCTATTTCGTCATGGAGTGGCTGCAGGGGCAGACGCTCTACGAGCGCATGTGGCATCAGCACGGCCCGCTGCCGCTCACCGAGGTCATCCACCTCTTGTCCCAGATGTGCGACGGCCTCGAGGCGGCGCACGAAAAGGGCATCATCCACCGCGACTTGAAGCCGGCCAACGTCTTCGTCTGCCACGCCGCGGGGCGGCCCGACTTCCTCAAGCTCCTCGACTTCGGCGTCGCCAAGCTCGCGCATCAGGAGATGATGCCGCGCTGGACCTCGGCCGGCTGCGTCGTCGGCACGCCCGAGTACATCTCGCCCGAGCAGGCGCGCGGCAAGGACGTCGACGCGCGCACCGATCTCTATTCGCTCGGGGTCATGGCCTACGAGATGGTCCTCGGGCGGCTGCCGTTCCTGTCCGACAACCCGGCCGACGCCATCCATCTTCACCTGGCCGCGACACCGCCCAAGCCGAGCATCCTGTGGCCGCAGATTCCGCCGGCGCTCGAGTCGCTGCTGTTGCGCCTCCTCGCCAAGAAGCCGGACGAGCGCGCCACGCTGCCGGAGGTGCGCGAGGTGTTGGCGTCGCTCAAGCCGACGGTGACTCCGGCGCTCGACCGCGTCGTCGACGCGCCGCCTCCGGTGCGGCTCACGAAGCGCCGCCACATCGTGCGGCTCGCCGCCGTGGCGACGACGTTCTTGGCGCTGGTCGTGGCGGGCTATCGGCCGCACCGCCTACATGCCAACCAGCTCGGCCTGGCGCCTCCCGCTGCCTCGTCGGTGGCCGCCGCCGGCGCGCTGCCGGTCAAGCCGGCTTCGCCCGTCGCTCCGGCTGCTTTGCCGGTGATCGGGGCCGATCTGCCGGCGTCCCCCCCGCCTCGCCTAAACCAGCGTCGCGCCAAGAAAAGCCACCGGGACGACAACTACCTGCTGGACCCTTTTGCGCGCTAGAGTGTAAGCGTTATTCCTGATTGCACCCAGCTAGTTCATGCTTAAGTGGGCATTTGAATGGCACGCCATCGCCACGGCGACACCACGCCGGCAAACCCACCTGACGCGGACGATTTCGTTCCGCTTCCGCTCGCGACCGATCTGGTCGCGGGCATGGTCGTGGGTGAGTACACGGTGGAGTGCAAGCTCGGCGATGGCGGCATGGCCACCGTGTACGGCGCCACCCATCCGCTGATCGGAAAGAAGGCCGCGATCAAGGTGATGGATCCGGCGCTGTCGCTCGACGCCGGCCTGGTCGAGCGCTTCATGCTGGAGGCGCGGGCGGTCAACGCCATCGGCCATCCGAACATCGTCGACGTCTTCAGCTTCGGCCAGCTCACCGACGGGCGCAGCTACTTTGTCATGGAGTGGCTGCAGGGCGAGAACCTGTACGACCGGCTGTGGGAGCGCAAGCCCACGCTGGACGAGGCGCTCGACATCATCGATCAGATCTGCGACGCGCTCGAGGCGGCGCACGACAAGGGAATCGTCCACCGCGATCTCAAGCCGGCCAACGTCTTTTTGACGCCGGTGCGCGGGCGGCGCGACCTCGTCAAGCTGCTCGACTTCGGCGTCGCCAAGCTCATCTCGCCCGACCCGGCGGGCGAGCTGCAGGCGCCCCAGACCATGACCGGCCAGGTGGTGGGAACGCCCGACTACATCTCGCCCGAGCAGGCGCGCGCCAAGCCCGTCGACGGCAAGACCGACGTCTATGCGCTCGGGGTCATGGCGTACGAGATGATCCTGGGACGGCGGCCGTTCGAGGCCGACAACACCGCCGACGTCTTGCGCATGCACCTCAGCGACGCGCCGCCGTCGCCGAAGAGCTTCTGGCCCGAGATTCCCTCGGCCGTCGACGAGCTGCTCCGCGCGATGCTCGAGAAGACGCCGGGCCGGCGGCCGACGCCGGTCGAGGTGCGCGCGATCATCCGCGAGCTGCGCGGCACGCCGCCGCCGAGCGACTGGGACACGACGTCGCCGTCGCCGGGCACGCTCGAGGCGTCGGCGGCCGCGACACCGTCGCCGGGCGGGCTCCTGCCGCAGCGAGCGGCGCCGTCGACGCTCGACGTGCCGCCGCTGGCGCCGCCGGGTGAAGCGGCCAGGCAGCGCACGCGCATCCTCGCGGCCGGGTTGGCGCTCGCGGGATTCGGGGCCGCGATGTTCGGCGTGCTGATGTACCGCGTGCGTACGACCTCAGGACAGTCGCTGTCGCAGAATGCGACAGTACCGTCGCCGACGAAGACGGCGCCGTCGCCAAAGCAGTCGGAGCTGGCGGTGGCGAACGCGCCGCCCGAGGAGGGGACGCTGGTCGTGCGGGTCGACGTGTCGGACGCGCGCATCGATCTCGATGGTCAGATGATCGCGCAGGCGGCGTCGGGCGCGCGGCTCAAGGTCGAGCCCGGCGAGCACACGTTGACGGTCATGGCGCCGGGCCGCCATCAGTACAGCGGCCGCGTGCGCGTGAGGGCGGGTGCGCTCCTCGACGTGCCGATCCACCTGCATCACGAGACCACCGCGGCGTCGGGCCGAGCGGCCGCATCGCCGGCGGCGAAGCCGGCGCCCGCGCCGAAGGCGGTACCGGCGGCGCCGGTCGCGAAACCGGCCGACAAGCGCAAGGACCCGGACTACCTGGTCGATCCGTTCTCGGGGGCGAAGTGAGGCTCGCTGCCGTCGTCGTCGCTGTGCTGGTGACGATGGCGCCTGCGGCCTTCGCCGCCGAGGCCGACGCCGTGCGCGACGCGCGCATGCACTACGACCGCGGCATGGCCCACTACGAGCTTGGCGAGTTCAAGAGCGCGGTCGACGAGTTCAAGCAGGCCTACGCGCTGTCGAAGGCGCCGGGGCTGCTGTTCAACCTGGCGCAGGCGAGCCGTCTGGCCAAGGACTACGAGCCGGCGCTGCATTTCTATCGCAGCTACCTGCGCGTGCGACCCGATGCGCCGAACCGCGACGACGTCGAGCGTCGCATCACCGAGCTGGAGCCGATCGTCGAGGCGCATCGCCGGGCCGAGGTCGACCGGCCGCCGACGCCGGCGCCGCGCGCGGTGACGCCGCCGCCGACGGTGCCCGATCAGACGCCGGGCAAGAGCGCGGACCGGTCGGCAGATACGACCGCCGAGACGACCCCGGAGACGACGCGCGCCAGCGACGCGCCGCTGCGGCCGATGCCGCCCGGCGGCAAGAAGGAGCGCGTGGCCGGGCTCGTCATCGGCGCGGTAGGCGTAGCGGCGCTGGGCGCGGGCATCGGCCTGGGCGTCGCGTCGCTCGACGCGCAGAACAGCCTCTCGAAGCTGGCGACCTCGATGGGCAGCTGGTCGCCGGCCGAGGCCAACCTGTACCAGCTCGGACAGCAGGAAGCGACCGCCGCGACGGCCATGTATGTCGTCGGTGGTGCGGCGCTGGCGACGGGCGTGATCCTGTACATCGTCGGTGTGCGCAAGGACCATGCGCGCTTCGCCGTGGCGCCCGCGCCCGGTGGCGGCGCCCAGGCGGTGTGGTCGTGCGCGTTCTAGCCCTCCTGGCGCTGGCGCTGTCGGGCTGCCTCTTTTCGCCCAACCTCGGCGACGGCGCGATCGCCTGCAGCGACGACGGCGCGTGCCCGCCGGGACAGCTGTGCGGCAGCGACGACCGCTGCCACAAGGACGCCCTCGGCGTCGGCGGGAACGGCGGCAGCGACGCGGCGGTGCCGTGCGTGCCGCTGAGCTGCGGCGACCTGCGCAAGGACTGCGGTCCCGTCGACGACGGCTGCGGCCACACGCTCGACTGCGGCAGCTGCATGGCGCCCGCGACCTGCGGCGGCAGCGGCACGCCGGGCATGTGCGGCTGCCGGGCGAAGTCGTGCGGCGAGCAGGGCAAGAACTGCGGCGCCGTCGCCGACGGTTGCGGCGTCACGGTGAGCTGCGGCGCCTGCACCGCGCCCAACACGTGTGGCGGCGGCGGTCCGGCGAACGTGTGCGGCTGCACGCCGAAGACTTGCGCCAGCCTCGGCGCCAACTGCGGCACGGTGCCGGATGGTTGCGGCGGCACGCTGAGCTGCGGGCAGGCCGGCGGCTGCCCCGTCGGGCAGACCTGCGGCGGCGGTGGCACGGCGAACGTCTGCGCGGTCGGTGTCTGCTCGCCGACCAATTGCGCGGCGCAGGGCAAGAACTGCGGCGACATCTCGAACGGCTGCTCGTCGACGATTCAGTGCGGCAGCTGCACCGCGCCCCAGACCTGCGGCGGCGGCGGGGCGGCCAACGTTTGCGGCTGCACGCCCAAGACCTGCAGCGCGCTCGGTCAGAGCTGCGGCATGGCTGCCGACGGCTGCGGCCACATGATCGACTGCGGCGCCTGCGCGTGGCCACAGTCGTGCGGCGGCGGCGGCGAGACGACGGCCTGCGGCTGCACCCCGACGACCTGCGCCGCGCAGGCCAAGGACTGCGGCCGCATGCCGGACGGCTGCAACGGCGTCGTCTCCTGCGGCGGCGGCTGCAGCGGCAACCGGGTCTGCGTGGCCAACGTCTGCACCAAGAAGGGTACGTGCACGCCGTTCGCCGATTGCGCCGCTGCGGGCAAGAGCTGCGGCGTCATCTCCGACGGCTGCGCGGACATCCTGCGCTGCGGCGCCTGCACCGGCAGCATGAAGTGCGTCAATAACGTTTGCCAGTGACGCGCCGTATCATTACATTCCGAACGCCGTGACCGTTCGACTTCCACCGGGCGTACGTGACTACCTTCCCGTCGCCGCGGCGCGACGGCGGGGGCTGGCGTCGACGGCGGCGGCCGAGATCGAGCGCTGGGGCTATCGCGCGATCATCACGCCGCTGTACGAGTACGCCGACGTCCTGGCGCGCGGCATGGGGCAGACGGTGCAGGCGATGCGCTTCGTCGAGCCAGCGACGGGCGACGTGGTGGCGCTGCGCCCGGATTTGACGCCGCAGGTGGCGCGCCTGGTGGCGACGCGCATGCACGACGAGCCGGGGCCGGTGCGCCTCTATTATCAGGGCTCGGTGGTGCGGCTCGACGGGGCGCGCCGCGAGATCTTTCAGATTGGCGTCGAGCTCATCGATGCGCCGCAGCCGGGCAGCGACCTCGAGGTCGTGGCGCTCGCGGAGGCGACGCTGGAGGCGCTCGGCGTGGGCGCGCGCACCGTCGATCTCGGCCACGCTGCCGTCGTGCGCGGCGCGCTCGCCGGGCTCGGTCTCGACGACGACGCGGCCGCGGCGCTGCACCTCGGGCTCCAGCGCAAGGACGGCGCGGCGGTGGCGGCGCTGGTGGCGCGCGCGCCGGTGTCGGACGCGCGCAAGAAGCTGGTGGCGGCGCTGCCGTCGCTGTACGGCGGACCCGAGGTGCTCGATCGCGCCCGCGGCCTCGTCGACGATGCGGCCTCGCGCGCGGCGCTCGACGAGCTGTCGGGGCTGTGCGCGCGCCTGGCCCAGCTCGGTCCGGCGGCGCGCCTCTCGGTCGACCTCGGCGAGGTGCGCGGCTTCGACTACTACACGGGTACGCGATTCGCGATCTACGCCGAGGGCGCGGGTGGCGCGCTGGCGTCGGGCGGGCGCTACGACGGGCTGGTGGCGCGCTACGGCCGTCCGGCGCGCGCGGCCGGCTTTGCGCTCGACGTCGATCGCGTCGCCGAGCTCTTGAAGCTGCGCGGGGTCCCGGCTCCGCGACTGACCGGCGGGGTGCTGGTGGCCGGCGATCCGGTCGCCTCGGCGCAGCTGGCGGCCGAGCTGCGCAAACAGGGCGACCGGGCGGTCCTGGACCTCGACGAACCGCCCGCGTCCGACGCGGATTTGGCCCGGCGAGCAGCCGACCGGGCGCTCCAGCGGGTGGCCGTGGTCACCGCGTCGGGAACCCGCTGGGTCGACGTCACTTGATGGTGCGTGACGAATCGACCAACTCGTACTAGGGTAGGCACCGAAAAATGGCGAACGTAGTCATCGTCGGCGCCCAATGGGGCGACGAAGGCAAAGGCAAGGTCGTCGACCTCTACACCGAGTTCGCGGACGTCGTATTTCGATACGGCGGCGGTGCGAACGCGGGCCATACGCTCGTCGTCGATGGGCAGAAGCTGGTCACCCACCTCATTCCCTCCGGCGTGCTCCGCGGGCGCGGCAAGAAATGCGTGCTCGGCGACGGCATGGTCATCGATCCCAAGGTGCTCCTCGAGGAGCTGGTCGAGTGCAAGGGGCGCGGTCTCATCGGTGACGATCGAGACCTCGTGATCGGAAAGCACGCGCACGTGATCTTGCCGCTGCATCGCGAGATCGACGGCGTGCGCGAAGGCGGCAAGCGCGGCATCGGCACCACCAAGCGCGGCATCGGCCCCGCCTACGAGGCGAAGATGGCCCGTCGCGGCGTGCGCATGAGCGACCTCCTCGACGAGCAGCGCTTCCGCACGCTCTACGAGCACAACGTCGACGAAGTCGGCGACTGGCTGCGCGCACGCGGCGTCGCCGTCGCCGGCGTCGACGAGGTGACCGAGGAGTACATGGGCTACGCCGAGAAGCTGCGCCGCTACGTCGGCGACGCCTCGCGGCTCGTGTACGACGAGATCAAGAAGGGGCGCCACGTCCTCTTCGAGGGGGCGCAGGGGGCTCTCCTCGACGTCGACCACGGCACCTATCCGTTCGTGACGTCGTCGTCGACGATCGCGGCCGGCGCCTGCACCTCGGCCGGCATCGGACCGACGACGATCACGAGCGTCATCGGCATCGCCAAGGCGTACACGACGCGCGTCGGCAACGGACCCTTCCCGACGGAGCTGACCGATGCGCTCGGCGATCGCCTGCGCGAAGCGGGCGGCGAGTACGGCGCCACGACCGGTCGTCCCCGTCGCTGCGGCTGGCTCGACGTGGCCGCGCTCAAGCTGGCGGTGCGCTGGAACGGGCTCTCGGGCATCGCGCTCACCAAGCTCGACGTGCTGCGCGGCATGGGACGGCTGCGCATCTGCGTCGGCTACACGCTCGACGGTGAAGCGCGCGACGAGCTGCCGACGGATCCCGGCGAGATCGATCGCGCCGTACCGGTCTACGAGGAGCTCGACGGCTGGGACGCCGACACGCGCGAAGTGCGCGACTTCAACGAGCTGCCGCCGGCGGCACAGAAGTACGTGCGCCGCATCGAGGCGCTCGTCGGCGTCGACTGTGCGCTCATCTCCGTCGGTCCGGGCCGCGCGGAGACGATCGTCATCCGCAATCCGTTCCGGTAGGCCAAGGAAGCTGAGCGGCGGGGTGTCGAACTGTATAAGGCATGTTGATCGCTTGCGAATATGCGATGATGCGCCTAAAATGCTCTGTCCATTCCATGAAGGGGCCCCATGAAGATCGTTTGCGATAACTGCGCGACGAAGTACTCGATCGCGGACGAGAAGGTCCGCGGGAAGGTCTTCAAGATCCGTTGCAAGAAGTGCAGCCACATCATTGTCGTTCGTGGCGGCGCCGATGGCAGCGTGGAGGCCTCGCGCGAGCCGGCTCAGGCCGAAGGCAATGGCTTTCCCGGCGAAGAGGGGCAGACGATCGCGGCGGGTCGGGGCGGCACGCCGGCGGCGGGCGTTCCGGCGGCAGCAGGAGCGTCGAGCGGCGATGCGGTGTGGCACCTCGTGATCGACCGCGAGCAGGTCGGCCCGCTCTCGCCGTCCGAAGTGCGAACCAAATTTTCCAACGGCGAGATCGACGCCGAGACCTACGCCTGGCGCGAGGGCTTCGGCGACTGGCTGCGACTGGCCTCGATCGAAGATTTCCGTGATCTCGGCGGCGGCGCGCCCGCGGGCGACGACAACGCGACGCGACGCACCGACTCGGCCGATCTGTTTGCGGCGGCCGGCGGTGGCGACGATGCGCCGTCGGATGCGGTCCCCGGTGATCTGTTCGGCGGCGGCGCGCCCTCGGCTCCGCAGCCGGCCTACTCGTCGGCGCCTTCGCCGTCGGCGGAAGCGGACGTGTTCGGCGGCGGCGGCGGCGGTGGCCTGTTCGGCGCACCGTCGGCGGCTCCGGCGCAGCGGCAGACGCGCACGTCGTCGCCCGGCTTCGCGGCGCAGCAGGCCGCGCCGGCGCAGCCGTCGGGTGACGTGGACGTGCGGCCGATGACCGGTCAGCGCAACGAGAACTCGGTCCTCTTCTCGCTCAACAATCTGCAGGCGCTCGCGACGGGCGGTGGTCCCAGCAGCAGCAAGCAGTCGTCTTCGTCGTCGGAGCAGCGTCCTGGCTTCGCGAACTCGCAGACCGAGGGCTCGGGCCTCATCGACATTCGCGCGATGGCCGCGTCGACGCTGGCGGCCTCGCCGTCGTCGCCGGGCGGCTCGTCGTCGAAGAACGACGATCTGCCGGGTCTCGGCGCGGCACCGGTCTTCTCGCCGATGGCAGCGCCGATCCTCATGCCGGCGGCGCCGTCCGGTCCGCCCAAGTGGATGTTCGCCATTCTCGGCGTCGGCGTGCTCGCGGTGATCGGTATCGTCATCGTCGGTGTGCTCTTGTTGACCCGCAAGCCCGAGCCGGTCATGGCGGCGGCGGGTCCGGCAGCGACGGGCCCGGCGGCGGCAGCAGGCGCGCCGGCCGGTGTGGCGCCGGCGGCAGGTGCACCGGCAGCGGCAGCGCCGGCGGCGGGTACGCCCGCGGCGGGAGCGGTCGCGCAGGCCGACAAGGGCGACGAGAAGAAGCACGCGGCCAAGGTTCCGAAGGCAGGCGGCGGCGCCAAGGTTGCGAAGAACGACGCGCCGGCGGCGAAGGTCGAAGCGGCTCCCAAGGCCGAAGCGCCGGCTGCGCCTGCCCCGAAGAAGGGCGGCAAGCATGACGAGCTGGACGAGCTGCTCGGCGGCGGCTCGGCGAAGGAAGACAAGCCGGCTCCGGCGCCGCGCAAGGCAGCGGCGCGCGAAGAGCCGAGTGGTGGTGGGGCGGCGGACGAGAGCCTGCCCGATTCGCTCGACAAGGGCGCCATCGTCGGTGGCATGTCGAAGATCAAGCCGCGCGTCGGCGCCTGCTTCGATCAGTACAAGGTGCCCGGCATGGCCAACGTCGCCGTCACCATCGGTTCGAACGGCCGCGTCTCGAGCGCCAGCGTCACCGGTCAGTTCGCCGGCACGCCGACGGGAGATTGCGTGGCGAAGGCGGCCAAGAGCGCCTCGTTCCCGCGCTCCAAGAGCAATTCGCAGTCGATCGTCTATCCCTTCATCCTTCGCTGACGCATCCGCACCATCACGCCGACGAGCGCGCTCGCGAGCGCGATCGCGAGGTAATACACGAGGCGCCCACGGCGGCGCGGCGTGCTCGCGGGCGTGCCGTGGGCCGCGCCTGACGGTGCGGCGCCGGTGAGCTCGAAGGTGATCGAGCGGTCTTCGAGCGCCGAGAACTTGGGACCGCGGAAGAGGAAGCGGGTCTGCTTCTCGTCGCCAATCGGACCGCGATGCGCGCGCACGAGGCGGGTCACCGGCGACTCTTCGATGCGCACCTCGGTCTCGCCGAGCTGCGGCTCGGGCGTGGCATCGTCGAGGCGCACCACGTGCGACGGCGCGCCGCCGAGCGGCACGCGCGCGACCAGATCGACGGAGAGCGGGCTCGGCGCGACCTCGTTGCCGGCCAGCCCGACGGAGGGCGACTCCCACGCCGGCGTGACCGATTTCCCGTCGACGCGGAGGCTCAGTCCGGCGGCGACGGCGGCACGCGCGCGCTCGCCGATGGCGCGGCTCTCGGCGTCATCGATCTTGCCGTCGGCGTTGGCGTCGGCGGCGCGGCGCCACGCGGCGGCCGGCGCGGTCCCCACCATGACCGTGTAGGCGACGCGCAGCTCGTCGGCGGCGACGAGGTCGACCTTGATGTAGCGATTGACCGTGGAGGGCGCGAACTCGGGATGCGCCTCGGCCGTGGCCGCGACAATGACGCAGGCGACCGTCGCTGCGAGGTTGACGGCTCGTATCGTGTCTGCAATGCTGCGCCGCAATCACTAGGAGGGTAGCATGCGTCGTTTGCTCATCGCCGCCGCGATGATCGTCGCCGCGACGGGTTGTGGATCGAAGAAGGATCCCTTCGCGCCGGTTCCGGAGTGCATGGGCCCGTCGGTGGTGCCGTTCATGGGTGGTCGCCAGATCGTGTTGGCGTCGCTCGCGATCGCCGACGCGGACGAGGGCTTCGATCTGGACCTCGACGGCAAACCGGACAACAAGCTGTCGCCGCTCGCGGCGTTGGCCAACGACACGATCAAGCAGTCGTTCACGACCAAGCACGACATCGTGCTGCCGATCGAGCTCTTCGGCTACGACGGCGCCGACTCCGCATGCACCAAGTTCTCGTTCTACGTCGGCAAGTTCAACAAGGACCGCGACGCCGACGGCAAGGACACGACCTGGGACAAGGGCGACTGCGACGACACCGACGCTGCCGTGCATCCGGGCGCGACGGAGGACCTCACCAATCGCGTCGACGACGACTGCGACGGGCTGGCCGACAACATGACGCCCGGGTCGAAGCCGACCGACACGACCGACATGGACGGCGACGGCTTCTCGCTGGCGCAGGGCGATTGCGACGACCGCTCCGACGCGGCGCATCTCGCCGCGGCCAAGGCGCGCCATCCGATGGCGATGGACGTGTGCGACGACGGCATCGATCAGGATTGCGACGGTATCCCCGACAACGATCCGAGCTGCGACCCGTTCAAGGCCAACAACGTGACGGTCAACCTGCAGGACGTTTCGTTCGACGCGGCGATGCAGCCGCTCATCACGTTCAAGGACGGCGCGGTCAAAAACGGTGTGATGCTCGCAGGGCCCGACAAGTTCAGCTTGAACATCCCGTTCCAGAAAAACATCACGCTGGCGCTCGACCTGACGGGCACGCGCGTGCAGATGGATCTCGTCGACGTGGGCGGCAAGACGAGCGTGCCGCTGGTCGGCACCGACGGCAAGGCGGGCGGGCGACTCGGTGGTGTGCTCGCGGCGACCACGCTGTCGCAGATCAAGGGCATCGACGCGGGTGGCGTCATCAAGGCCGACCAGTCGCTGCTCGACGCCATCTTCGCCGGCGCGGTCGGCACGGTGCTCGGCCTCGACACCGACAAAGAGCAGCACTATCAGCCGGACATCGACGTCGATGGCGACGGGCTGGAGGCGTTCTGGCAGGAGACCCCGGGCGCCGGCTCGCCGCACGTCGACACCTGCAAGGACGGCGACGGCACCATCGTGCGCGGCCTGGACTGCCCGATGGCGAAGGACGCCAAGGGCAACTTCCGCTTCGTCGACGGCCTGTCGGTGGCGCTGAAGTTCAGCGCCGTGCCGGTCAAGGTTGGCAGCGTCGTCGGACCCTGATTCGCATTCGAGATCGAGGAGAGAACGTGGCTACCGACGTCAAGGCGCACATCACCGGTACCGTCTGGAAGATCGAGGCGCAGCCGGGAGCGAAGGTCAGTGAGGGTGACACCGTGATCATCCTCGAGTCGATGAAGATGGAGATGCCCGTCGAGGCGCCGTGCGCCGGGACGGTGCGCGAGATCAAGATCAAGGAAGGCGAAGCGGTCGACGAAGGCAAGGTCGTCGCCGTGATCGACGAAGAATAGCGCCGCTCAACGGTGCGGGCGCACCAGTGGCCCCTGCGGACGTTGCGGGCCCTTCAAGATGAAGCTCCACGGCTGGGCCTTCAGGATGCGGTGGGTCTCGTGGAGATCGTCGAAGAGCTCCTGGTCGGCGAGGATGCCGCCCAGGGTGCCTTCGCCGCGCTCGACCATGGCGACGAGCGCGCGCACGTCCTTGGCGACGCGCTCGGCGGTGGTGGCGGCGCGGCGCGCGGCGGCGAGGCCGGCCTGGATGCGCGCCTTCTTCTCGTCGCTGAAGAGGTCGCCGAGCCCTTCGACGCGGCCGATGGCGCGGTCGAGCCGGTTGCCCAGCGCGGCCAGCTCGGGACCGGCGTGATCGGCGATGGCGCCGAGGTCGTGGACGGCGCCTTGCGCGCGCGCGATTCCGCCCGCGTCGCGTAACGCCGAGAGCAGCGACGCGCCGGCGACGAAGGCCGCGGCCGATTGATCGGCGATGCGACGGAGCTGGCCGCGATCGGCCGGCAGATCGGCGAGCGTGGCCAGGAGCGAATCGGCGGCGCCGAGGAGCTCGTCGAGGGCGGGGCGATTCTCGCGCAGGAGCGCCAGCGCACGACGCAGGCTCTCCTCGGAGCGGACCAGGAACTTGTCGATCTCGGGCGGGTCGATGGCGGCGAGCAGCTCGCCCGCGCGTGCCGGCTCGCCGGGCGCGGCGCCATGCGCGGGCGGCCCGATCTCGAGGTAGGCCTCGCCGAGCACCGACGGCGTGGCGACGAAGAGCTCGGAGTTGCGGCGCAGCTCGTGGGTCCACGCGCGCGCCACGAAGACGCTGAGCTCGACGTGATCCTGGATGCGCACCGCGCCGCGCACCTCGCCCACGTCGCGGCCCGCCAGGCGCACCTTGTCGCCGACGCGCAGGGGGCCGGTCGTGGTCATCGAGACGCGCACGGTGAGGCCGGGCCCGATGGCGCGGTCCGACAGGAGCAGCACCCACACGACGGCAAAGGCGAGCGCGGCCACCAGCGCCGCACCGCAGACGCGGCGCAGCCCGCGGCCAGAGGCGTCGAAGGGCGGGCCCAGGGACATCTACGCCGCTCCTATTCCTTCCAGAAGAACTTCCACGGATTGCGTTTCAGATCGCGCACCAGCTCTTTCAGGTCGTCGTAGATCTGCGGGTCGACCAGCAGCGCGCCGGCGGTGCCCTTGCCCTTGCGCACGTCGGCGACGAGGAGCTGGGCGTCCGAGGTCAGCTTGTCGGCCTTCTCACCGACGGCGACCAGCTCGTCGAGCGCCTTGACGATCTTGTCGCGCTCGCCCGGGCCCACGACGCTGGTGAGGCGGTCGACGCCGTCGAGCGCCTTCTTGGCCTTGGCGATGAGCGGGTCGATGTCGCGCCGGATCGACGCCGAGAGCGCCTCGATGTTGGCCAGCGTCGCCTTGAGCTTGTCACCGTCGCCGACGCCGGCGCGAATCGACCCGAGCAGCTGCGCCGCCTCGCGGCTGAGCGCGTCGACGTTGCCGAGGAGCTTGCCGATCTGCTGCTTGTTGGTCTTGAGGAGGTCGTCGAGCGTCCGCACCACCGACGCGCCCGACTGCAGAAAGTCGCGGATGACGTCCTTGTCCTCCTTCAGGAGGCCGGTGATCGAGTCGAGGAACTCGTAGAGGCGCGCGACGATCAGATCGGTGCGCGGCGGGTTGACGCCGTCGATAGGATGGGCCGGATCGAGCGGCGGCTGATCCCACGAGCCGGGCTGGATCTCGAGGTACTGCTCGCCGAGGACGCCCTGCGTGTTGATGAAGAACTCGGCGTTCTTGCGGATCGACTCCTTGACCCGATCTTCGACCCAGGCGACGACGCGCACCTGCACGCGCTTCTTGGTGTCGGGATCGATCTCGCCGCCGAGATAGCGCACCTCCTCGACCTTGCCGACCTTGATGCCCGAGATCTTCACCGCCGCGCCCGACTGCAGGTTGCCGGAGAAGTCGTAGTGGATGCGGATGCGCGTGCCGCCGCGGAACGAGAAGTTCCCGAGCAAAAGGAGGAAACCGCCCAGGAGCAGGAGCGAGACGACGATGAGCGCGCCGACTTTGTATTCGAGGGATTTCATCTCGCCTCCTGGTGTCCCGGGTCCGCCACTAGAACCCCGGGGTTTCCATGGGCCCGTCGGAGCGCCCCTGGATGAACTGTTGCACGATTGGATCGGTCGACGCGCGGATCTCGGCCGGCGTGCCGACGGCGTGCGCGACGCCCTGGTAGAGGAGCGCGATGCGATCGGCGATGCCGAAGATCGACGTCAGATCGTGCGAGACCACGACCGAGGTGACGCCGAGCGTGTCGGACAATTCGCGGATCAGCTTGTCGATGCGGCGCGCGCTCACCGGATCGAGTCCGGTGGTCGGCTCGTCGAAGAGCACGCACTCGGGCGCCAGCGTGAGCGCGCGGGCGATGGCGGCGCGCTTGCGCGTACCGTCGCCCAGCTCGGCGGGGTAGGCGTGGGCGAACTCGCGCAGGTGCACCTTGTCGAGGAACAGCATCGCTTCCTTTTCGGCGGCGCGCTCGGGGAGCCGCCCGTGCTTGCGCAGCGGCAGGGCGACGTTCTCGAGCAGGGTCATGGAGTCGAAGAGCGTCGCGTGCTGGAAGACCATGGCGCAGCGCTTGCGGACCTCCTGCAGCGCGCGCTCGTCGAGCTGGTCGACGCGCCGGCCGTCGAGCCAGATCTCGCCGGCGTCGGGACGGAGCAGCCCGACGAGGTGCTTGATGGTGACCGACTTGCCGACGCCGGAGGTGCCGATGATGAAGAGCACCTCGCCGCGGCGCACCTCGAGATCGACGCCGCGCAGGACCGGCTTGTCGCCGAACGCTTTTTCCAGCTTGCGGAACGAGATCACAGCCCGCCTCGCTGAAAGGTGAAGAGCGCGAGGCCGGAGAGAAAGAAGTCGAGCAGGATGACCACGAAGCTGGCGCTGATGACGGCGCGCGTGGTGGCGGTGCCGACGCCCTCCGAGCCGCCGCGCGCCGCCAGCCCGCAGATCCCGGCGACCACGGGGACGGCCGCGCCGTAGGCCGCGCACTTCATGACCCCCGTCGCCAGATCGCCGACGCGCACGTGCGACACGTCGAGGAAGACGACCGGATTCAGGTGAAAGCTGAAGTAGGCGGTGAGCGCGCCCATGCCGATGGCGGCGCCGACGCCGATGACGGTGAGCGCGCCGGTCATCACCAGCGACGCGAGGAAGCGGGGGACGATGAGGTAGTCGACCGGCTCGACGCCGTTCATGCGCAGCG
The DNA here is from genome assembly GCA_028287105.1 of Myxococcales bacterium. GTDB lineage: Bacteria > Myxococcota_A > Polyangia > Palsa-1104 > Palsa-1104 > JAQBQH01. The sequence goes on from JAQBQH010000022.1 coordinate 55,908, forward strand.
CGTCGATCTGCTCGGTGACGACCATGGAGCCTATTTCGGCGGCGATGCCGGCGCCGACGCGCGTGGCCAGCATCATCGCGGTCAGCGTCGGGCCGAACTCGTGCACCAGGATCTTGATGAACTCGGCGCCGACCTGCGAGAGGTCGCCGGTGATGCGGTTGACCTGCAGGCAGGTCTGGAAGACGAGCACCATGCCGAGGAAGCCGAGGGTGACGCAGACGAAGAGGAGCGAGCGATTGCCGATCTGATAGAGCTGCGACAGGACCGCGCCGGGCGTGCGGCGGCCCCAAAGCCAGCGCAGCGTGCCGTAGAAGGTCTTGGTGATGACGTCTACGGAGAGCGCGATCACCGCATCACCATGGTGATGAGGTTGTCCGACAGCATGATGGCGACGGCGGCCGCGACCACCGCGTTGTTGACCGCGCGACCGACGCCGACGGCGCCGCCCTCGACGGTGACGCCGAAGTGGCAGCTGGTGATCGAGATGGCCAGGCCGAAGACGACCGCCTTGACGAGCCCGATGCCGAGGTCCCACGGCTTGCAGTTGTCGGCGAACGAGTGGATGAACGACGACAGCTCGACGTTGAGGAGGAGCTTGCCGAAGAGCGCGCCGCCGGAGATGGCGACCACGTTGCCGACGACGACGAGGCAGAAGAGCGAGACCATCATGCCGACGACGCGCGGCACGATGAGAAAGCCGATCGGATCGATGGCGAGCGCGCGCAGCCCGTCGACCTGCTCGGTGACGGTCATGGTGGCGAGCTCCGCGGCGTTGTTGGCGCCGACGCGCCCGGAGAACATGAGGCCGATGAGGATGGGGCCGACCTCGCGCAAGGTGGCGTAGCCGGCGCCGAAGCCGAGGAGGCCATAGGCGCCGAAGCGGCGCACGAAGATGCCCGACTGGATGACCATGATGC
>JAQBQH010000089.1 GCA_028287105.1 Myxococcales bacterium
TTCGAGCTCTCGCACAAGAACCTGCACATGAAGGCCGACTACGCCGCCTACGAGGGCAAGACCGTCATCGGCGCGCCGTCGCACGTCCTGTCGCGCGGCGACCTCGTCGTGGAGCACGACAAAACCATCGGGAAGAAAGGGCGCGGCCAGTTCGTTCGCCGCGGCACGTTCTCACTATGAGCAACGACAGCGTTCGCGAAATCTCGGGCAAGCACACCTACGGCACCTGGCGGCGGCAGAAGGGCTTTCTGCCGCTCAACATCGTCGACGCCGAAGGCTCGCACTTCACCGACTCGACGGGGAAGCGCTACCTCGATCTGTCGAGCCAGCTCATGTGCTCGAACCTCGGGCACAAGAACCGCGCCGTCATCGACGCCATCAAGCAGCAGGCCGAGGAGCTGGCGTTCATCGCGCCGGGCTACACGACCAAAGCGCGCTCCGAATTGTGCACGGAGCTTCTGACCGTGCTGCCGAAGGGGCTCAACAAGTTCTTCTTCACGACCTCGGGCACCGAGGCCAACGAAGCGGCGATCAAGATCGCGCGCCTCTATACGGGCAAGCACAAGATCATCTCGCGCTACGCCAGCTATCACGGCTCGACGTCGGGATCGGTCTCGCTCACCGGCGATTTTCGTCGCTGGATGGTCGAGCCGCACGACACCGTGCCGGGCACCGCGTTCGCCCCCGACGTCAATTGCTATCGCTGTCCGCTCAAGAAGTCGTACCCCGAGTGCGGCATCGCGTGCGCCGATTACACCGAGTACATGATCGAGCGCGAGGGCAACGTCGCCGCCGTGATCATCGAGCCGATCGTCGGCACCAACGGCGTCCTCGTTCCGCCCAAGGAGTACATGGTCAAGCTGCGCGCGCTCACCAAGCGCCACGGCGTCCTGCTCATCGCGGACGAGGTCATGACCGGCTGGGGCCGCACCGGCGACTGGTTCGCGGTCAATCAGGGCGGCGGCTCCGACGCCATCGTCCCCGACATCTTGACCACGGCCAAGGGCATCACCGGCGCCTACGTGCCGCTCGGCCTGGCCGCCACCACCGACGAGATCGCCGACTTCTTCAACGACCGCTACTTCGCGCACGGCCACACCTACGAGGCGCATCCGCTGACCCTGGCGCCGGCGACGGCCGCCATCCGCGAGTACAAGCGGCTCGGCCTCATCGAGCGCTCGCGCGCGATGGGCGAGATGCTCGGCGTCAAGCTCGCCGCCATCAAGGAGAAGCACCCGTCGGTCGGCGACGTCCGCGGCCGAGGCCTCTTCTACGCCGTCGAGCTGGTCAAGGATCGCAACAAGAAGACGCCCTTCAACACGCAGCAGGAGAAGCTCGACGGCAAGCCGCTCATGGTCGACCAGATCACGGCGAAGATGATGTCGCTCGGGGTCTCGTGCCTCGGCTGGATCAGCCACCTCGTCGTCGCGCCGCCGCTCATCGTCACCGAAGCGGAGCTGGACGAAGGGCTGCGCGCGCTCGACGAGGCGCTCGTCATCGCCGACGCCGCGCTCGCCTGAGGTCGACGTGGCCGGCGAAGTGGTAGCGGCGGTCGACGCCGATCGGGGACACGAGATCCACCACGCCGACGGGCGCGTGGAGCTCGACGACGCCGCAACCGCGGCGGTCGCGTCGAGCCCGCTCTTCAACCACGACCTCGCGCCGGTGCGCGTCCGCGACCGCACCTGGACCACCTACAACTTCGCCGCGCTGTGGATCTCGATGGCGCACTGCATCCCCACGTACATGCTGGCCGCGGGGCTCATCGCCGCGGGCATGGCGTGGTGGCAGGCGCTGGCGACGATCCTCCTCGGCAACTCGATCGTTCTGCTGCCAATTCTCGCCAACTCGCATCCCGGCACCAAGTACGGCATCCCCTTCCCCGTGTTCGCGCGCGCGGCCTACGGCACCGTCGGGTCGAACCTGCCGGCGCTCATGCGCGCCCTCGTCGCCTGCGGCTGGTTCGGCATCAACTGCTGGATCGGCGGCCAGGCGCTGCACACCTTCTTCAAGGCCGTGGTGCCGCACGCGTGGGCCGCCTTCTCCGTCGCCGCGCCCGGTGGGCACGCCAGCGGCGAATGGATCGGCCTCGCGCTCTTCTGGCTGCTCAACATCGGCGTCGTCTATCGCGGCATGGATCTGTTGCGCAAGGTCGAGAACTGGGCGGCGCCGTTCGTCCTGGTCATGACCGCCATCCTCGTCGCGTGGGCCATCTATCGCGCGCACGGCCTCGGCGCCATCATGGCGCAGCACGGCAAGTTCCAGGACTTCGGCTCCTTCTTCAAGGTGTTCGTCCCGTCGCTGACCGCGATGATCGGCTTCTGGGCGACGCTGTCGCTCAACATGCCTGACTTCACCCGCTTCGGCCGCTCGCAGAAGGAGCAGGCGCTCGGTCAAGTCGTAGCGCTGCCGTCGACGATGACGGTGTTCGCCGCCATGGGCATCATCATCACCTCGGCGACGTCGATCATCTACGGCGAAGCGATTTGGGAGCCGGTCACGCTCGTCGGCAAGTTCACCCAGCCGTGGATCGTCGCCGTCGCCATGTTCACCATCGTCGTGGCGACCCTGAGCGTCAACATCGCCGCCAACGTGGTCTCACCGGCGAACGACTTCGCCAATGCGTTTCCGCGCTGGATCTCGTTCCGCACCGGCGGGCTCATCACCGGCGTGGTCGGCATCCTCATGCAGCCGTGGAAGCTGATGGCCGATCCGTCGGGCTACATCTTCAAGTGGCTGGTCGGCTACTCCGGCGGTCTCGGATCGATCGCCGGCGTCCTCATCGCCGACTATTTCATCGTGCGCAAAAGGACGCTCAAGCTCGCCGACCTCTACCGCGCCGACGGCGCCTATCGCTACGCGCGCGGCTGGCACGTCCCGGCGACCGTCGCCACACTCGCCGGCTGCGCGTTCGCCTGGATCGGCGCCTTCTATCCGCCGCTCGCGCCGGTCTACGACTACGCCTGGTTCGTCGGCTTCGGCGTCGCAGCAGGCGCCTACTTGCTACTCGTGCGAGCGACGGCAAACACTGACGCTGAGGCCCCAGTTTCTTAGTTGCGGGATCGACTTTGTCGCGCACCCTTTGCGCATGATGTCGCGCAAATTTACAGTACTCTTCGTCACCATCATGTCGTCGCTCGGTATCGCTGCCTGCAGCAGCGGCACGACGACCCGGCACCTCGTCTCCGTCGGTGACGAAGTGCGAATCGCGGTGGGCGCGCCCGCGACGCAGCCGAACTGGGCGGCGCTCTCCTTCGCCGACGCATCGTGGGCGAACAAGGCGACCGCGTTCTTCGAGAACGTCGACGGCGCCATGCCGGCCGACGTCACCGTCCGTCGCGTCTTCGACATCGGCGCCGACTACGCGAAGTTTCGCACGCTCAGCCTCTCGTTCGATCCCGGCGCCGCCTACGACGTCTTCCTGAACGGCCAGAACGTCGGCTCCAGCGACGGTAAATCGGCGCTCGCCATCAACGCGCCCGCCGGCCTGCTCCACGCCAGCGGCAACGTGCTGGGTCTCGCCATCCACGCCGTCACCGCCGGCCAGGTGCACATCGCCCCGACGCTCGACGGCGAAGCCGACCTCACGGCGCCGCCGACCGCGGCCGGCGTCGTGCGCGGCCCGTGGCTGATCGCCCCGGCGACGGACGGCGTCACCATCGTCTGGGAAACCGATCAGCCGGTCGCCTCGACCGCCGTCGTCGACGGCAAGAGCTACGACGGCGGCAGCGGCACGCACCACGCCGCGCAGGTCACCGGTCTACTGCCGTCGCACGCGTACCCGTATCAGGTGGAAGTCGCCGGCGTCGCCACCGAGGGCGCCGAGCTCACCACTGCGCCGGCCGACACGTCCGCGCGCGTGCGCTTCGTCGTCTACGGCGACAATCGCACCGACGGCGACGCGCACCGCCGGGTCGTCGATGCCATGCGCAACGAAGGCGCCGACTTCCTCATCAACACCGGCGACATGGTCGCCTCGTCGAATGACGCCGAGTGGCAGACCTTCTTCGACATCGAGTATTCGCTTTTGGCGCGCACGCCGATGTACCCCTCGCTCGGCAATCACGAGGAGAACTCGGGCGGCGGCGGCCGCTTCGCCGAGCTCTTCCCGCTCGGCAAGGCCGACGTCTTCAAGGGACGGGTCTACAGCTTCGACTACGGCAGCATCCACGTGGCGGTGCTCGACTCCAACGCCTGGCTCGGCGACGAAGCCAAGTGGCTCGACGACGATCTGACCCGCGCCGACGAGAACGGCGCGCGCCACCTGTTCGTGGTCATGCACTGGGGCGCCTTTTCCGGCCGCAAGTATCTGCAGCACGGCTCCAACACCGACGCGCAGAAGTACATCGCGCCGATCGCCCGCAAGCACAAGGTCGACGCGCTGCTCGCCGGTCACGACCACTTCTACGAGCGCGGCAACTCCAAGGGGCTGCGCTACTTCATCACCGGCGGCGGCGGGGCGCCGCTGGCCGATCCGGGCAAGATCGACGAGACCGACGTGACCCGCAAAATCTTCCACTTCCTGACCGTCGACGTCGTCGGTGGCGTGGCCCATGTCGTGGCCAAGGACGAGAGCGGGGTCGCCTTCGACAACGTCGATCTGACCCACGACTGGTAGCCTGTGATATTGTCTCCTACGTGAAAAACCCCAACATCATCTGGACGCTGGTAGCCGGCCTCGCCGTCGGCTACATCGTCGGGAACAAGTTCCCGATGGGCGGCGGCGGCGGCGGCGGCGAGTCATCGACGTCCTCGCGCGGCGCGGCCAAGGTCGCGGACAATGGCGAGATCCCCAAAGACTGGATCCTCGAGAAGGAGATCGGCGCGGAGTCGGCCTTCGCCAGTCTGACCTCGGCGCAGCGCTTCTTGGCGCTCAAGGTGCTGAACTCCAAGCCGTGCGACTGCGGCTGTCCGCACGGCACGATCGCCAAGTGCAAGAAGGACGATCCGAACTGCCCGGTCGCGCCGAAAGAGATCGAGATGGCGGTCAACGCCGCCAAGGCGGGCAAGTCGTACGAAGACATCTACGCGGCGGTCAAGAAGGGCGACGCGCCGGCGGCGCGCCCGGCCGAGCCGACGCAGGCACGCGTGATGCTCGCTTCGTGGACACCGATCAAGGGGCCGAAATTCGCCAAGGTGACCGTCTTAGAATTCTCAGATTTCCAATGACCGTTCTGCTCGAGGGTCGGTCCGACTCTCAAGGAAATCGAAGACAAGTACGGTAAGGATGTTCGCGTCGGGTTTCGGAATCAGCCGCTTCCGTTCCACAATCACGCGATGGAGGCCGCCGAGGCCGCCATGGCTGCCAATGCGCAGGGCAAGTTCTGGCAGATGCACGACAAGATGTTTGCCAATCAGCAGGCGCTCGACCGTCCGGCGCTCGACAAGTACGCGCAGGAGATCGGGTTGAACATGGCCAAGTTCAAGGCGGCCATGGATCAGCATCTCTACAAGCAGCAGATCGACGACGACTCCAAGGTCGGCAGCGCGGCGGGCGCCAATGGCACGCCGGCGTTCTTCATCAACGGCCAGTTCCTCTCGGGCGCGCAGCCGTTCGACGCGTTCAAGAAGGTCATCGACGCCGAGCTGCAGAAGGCGGACGCCCTCATCAAGAAGGGCACGTCGATGGACAAGCTGTACGACGCCGAGATGGCCGCCATTCCCGCCAAGTAGCCGCTCAGAGCAGATTGAGCGGCGGCGCCGTCACCAGATCCAGGAACTCCTGGCGGGTCGCCGCGTTCTCGCGGAACAGGCCGCGCACGGCGGAGGTCACGACGCGCGCTTCGTGGGCCTGGATGCCGCGCGCGGCCATGCACAGGTGCAGCCCTTCGACGTAGGCGGCCGAGCCGCGCGTCTCCATGCGTTCGTGTAGAAGCGCCGCCAGCTCCTGCGTCAGATCTTCCTGCAGCACCGGTCGATGCGCGAGCAGCTGCACGATGCGAGAGAGCTTGGAGATCCCGAGCACGCGATCGCCCGGCAGGTAGGCGACGCTGACGCGATAGATGACCGGCAGCAGATGATGCGGGCACATCCCGAAGGTGATGTTGTATTTCGAGATCACCATCTCGTCGTACTGCGCGGGGAAGGTGCGGCTCAGCATGTCGTCGATCTGCGTCTTGATCTCGTCGGTGGGCCGCACCAGCTCGATCATCGCCTTGGCCGCGCGCGCCGCCGTGTCGGTGAAGTTGTAGTCGGTCTTGACCGGGTATCCGAGATCGTCGAGGGCTTCGAGGATCAGCTCGTATGCAGTCAGCAGCTTCTTGGCGGCTGCTTCGCGATTACTCATGTCAGCTCCTTGGAAAAGAGGCGCTTCGTCCAGGCGGCGACACCGACCTCGTCGCTGCCGGTGCGCGCCTGCCAGCGCGCCGCGTCGTAGCCGTCGAGCTTGAGCCGCCCGCGCGCCCGGGCCCGAAAGACGTGAAAGCGCATGCGGCGATGGGTCAGCACGTGATCGAAGCGGTCGATCGATTGGATGTTCGACAGGGTGAGGCCGGTACAAGATTTCGCCACGCGCTGCGCTGCCGCTTCGGGCGTCTCGCCGGCGGCGATCTCGCGCATCGGCGGCTCCCACAGCCCGCCCCAGAGCCCCGTCGGAGGGCGGCGCACCAGCAGCAACTTGCCGTCGCGCTCGGCGAGCACCGCGACGGCGTCGACGGCGCGCGGCGCCTTCTTCGTCTTGGCCCCCGGATGCGCGGCGATCGAATCCTCCGCGCGCGCGCGACACAGCTTCGCCAGCGGACACTTCGAGCAGCCGGGCGCCCGCGGCGTGCAGACCATCGCGCCGAGCTCCATCATCGCCTGGTTGAAGTCGCCCGCCGCCTCGCCACCATCGGCGCGCACCAGCTCGCCGGCGCGCTCCCACACTCTGCGCTTCAGCTCCGCTTCATCGGCCGCGCCTGGCAGCGCATCGACCCGCGCCAGGACGCGCACCACGTTGCCGTCGACGATCGCCGCCGCTTCCCCGTACGCGATGCTGGCGATGGCGCCGGCCGTATAGGCGCCCACGCCCTTGAGCGCGCGCAGCCCCTCCGCGGTCGGCGGAAACTTTCCCTCGTATCCCGTCACCACGTCGCGCGCCGCCGCGTGCATGTTGCGCGCGCGCGCGTAGTAGCCGAGACCCGCCCAGTGCCGCAGTACGTCGTCGAGCGGCGCCTCCGCCAAGGTCGCCACCGTCGGAAAGCGCCGCATCCAGCGCTCGAAGTACGGCGTCACCGTCTCGACCCGCGTCTGCTGCAGCATGATCTCGGAGACCCACACCGCATACGGCTCCCGCGTCCGCCGCCACGGCATATCCCGATGCCCGCGTCGAAACCACTCCACGAGCGCGCGCCGCGTCTGCAAATCGCGATTCACCGTCGAAGTGTGTAGCACGCGCCCGACAAAAAAAGAGGGCGGCCCGCTAGGACCGCCCTCCGTCACTGCTCTGCAATCCGAGTCTGTTATCCGAAGCTAAAGGCCAACGGCTAACAGCGAACGGCTGCTAGTAATCCCCGCCGAAGTCTTCGCCGCCGCCGCCGCCGCCCGACTTCTCCTTCTTCTTCGGACGCTCGGCGATGAGCGCCTCGGTCGTCAGCATCATCGACGCCACCGACGCCGCATGCTGCAACGCCGCGCGAACCACCTTGGTCGGGTCGATGACGCCGGCCTTGACCAGGTCCTCGAACTCGCCCGTCGCCGCGTTGAAGCCGTAGGCGCCCTTGCCCTCTTTGACCTTGTTCACCACGACCGAGCCCTCGAGGCCGCCGTTCTGCGAAATCTGACGCAGCGGCTCCTCGATGGCGCGACGGATGATGTTGAGGCCGTACTGCTGCTCGCCGGAGACCTTGAGCTTGTCGAGCGCCGAAACGGCGCGCAACAGCGCAACGCCGCCGCCGGGGACGATGCCCTCTTCGACGGCCGCGCGAGTCGCATGAAGCGCGTCCTCGACGCGAGCCTTCTTCTCCTTCATCTCGGTCTCGGTGGCCGCGCCGACCTTGATGACTGCAACGCCGCCAACCAGCTTGGCCAGGCGCTCCTGCAGCTTCTCGCGATCGTAGTCGCTCGTGGTCTCTTCGACCTGCGCGCGAATCTGCTTCACGCGCGCCTCGATGTCGGCCTTCTTGCCGGCGCCCTCGACGATGGTCGTGTTGTCCTTGTCGACGGTGACGCGCTTGGCCTTGCCGAGATCCTTGATGGTGACGTTCTCGAGCTTGAGGCCGAGATCCTCGGTGATGGCCTGGCCGCCCGTGAGACGCGCGATGTCGACCAGCATCTCCTTACGGCGATCGCCGAAGCCCGGCGCCTTGACGGCGCAGACATGCAGCGTACCGCGGAGCTTGTTGACCACCAGCGTCGCCAGCGCCTCGCCGTCGACGTCCTCGGCGATGATGAGCAGCTGCGAGCCCGACTTGGCCGTCTGCTCGAGCACCGGCAGGAGATCCTTCATGTTCGAGATCTTCTTCTCGTGGATGAGGATCAAGCAATTCTCGAGCACGACTTCCATGCGCTCGGCGTCGGTGACGAAGTAGGGCGACAGGTAGCCGCGGTCGAACTGCATACCCTCGACCACTTCGAGCGTCGTCTCCATCGACTTGGCTTCCTCGACGGTGATGACGCCTTCCTTACCGACCTTCTCCATCGCCTCGGCGATCATCTCGCCGATGGTGGAGTCGCCGTTGGCCGAAATGGTACCGACCTGCGCGATCTCGGTCTTGCCCTTGGTCGGCTTCGACATTTCCTTGAGCGCAGCGGTGATCGCCTCGACCGAAGCGTCGATGCCGCGCTTGATCTCCATCGGGTTGGCGCCAGCGGCCACGAGCTTGGAGCCCTCGGTGTAGATGGCCTGGGCCAGAACGGTGGCGGTGGTGGTGCCGTCGCCGGCGACGTCGGAGGTCTTGGATGCGACCTCCTTCACCATCTGAGCGCCCATGTTCTGGAACTTGTCCTCGAGCTCGATCTCTTTGGCGACGGTGACGCCGTCCTTGGTGACCGTCGGAGCGCCCCACGACTTCTCGATGACCACGTTACGCCCGCGGGGGCCCAGCGTGACCTTGACCGCATTGGCCAGGGTGTTGAGGCCTGCAGCAATCTGCGCGCGCGCCTTCGAATCGAACAGGATTTCCTTGGCAGCCATTTCGGTTCTCCTTACTTCTCGATGACCGCGAGGATGTCGTCTTCGCGGAGGATGATGTGTTCCTCACCGTTGAGCTTTACTTCCGAGCCTGAGTACTTGCCGATGAGGACCTTGTCGCCCTTTTTGACTTCGAGCGGGCGGAGCTTGCCGTCGTCGAGAACCTTGCCGTTACCCACGGCGATGATCTCGGCTTCGAGCGGTTTTTCCTTGGCAGTGTCGGGGATGAAGAGGCCGCCAGCCGTCTTCTCCTGCTCCTGGATACGCTTGGCCAGGATGCGGTCGTGCAGCGGTCGAATATTCATGTGCTCCTCCGGTTCGGAGGCTCACTGTAATCACGTCTGGGGCGTTGTCAATCCCGAGGTGAGAGTGCTAAAAATCGCGAAATTCGTAAATAATTACAGCGAGTATTCCGCCGAGCAGGTACCCACCGGACCGGCGCCGTTGCTGACGCCGCTCTGCCAGCCGCCGCCGCCGCACTGATACCAGACCTTGTCGGACCGCGACTGCACGCAGCTGCGCGGCGCCACCGCTTTTCCGAGCGTCGCCGACTGGCACCACGCGTAGCTGACGGTGCAGGCGTGCTGGCCGCCGACCCACGCGCCGTTCTCGCATGTGTACCAGGCCTGGTCCGAAGCGGACTGCACGCAGGTGCCGGCCGCGACGGTGCGATCGAGCGTCGCCGAGCTGCAGGTCATCGGCGTCGGCGGCGGCGGCGGCGGTGGCGATTTGCCGTCGCACGGCCCGAGCGCGGTGGTCTTCGCGACGACGGTCACGTGAATCGGAAAGCGATCGCTCCAGCCCGCCGACTTCGACCCGAACAGATGCTCCGACACGAGCGGCGAAGCATCGATGATGGCGCGTCCTGCGGCGTTCTCGACGCACACGTCGGGGCCGTAGTCATCGGTCTCGGCGACGACGCACTTGCCGTTGCCTTCGATCTTGATGTGCGCGCCACAGCCGTAGCGCTGCCGCGACGCGGCGTAGTACCAGCTGCCGTGCAGCGTCTTCTGCCCGCACGACATGAGCCCGTCGTCGGACGGCGAGAAGCCGAAGCTGGTGAGATAATAATCGCCCGACGCCGGGATCGTCGACGCCGCGTGACCGCCGCAGCCGGTGAGCCCCTCCTGGGTCTGCGCGACGCTGTACCCGGAGTCGATCTCGCCGCCGCAGCCCGCGGTGGTTCCGCCGGCCGTGCCGGCGACGAGGATTGCACACGCGAGCCATCGGAGATTTCGCATGCGCGCGCCGGGGTGCACGCCGCAGGCCGTGGCCCGACCTTCATCATTTCCATTGGTTGAACCACCGGCGGCTGGGATTTTGCCCCCCTCCGATGATGACAGTCGTGAGCGCGCATGCTATCCCGGCTGCATGGGTCGCCCGCCGCTTACGGATTACGAAAAATACATCCGAACCGAGGAGCTGCTGGCGCTGCAAAAGCCGGCCGCCGACCTGACCTGTCACGACGAGCTGCAGTTTCAGATCGTGCATCAGGTCGCCGAGCTGTGGATGAAGCTCGTCGATCACGAGATCACCTTCGCGGCCGCGCAGCTGAAGGAGGGCCACACGGCGCGGGCGCTGCGTGCGCTCGGTCGCGTGCGCGGCGTCCAGATCCTGCTGCTCGATCAGCTATCGCTGCTCGACACGATGGCGCCCAGGGACTACATGACGATCCGCAACGCGCTCGGGCGCGGCTCGGGTCAGGAGTCGCCGGGGTTCAAGCGCATGCTGCAGCTGCCGGACGAGATCTGGCCGTCGTTCGAGGCGCTCCTGCAGACGCGCGCGGTGACGCTGCGGCAGATCTACGAGCAGCCCGATCAGCATCCCGAGCTCTTCAACTTGACCGAGGCGCTCGTCGACTACGATCAGAACCTGCAGGCGTGGCGCATGCGCCATCTGCTCATCGTCTACCGGCAGATCGGCGTCGGTACGCCGTCGCTCAAGGGCAAGCCGTCGGACCTTCTGGCCGAGGGCATGAAGCACCGCTTCTTCGCGCAGCTATGGAGCGTGCGCGACGAGCTCTTTGCCGAATGGACGAAGACGCATCCCTACGGCGCCGACAAGGGCTACCACGGCTGATGCGTTCCGTGATAGCGGTTTGGCGACCATGACCGACGAGCTGCTCCGCTGGCGCGACGAGTTCCCCGCGCTCGACCGGTCGGTGTACATGGTGTCGCACTCGCTCGGCGCGATGCCGCGGCGCGCGTACGACCACCTGAAAGAGTACGCCGACCTCTGGGTGAACAAGGGCATCAACGCCTGGGAAGATTGGCTGCCCGAGGTCGACCGCGCCGCCGAGCGCGTCGGCAAGATCATCAACGCGCCGAAGGGCTCGATGGTGATGGCCACCAACGTCTCGCAGATCCAGGCGCTCGTCGCCAGCTGCTTCGACTACACGGCGCCGCGCAACAAGGTCGTCTTCACCGCGCTCAATTTTCCGACGGTGAGCTACGTGTGGCACGAGGAGCGGCGCCGCGGCGCCGAGGTGGTCGTGGTCGGCGCCGGCGACGGCGTGCACGCGCCGATGGAGGAGCTGCTCGCCGCCATCGACGAGCGCACGCTTTTGGTCCCCATCTCGCACGTGCTGTTCCGCAGCTCCGCCATCAAGGACGTCGCCGCCGTGGTCGCGCGCTGCAAAGCGGTCGGCGCGATGGTGATGCTCGATTGCTATCAGTCGACCGGCACCGTCCCGGTCGACGTGCAGGCGCTCGACGTCGACTTCGCCTGCGGCGGATCGGTCAAGTGGCTCTGCGGCGGCCCCGGCGCCGCGTATCTGTACGTGCGAAAAGATCGCATCGGGCAGCTGCGCCCGCGCACGACCGGCTGGTTCGGTCACGAGAAGCCGTTCGCGTTCACGATGCCGGAGCAGAAGTTCGCGCCCAACATCTGGCGCTTCATGGCGGGCACTCCCGCCGTCGCCGCGCTCTACCAGGCGCGCGCGGGCGCCGAGATCGTCGGGCAGATTGGCGTCGACGCGATTCGGCGGAAGTCGCTGCGTCAGACCGCGACCATCATCGAGCGCTGCGACGCCGCCGGCTGGACGGTCAACACCCCGCGCGCCGATGCCGAGCGTGGCGGCTCGGTCTGCTTCGATTTCGCCAGCTCCGATCGCGTCGCCAAGGCGCTCAACGCCACCGGCTTTCTGTGCGACTGGCGCCCCAACTCGGGCATCCGCATGTCGCCGCACTTCTACACCACCGACGAGGAAGTGGGCCGCTTCTTGGCCGAGGTCGAGCGACTGAGGACGAGCGCATGAGCGGCGAGCGCAAGCCGGTTCCGATCAATCCGCGTGACCTGGCGCAGCCGCGCGGTTACTCCAACGGGATGCTCGCCGGGCCGGGGCGCATGCTCGCCATCGCCGGACAGATCGGCTGGAACGCGGAGAGCAAGCTGGTCTCCGACGACTTCGTGGCGCAGTTCGATCAGGCGCTCCGCAACGTCGCCGCCGTGTTGCGTGAGGCGGGCGGCGTGCCGACCGACCTCATCATGCTGCGCATCTACCTCACCGATAAGAAGCTCTACACGGCGCGGCTCAAAGAGATCGGCCGCTCCTATCGCGAGCACATGGCGTCGCACTATCCGGCGATGGCGCTGTTGCAGGTCGCCGATCTGCTCGAGCCCGGCGCGCTCGTCGAGATCGAGGGACTGGCGGTGATCCCGTGATCGAGGCCAAGAGCTTCCGCTACGCCGTCGACGGCGACGGCCTCGCCACCATCACGCTCGATCGCCCCGATACGCTCAACTCGCTCACCTTCGAAGTCTACGCCGAGTTGCGCGACACCTTTCGCGCGCTCGAGTCCGAGAGCGACGTCAAGGCGGTGGTGCTGACCGGCGCCGGGCGCGGCTTCTGCTCGGGCGGCAGCGTCAACGACATCATCGGCCCGCTCTTCGCGATGACGCCTGCCGAACGCATGGTCTTCACGCGCATGACGGGCGCGCTCATCGGCGCCATCCGCCAGCTGCGCAAACCGGTGGTCGCCGCCATCAACGGCGTCGCCGCCGGCGCCGGCGCCGTCATCGCGCTCGCGTCCGACTTTCGCGTCATGTCGGAGAAGGCGAAGATCGCCTTCCTCTTCGTCAAGGTCGGCCTCGCCGGCGCCGACATGGGTGCCGCCTGGCTCTTGCCGCAGGTAGTCGGGCTCGCGCGCGCCACCGAGATCCTGATGCTGGGCGAGCCCATCGTCGCTGCCGAGGCGCTGCAAATTGGTTTAACCAATCGCGTGGTGGCGCCCGATCAGGTGCTGACCGAGGCGCGCGCGCTGGCAGGCAAGCTGGCGCGCGGTCCGCTCTTCGCGCTCGGCATGACCAAGGAGATGCTCAACCGCGAGCCCGGCATGTCGCTCGAGGCGGCGCTCGAGGCCGAAGCGCAGGCGCAGCAGATCTGCATGGCCACCGGCGACTTCCGCGAAGCCTACGAGGCATTCGTCGCCAAGCGCGAGCCGCGCTTCACCGGACGATGACCGCCCTCCTCGAGGAGCGCCACGTCGCGCTGCGCGAGCAGGCGCAGGCGTGGGTCGACGCCTCCGATCTCGAGACCGATCACGATCCGCGCCGTGTCGTCGAGAAGCTCGCTGCGCGCGAGCTCCTGCGCGCCTGTGTGCCGGCCGCGTACGGCGGCCTGCGCGACCAGGTCGAGCTGCGCGACCTCTGCGTCTTGCGCGCGGTGCTCGGCTATCGCTCGTCGTTCGCCGACACCATGTTCGCCATGCAGGGCCTCGGCAGCTACCCGGTCACGCTGGCCGGCTCCGACGCGCAGAAGCAGGCGCTCCTGCCGCGCGTCGCCAATGGTCAAACCATTTGCGCGTTCGCCATCACCGAGCCCGAGGCGGGCAGCGACGTGTCGGCCATGCGCACGCGCGCTGTCCGCGATGGTGACGACTACGTCATCGACGGCGTCAAGTGCTTCATCTCCAACGCCGGTATCGCCGACTCCTACGTCCTCTTCGCCCGCACCTCCGATGACAAGCATCGCGGCATCAGCGCCTTCCTCGTCGACGGCGCGGTCGGCGGCTTGACCGTCGAGCCGACGGAGTTGATCGCGCCCCATCCCATCGGCACCGTGACGCTGGCGGGCGTGCGCGTCCACGCCTCGGCGCGTATCGGCGACGAGGGGCAGGGCTTCTCGTTGGCGATGGCCACGCTCGATTTCTTCCGCACCTCGGTGGGCGCAGCCGCGCTCGGCATGGCCAGGCGCGCGCTCGACGAGGCGCTCGCTCGCGTGCGCAGCCGGCAGCAGTTCGGCAAAAAGCTGGCGGAGTTTCAGGCCACGCAGATGGCGATCGCCGACATGGCGGTCGACGTCGCCGCGTCGCGTCTCTTCGTCTTCTCGGCGGCGCATCGCATCGACGGCGCCACGACGGCCGCCACCGTCGACGCGGCGATGGCCAAGCTCTACGCGACCGAAGCGGCGCAGCGCGTGATCGATCGCGCCGTCCAGCTCTTCGGCGGTCAGGGAGTGGTCGCCGGCTGCATCGTCGAGCGTTTGTATCGCGAGGTTCGCGCCCTACGGATCTACGAGGGCACCAGCGAGATCCAGAAGCTCGTCATCGGTCGATCGCTGCTACGCTCCTAGCTCACCGCTCAACGCGAGATGGTTCAACCAATGCCGCACTACGAGAAACACGTCTTCATCTGCACCAACGAGCGCGACCCCGGCAACCCCAAGGGCGATTGCATCCACAAGGGCTCGGCCGCAATCCGCGAGGCATTCAAGAAGGGGCTGCACGAGCGCGGTCTCAAAGGGCGCATGCGCGCCAACGCCGCCGGCTGTCTTGATCAGTGCGCCTACGGCCCGACGGTGGTCGTCTACCCCGAGCAGGTCTGGTACACGGTGCCGACGCCGGCCGACGCCGAGGAGATCATCGAGAAGCACCTCGTGGGCGGCGTTCCCGTCGAGCGGCTGATCATGCGCACCGCCGAGAACAAGAAGGACCCGAAGTAACTGGCCTCAATGGTTTAACCAATGTGGACACCGCCTGAACGCATCAAGCACGCGCCGCCTCCGGTGCGCTGGCCTTCGGAGGCCGAGGCTGCCGCTTCGCGCTGGTTCAGCCCGGTGCGCATCGGGCCACTAGAGGCACGACAGCGCACCTGGGTCCCGGCCATGGTGCCCTGGCGCGCGACCGAGGGCGGCGAGGTCACCGACGATGTGCTCGATTGGTATGGCCGCTTCGCCGACGGCCGCCCCGGCGTCATCGTCGTCGAGGCCACCGGCATCCGCGACGTGCCGTCGGGCCCACTCTTGCGCGTCGGCCACGATCGCTTCACAGAGGGCCTCCAGCGCCTCGTCGACACCGTTCGTCGCCGCTCGGGCGGCGAGACGCTGCTGTTCCTCCAGATCATCGACTTTCTGCGCATCGCCCGACGGCCGGACAAGGAGAAGTACTTCAGCCGCTATCTCCTCCTCGGCGAGACCCATCGCGAAGGGCTGGCGCGCATTCACGACGACGAGCGCTGGCTCACGGCGCCCGACGACGAGATCCGCACGGCGCTGGCGGCGCTCGACGTCGAGCAGCTCTCCGAGGTGCTCGAGCCGCGCGAGCTGGAATCGCTCGAGCGCGGCTATCGCGAGCGGGTCACCGACATGCAGCTGCCGCACATCCGCGAGCTGCCGCGTGTCTTGCCCGGCCTCTTCGCCGATGCCGCGGCGCGCGCCTTTACCGCCGGCTTCGACGGAGTCGAGCTGCACTACGCGCACGCCTACACGATGGCGTCGTTCCTATCGGCCAAGAACACCCGCGACGACGGCTACGGCGGCTCGCGCGTCGAGCGCGCCCGCCTGCCGCTCGAGGTGATCCGAGCCGTGCGCGACCGCGTCGGCAGCCGCTGCGTCGGCGCCCGCTTCCTCTCCGACGAGGTCATCGAAGACGGCTCGCACGTCGAGGACGCCGTCCACTTCGCCGTCGAGTTCGCGCGCGCCGGCCTCGACTTCCTCTCTCTGTCCAAGGGCGGCAAGTTCGACGACGCGGCGCAGCCCAAGGTCGGCGAAGCCGCCTATCCGTACACCGGGCCGAGCGGCTACGAGTGCATGCCGAGCTTCATCTCCGACGAGAAGGGGCCCTTCGGGCGCAACGTCCCGCTCGCCGCCGAGGTACGTCGGGCCGTCCGTCAGGCCGGCTTCGACACGCCCATCGTCGCCGCCGGCGGCATCTTCAGCTTCGAACAGGCCGAAGCGATCCTGGCGGACGGCGGCGCCGACATCGTCGCCGCGGCGCGTTCGACGCTCGCCGATCCCGATTGGTTCCTCAAGATCCGCCGCGGCCGAGGCGCCGAGGTGCGGCGCTGCGAGTTCACCAACTACTGCGAAGCGCTCGACCAGCGCCACAAACAGGTCACCTGCAAGCTCTGGGATCGCGCCGCGCTCGACGAGCCCGACGTGAAGCTCGACGCCAGCGGCCGTCGCCGGCTCGTCGCTCCCAAGTGGTCAAACCAATGACGCCAATGGTTGAACCAATGATCCTGACGCCCACGCCAACCTTCCCCGACAGCTTCAACATGGCGCACTACTTCCTCGACGCCCGCGTCGAGGAGGGGCGCGGTGACCACGTCGCCGTCATCGACGATCACGGCCAATACACCTATCGCCAGGTGCAGGCGCTCGCCAACCAGGTCGGCAACGCGCTCGCCGCCATGGGCGTCGGCGTCGAAGATCGCGTGCTCATCGGGCTCAGCGATTCGGTCGAGTTCGCCGCGACCTTTTTCGGCGTCCTCAAGATCGGCGCCGTCGTCGCCATGGTGAATCCCGAGCTTCCCGAGGGCGACTACCCGCACTACCTCGACTACACGCGCGCCCGCGCGCTGGTGTGTGACCGCGCGCTCGCCGATCGCGTGAGGCCGCTGCTCGACGCGGCGAAGCTCCTGCGCGGCGTCATCACCGCCGGCGGCAACTGGAGCGAGACCGTCGGTCGCGCCTCCGCGTCGCTGACCAACTTCCCGACCTCTCAAGACGATCCGTCGGTGTGGCTGTTCACCTCGGGCTCGACGGGCAAGCCCAAGGGCGCCGTCCACCTCCACCGCGACTTCGCCTACAACACCGAGTGCTACGCCAAGCAGGTCTTGAAGATGCGCCCCGAGGACGTGACGCTGGGCGTGCCCAAGCTCTTCTTCGGTTACGCCACCGGCACCAACCTGATGTTCCCCTTTGCCGTCGGCGCCACCACGGTCCTCTTCGCCGAGCGCGCCACGCCGGAGAACCTGTTCGAGCGGTCGGCGCGCCATGGCGCCACGGTCCTGACCAGCGTGCCGACCATGATCAACAAGATGGTGCAGACGGCCGGTGGCCCGCGCTCGCTAACGCCGCTGCGCGTCTGCATCTCTGCCGGCGAAGCGCTGCCGCCCGAGCTCTATCACCGCTGGAAAGAGAGCTTCGACGTCGAGATCCTCGACGGCATCGGCTCGGCCGAGCTGTTCCACATCTACATCTCGAACCGCCTGGGCGAAGTGCGGCCCGGCTCGCTCGGAAGGCTCGTGCCCGGTTACGAAGCCAAGATCGTCGGCGCCGACGGCAACGTCGTTCCCGATGGTGAAGTCGGCACGCTGTGGGCCAAGGGCGACTCCGCGGCCGTCTGCTACTGGCAGGCGCGCGATAAGTCCAAAGAGGTGTTCCGCGGCGAGTGGGTCGTCTCCGGCGATCTGTTTCGCCGCGACGGCGAGGGCTTCTTCTATTACGCGGGCCGCGCCGACGACATGCTCAAGGTCGGCGGCATCTGGGTTTCGCCGATGGAAGTCGAGTCGTGCCTGCTTCGCCATCCGCACGTCCTCGAGACGGCGGTGATCGGGTACGAGGACGACGACGGATTGGTTAAACCATTGGCCTACGTCGTCGCCAAGGGTGTGGCAGCGTCGGAGACGCTGGCGGCCGAGATCATCGAGCACTGCAAGCGCGAGCTCGCGCATTACAAGGCGCCGCGCAAGGTGCAGTTCGTCGAAGCGCTGCCACGGAGCGATCGCGGCAAGATCCTGCGCCGCGAGCTGCGCTCGTGAAGCGGCTCGGCGAGCTCACCTGGCGTGACGCCGACGCGGTCCGCGCCCGGGAGCCGATCGTCCTCCTGCCAGTTGGCTCGACCGAAGCGCACGGCCCCCATCTGCCGCTCGCGACCGACACGATCTTGTCGGAGGAGCTGTCGCTACGCGCGGCCGCGGCGCTCGATGCCGATGGCTACGAGACGCTGATCGCGCCCGCGCTTGGCTACGCCATCACCGACTACGCAGCCGAGTTCGCCGGTACGATTTCGCTCTCGGCCGAGACGGCCACGGCCATGGTCACCGACGTGTGCGCGTCGCTCCACGCGCAGCGCTTCGCGCGCGTCTGTCTGGTCAACAGCCACCTCGAGCCGGCGCACGTCGCGTCGCTCAAGGACGCATGCGCGCGGGCGCAGGCGCGCAGCGGCGTCGCGGTCCTGTTTCCCGATCAGCTGGAGAAGCGCTGGGCGCGCACGCTCACCGACGAGTACAAGCGCGGCGCCTGTCACGCCGGCAGCTACGAGACCTCGCTCGTGTTGGCGGCGCGGCCGGAGCTCGTGCGCGACGAGGTGCGCAAGACGCTGGCGCCGCACCAGATCGATCTGGCGCGCGCGATGCGCGAGGGCAAGCGCACCTTCCTCGAGGCGGGCGCGTCGGCGGCGTATTTCGGCGACCCTGCCGCCGCCTCCGTCGAGGAAGGCAACGACATCTACGCCCGTCTCGTGGCGATGATCGTGGAGACCGTGCGCGCGGCCTGGCCGCGCGGCTGACCGTCGGCGCGTGCCGCCCCGGCGCTGCGTCGGGCGCGTGCGGCGCTTCGTCGTTCCGCCTACTGCTTCTGAGATTGCGCCTGCGCGACCTCGGTGCTCGCGGCGGCGGCGCGCTTGTGCCAGTGCGGAACGTGGAACTGCCACGTCTTGCCGTCGAAGTCGTAGCGCGCGCGCACATATTCGTAGCCGACCTTGCCCTGGACCCAGCGACCGTCACGCCACACGTGGTGGCCGTCGATGTAATCCCAGTAGCCGGCGACCCAGATCTGACCCGGCGCTGGACAGGCGGTCTTGGTTTCCATCTTCGCCGCGGGCGGCGCGTTCGGAACTTCGACGACGAGCGACTGCGACGGCGACGACGTTTTGGACGTATCGGCGCTCACCGCAGCGCAGCCGACGGTGAACAAAGAGAGCGAGAGGACGATGGTGCGGGTGAAGTTCATGGCGCGCTCGTTGAGCACGATGCGTGCCGCGCTCGCCGACGAGGTCGCGCGAGCGACATCGGCCGCTTGCACCCGGTGGTTTGACCAGCGCCTGGCGAGTGCACTCCCACTTACAGGGGCAAGTAGTCGCCATCATTAAGAAATCGAAGTCGCAGCGCTTACAATTCATACAACCGAATGAGGGCTCATTCAGGCGAAGTAGCGCGCCTCGTTGTCGAGCAGCCAGCGCCCCGTGCGCGTCGCCAGCGCCATGATGGTGATCTGCGGATTGACGCCGATCGGTCCGGGAAAGACGCTGGCGTCGGCGACGAAGAGCCCCGGCACGTCCCAGCTCTCACCGCGCGGATCGACCACCGAGGAGCGCTTGTCGACGCCCATCCGACACGTGCCCATGGCGTGGACGGTCAGGCACTCGACCTCGTCCTTCGGAATCGGATGCTTGAAGAGCGACGCGATCTGATCGGGCGAATCGATCGACGGCAAGAAGTCGAACGGCATCAGCACGCGGCGCGCGCCCGAGGCAAACAGGATCTCGGACGTCAACGCCACACCGCGGATGAGGTTGTTGAAGTCGCGGTCGTTGATGTCGTAGCGCATCTTCGCTTCGCCGAAGAGATCGACGCCGACCGTGCCGCTGCCGGTGTCCTCGACGAGACAGCCGGCGGCGAGCATCTTGTCGTAGTCGCGCATCACGTCCCATGACTGCGCGCCGAAGTAGGGGAACGACATCGCCAGAAGCCCGGGCGGCACCATCGACGTCGTGATCATGATCCCCTCGTCGATGAACTCGCGGATCTGATTGCCCTGGATCGTGCCCTTCCAGGCATGGATCGGCTTGTCGAAGACGCCGACCACCTTGGAGTTCGGATGGCAGAGGAAGTTCTTTCCGACCTGACGCGAAGAATTGGTTAAACCATTGCGCAGCAGCAGCACCGGCGTCTGTACCGCCCCGCAGGCGATCACGGTCACCTTGGCGCGCACCGTCAGCTTCGGGCCGCGCTTGCCGGTCACCGGATGGCGGAAGCGGCCGGTCACGCCGGTGGCGCGCTGACCGTCGGTGGTGACGCGATCGATCTTGCACCCGGAGTAGAGGCGCCCACCGGCGGCCAGCAGACGCGGCACGTAGGTGACGAGGACCGACTGCTTGGCGTCGGTAGGGCAGCCGAAGGCGCAATTGTTGGCCCCGCAGCAATGCTTCTGGCTGCGCATGGCCGGGACCCAGGCGTAGCCGAGCTTGTCGGCGCCGCGCTGCATGATGCGCGCGTCCTCGCCGATCGATTCGGGATCCTGCGGCCCGACGCTGACGCGCTCCTCGACCTTGGTGAAGAAGGGATCGAGCTTTTCCGGCGTCATGTCGTCGAGCCCGTGCTCCCACTGCCAGCGCTTGAGCACCTTGTCAGGCGTGCGCCACGACATGGCGCCGTTGATCACCGTCGAGCCGCCGACGCAGCGCCCCTCGGAAAAGATGATGTTGGGTTTGCCGAGGATCGGTGCCGAGCCGGCGTTGCGATAAAGCTTCTTGATCATCGTCGGCGCGTCGAGGCCGAACTCCTTCGACGTGTAGTGGCCGCCCTCCTCGATGACGATGACCGAGCGGCCGCCTTCGGCCAGCTCGGCGGCGATGGCACCGCCGCCGGCGCCGCTGCCGACGACGACGACATCGGCGTCGACGGTGACGTCGCGGCCCTCGGCCGCGATCTGATCAAATGTGCTGAGCATGGCGGCGAAGCCTTTCCGCGCTGACGTCGGCCACGTGCGACTCGACGGTGTAACCGAGCTTGGCTCCGACGCGCGCGTCGGAGTAGTAGGCGAGCAGACAGAGCCCCTTGACCGCCTTGATGAGGTCGCGCCGCAGACGCCAGCGCGCATGGACCCAGCCATCGACATAGCGGCGGCGCCGCGCGAGCGACATGGCCGAGAACGGCACGAGCGACGGCGCCAGGAAGAAGGCGCCCAGCTCCAGCATCATGAGCCCGACGGGAAACAGCAGCGCCAGGAGGCGCGGCATGTGCGGCACGTAGTCGGCCACGAAGTCGACGATGGCGTGCGTGGCCACGGGCGGCACGCCGTCACCGACGGGCAAGACCACCTCGGCCAGCGCGCCCACCACGCGTCGCGACCAGGGGCCGAGCGCGCTCATCGCTTCCTCGGACGAGCGCGCGGTCGCGCGGCGCGTGCGCGCGGCCGCTCCAGGCTCGCGCGCGGCAAGGCGTCGGCGCGCTGCGGCGCCAGCTCGACGAGGACGACGCCGCTGCGCAGCTCCAGGAGCTCGCGCATGCGCACGCGCGCCTGCCGCTCGTCGCCGCCGACGATCGCGCGCACCACCTCGTCGAGGATGTCGAGGTAGGCGCGATCGATCTTCCATAGCTGCGGATAGCGCTCGCCGAGCTGGCCGAAGATGCGGGCGAAGGTGTTGAAGATCCAGATCAGCACGGTCGTGCGCGAGGAGAGGACGACGCAGCGATAGAACTCGATGTCGGCGTGCACCGCGTCCAGGGTGCCGCTCTCGACGCTGCCGAGCCGGCCCAGCGCGCCGCGCAGCGCCGCCACGTCGGCGTCCGTGACCGAGCCGACCGCCAGCTGCAGCGCGTGGTCGACGAGGGCGTCGCGCAGCTTGAACAGCGTGTAGAGCGCGTCGAAGCGCTCCTCGATCGGCGTCTCCTCGGCCAGGAAATGGGGCAGGAGGTTGATCTCGCCGGCGGTGCGCCAGTCGAGCACCAGCGTGCCGTCGCCCTGACGCGCCCGCACCAGGTTCTCGGATTCGAGCGTCCGTAGCGCTTCGCGGAGGGTGTTGCGGTTGGTTCCGAGCTTGAGCGACAGCTCCCGCTCGGGCGGCAGGCGCGCGCCCGGCTGATAGCGGCCCAACAGGATCTCGCGCCGCAGCTTCTCGACCGCCGACTCGCCGCGGTTGCGCCGCGCCGAGGGGGGAAATGAGATTGGTTTAACCATTCTCATCAGTGGTTAAACCAATATGGAATGGCCGTCAACCCCCGTTTTCACTATGCTCGGGTGGGTGAGCGAAGCCGATCCGGCGCTGTTCCGCGCCTTCCCCGCGCTGGCAGACGTCGTGCCCTGGCTGCCGCTCGGCCGCTTTCCCACCCGCGTCGAACGGCTGTCCGGCCTCGTTCCACCATCGGTCGAGCTGTGGATCAAGCGCGACGACGAGAGCGGCACCGTCTACGGTGGCAACAAGGTGCGCAAGCTCGAGTTCCTGCTGGCCGATGCGCGGCTCAAGGGCGCGCGCCGGCTCGTCACGCTCGGGGGGATCGGCTCGCACCACGTGCTGGCGACGGCCATCTACGGTCGGGCGGCCGGGTTCGAGGTCGACGCCGTCGTCTTTCCGCAGCCGCTCAACGATCATGTCCGCGAGCAGCTCCTGGCCGACAGCGCCGTCGGTGCGACGCTCTGGCCGACCCGCGGATACCTCGGCGTTCCGTGGACGGTGTGGCGCCGTCGTCGCGCCGCGGACGCCGCGTGGGTCGCTTCGGGCGGCTCGTCCCCGGTGGGAACGATCGGCTACGTGTCGGCGGGGCTGGAGCTGCTGGAGCAGATCGCGCGCGCCGAGCTGCCGCGCCCGGACGTCATCTACCTCGCGCTCGGCTCGTGCGGCACCGCCGCCGGCCTCCTGACCGGACTGGCGGGGGCGCCGTCGCTGCCGCGGCTCGACGCCACGCTCGTGGGCGTGCGCGTCGTCGATCGCCCGGTGTCGAACGCGCGGGTGACGCGACGCCTGGCTGCGCGCACGGCTGCGCTGCTCGCAGGGCACGGCGAGAAATGGTTCAACCATTTGGCGCTACCGCCCTTGCGCGTCGAGCACCGCTTCTTCGGCGGCGCCTATGGGCGCGCCACGCCGGCGGCCGAAGAGGCGGTCGAGCGCGCCGCCTTCGTCGGTCTGCGGCTCGAGCCGACCTATACCGGCAAGGCGATGGCCGCGCTGCTCGCCGACGCCGCCGCCGGCCTGCTCGACGGAAAGCGCGTCCTCTTCGTGCACACCTACAACGGTGTCGATCTGGCGCCGCTCGTTCGCAAGGGCGTGGGTGCATCGGCGCTGCCGCCGCGGCTGCGTCGCCACTTCGACGCTGGCGCGCTGCCGCCCGGACGCTAAGATGAGGAGCGAATGCAGTTCGGCGACCTGACCCTCACGCTGGTCAACGGCGGAAACTTCCGCCTCGACGGCGGTGCCATGCACGGCGTGGTTCCCAAGACGATCTGGAGCCGGCTCGTCTCGTGCGACGAGCTCAACCGCGTCGAGTACGCCACCAATTGCCTCCTCGTCGAGGGGCGCGGCAAGCGCACGCTGATCGAGACCGGCAACGGCGACAAGTTCCCGGCGCGCGAGCGCGACATCTACGGCATCGACCACGACCAGAGCGTGGAGAAGAACCTACGCGCGCTCGGCGTCGAGCCCGACTCGATCGACCACGTGGTCATGACCCACCTGCACTTCGACCACTCCGGCGGGGCTACCCGTCGCGCCGCGGGCGGCGGCCTCGAGCCGGTGTTCAAGCGCGCACAGCATGTCATCCAGCGCGGCGAGCTCCACGACGCGACCCACCCGCACGAGCGCAATCGCGCCAGCTATCTGGCCGAGAACTTCGCGCCGCTCGAGCAGGCGGGCCTCCTGAAGCTCGTCGAAGGCGAATGCGAGTTCGCGCCCGGCGTCCGCGTCATCCCGACGCCCGGCCACACGGCGCATCATCAGTCGGTCCTCATCGACGACGGCGCCGGTCACAAAGCGCTCTTCCTCGGTGACGTCGTGCCGACCTCGCTCCACGTCAAGCTCCCCTTCATCATGGCCTACGATCTCGACGTCGTCGGCACGCTCGAGTCGAAGCGCCGGATCCTCGGTCGCGCCATCGACGAGCGCTGGCTCGTCATCTTCGGCCACGACAAGGATCTGCAGGCCGGCTATCTCGCGCTCGACGCCAAGGGCAACATCACTGTCGCCGAGCGCGTCTCGCTCAGCTGATCAGCTGAGCGGCTGTCAGCTGACGAGCGGCCAGAGATCGGCGAAGCGGTCGATCAGATGATCGGGCGCGTGCGGCTGCAGCCCGTCGACTCCCAGCACGCCGTAGGTCACGCCGATGGTGCGCATGCCGGCGGCGCGGCCGGCGAGGACGTCGCGCTCGGTATCGCCGACCATGACGCTCCGTTGCGGATCGCAGCCCAGCCGCGACGCGCACGCCAGCAGCAGATCGGGCGCCGGCTTGTGCGGCATGGGCGGCTCGGTCCCGAGGATGAGATCGAAGTGCTGCGCCAGCCGGAGGCCGGCCAGGACGCGTTCGGCCGTGAGGGTCCGCTTCGTCGTCGCCACCGCGGTGCGCAGTCCCAACCGCCGCAATGGTTCAACCATTGTCAACGTCTCGGCCACACCGTCGAAGGCGCGCGTTCGGTCGAGCAGGTGCGCATGGTAGTACTCGCGATAGGTCGAGATGAAGCGGAGGCGGCCCTCGTCGCCGGCGTGCGGATGCGGCGCCGGACGCGCGATGGCGAAGAACTCCTCCAGCGGCAGCCCGAGGCCGGCGCAGCCGAGCGCGTGCTCGTCCAGCCGCACATCTGCGGGCGGCACTTCGGCCAGCGCATGTACCAGCGCCGCCCGAATGTCGGCGGTGGAGTCGACCAGCGTACCGTCGAGGTCGAAACAGATGAGATCGAAGCGGAGCACGGCGCGATCGGCGATCAGTCGGCGAAGACCATCACGACGGTGATGTTGTCGCGACCGCCACGCTCGTTGGCCATCTCGACGAAACCGGCGGGCGCCTCCTCGGGCGAAACGCGCAGGAGCATCCCCTCGATCTCGCCCGCCTGCAGGTAGCCGTGCAGCCCGTCGGAGCAGAGGAGAAAACGGTCGCCGGCCTGCACTTCGATCTCGCGCGTATCGACTTCGACGTAGTCCTTGTGGCCGACGGCGCGCGTGATGACGTTCTTGCCCTTCATCGTCTTGGCGTCGTCCTCGGTGATGAGGCCCTGCTTGAGCTTGTAGTTGACCAGGGTGTGGTCCTCGGTGAGCTGCTGGCCCATGCCGCTGCGCACACGATAGATCCGCGAGTCACCGACCTGCGCGGTGACCCCGTAATCGCCGGCGATGAGCAGCGCCGAGATCGTCGTCGACATGCCCTTCTGCGACGGATCCATCTCGGCCAGCCCGAACACCATGTAGCAGGCGCTTTGCACCGCGCTCTCGAGGAGGCGCCGCACCTGCTCGCGCTTCTCGTCGCGACCAGGATCCTTCATGAACGCTTCGATGAGCGGCCGCCCCTGGCGCACGAAGCCGGTGATCTGCTCGACCGACTCCTGGCTCGCCACCTCGCCCTTGGCGTGGCCACCGACACCATCGGCGACCACGAAGAGACCGAGCGCGTCATCGCACGCGTACGCATCTTCATTGAGGGGCCGGCGGCGGCCTCGATCCGTCAGGGCGTGCGATCGCAGGCGCATGGGTGGAGACAACTCCGGCATCGTATCGCGCACCCCCGCCGCGAGCAAGGAATCAGAGGAAGGCCTGACGGTGGTTTGACCTTTCTCGCTTGACTTCATCGTCGCCGGCCGTAGAGTTGAAGAGACTCTCCGAGCGCCGCCCGTATTACCCAAAGCAGGCCGCGCGCGCGGGTTTTTGAACGCCAAAAAAACGGGCCACGCCCCTCCGAAAATCCAGTCGACGTCGCCATGCCGACGGCCGGCTGCGATGGACAACTCGATCGCGAACGCATCACACGCCACCAGCGGCGAGAGATAACGGTCTTCATAGGAGAACCACCGGAATGTCGAAACCGAATTACCGCGCCACTCTCAGCTTCGATACCGACCGAAAAGTCTTCATTGCCCGCGCACCCGAGCTGGAGCATTGCAGCGGCGAAGGCGCCACGCGCGCCGAGGCGCTCGTCAAGCTCGAGGAGGAGATCGACGCGCAGCTCGCCAACATGCTCTCGCATGGATCGACGCCGCCGCGTGCGGTCGACGAGGAGACGTTCTCGGGAGAGATCACGGCCAAGGTCTCGAAGCAGCTGCACCGTGATCTGATGTACCAGGCGCGTTCGGAAGGCATCGAGATCGACCAACTCGTGGGCGAGCTCCTCGCGGCGGCCATGGAGTCGCGCAAGCAGCATCGCAGCGTCCGTGGTGGCAACAGCCGGCCGCGCGAGGATCATCAGCCGAACGACAACGTCGGCAATCGCTTCGACGGCGGCGGCGGCGCACGGCCGCAGCGCGGCTTCGCGGGGCGCGGCAACAACGCGCACCTGCTCGATGATCGTGCCAACTTCATCGAGTACGTCCGTGGCCTCGACCAGGGCAGCGGACAGCGCCACGGCGGCGGTGGTCACGGTGGGCCACCTGCCGGCGGTCGCGGTGGTGACAACGCGCGTCGACGCGGCCGCGGCGGTCGCGGCGGCAATCCGAACCAGGGCCCGCAGCGCGGCCCCGGCGGTCCCGGCGGTGGTCGGCCGCAACAAGCGGGCGGCTACGGCAACCCGGGCGGCAATCCCGCCGCCGGCAACCCGGGCGGCAATCCCGGCAACGGCAACCCGGGCGGCAATCCCGGCAACGGCAATCCGAACGCCGGCAACTCCGGATTCAGCGGCAGCGCCGGAAACGGCAATCCCGCTGCGCCTGACGGCGGCCCAGCGTCGCACGATCCCGGCGATTCCAGCGGCAACGTTTAAGCTCTCCGCTCGCTTTCTCCGCTCGTTCGTCTTTCCAGTGGTTTAACCAATATTCAGATGCGCGCGTGATATGATATCGCGCGATGGCGTCCGAGTCTCCGCCGGCATTCGTCCCCAGTGCGTTCGGCCGCTACCAGCTGCTGGATCGGCTGGCCGTCGGTGGAATGGCCGAGATCTTTCGCGCCCGCCAATCCGGCGCGCACGGCTTCGAGAAGATCCTCGTCATCAAGCGCATCCTGCCGCACCTGGCCGCCGATCCCGAGTTCCTCGCCATGTTCATCGACGAGGCCAAGCTCCAGTGCGCGCTGCAGCACCCGAAGATCGTCCAGGTCTTCGAATTCGGCGAGGTCGACGGCCAGTACTACATCGCACTCGAGTATGTCGACGGCATGGACGCGCTCGGGCTGTTACGCGCCTGCGCACACCGACGGCAGCGGCTGCCGGTTCGGCTGGCGGTGCACATCGCGTCCGAGGTCCTCGACGCGCTCGATTATTCGCACTCGCAGCGCGGCGCCGACGGACAGCCGCTCGGCATCGTGCATCGCGACGTCTCGCCGTCGAACGTCTTCATCTCGCGCCGCGGCGACGTCAAGCTGGGCGATTTTGGCATCGCGCGCGCCACCGAGAAGCAGCGCCAGTCGAAGACCCAGGCCGGGACCCTCAAAGGCAAGTACGGCTACATGGCGCCCGAGCAGGTCATCGGCGGCGACATCGACGGGCGCGCCGACCTGTTCGCGGTCGGCATCGTCCTGTCGGAGATGCTGATGGGGCGACGCCTCTTCACGGCGCCCAACGATCTCGACGTGCTCCTCATGGTGCGCGACGCGCGGCTCGATCGCCTCAATCGGTATGGCGGCGACATTCCGCCGCCCTTGCGCAAGATCCTCGATCGCATCCTCTCGCGCGATCCCGACAGCCGCTACACCACCGCGGGCGCGCTGCGCGACGTCCTGCACGAGTTCCTGTTCGAGTCGCGCCAGCGCGTGACCGCCGGCGACCTCGGCCTCTTCCTCGACGGGCTGCGCGATCGCCAGACCCCGTCGACGCCGGAGGCGCAGCGCGAGCGTGAACGCACCGAGGACTCGGGGCTCATCCTCATCGGCGAGGACACGCGCGCCAAGCAGAAGGAAGCCGAGCGCAATCGTCAGGCGCTCAAGGACGCGTCGAAGCAGCCGGCGATGGTGGCGCGCGCGCTCCAGATCGAGGAGACCGGTCCCTTCATCGAGGACGCGTCGTCGCCCAAGATCACGATCGAAGGCGATCTCGGCGCGGGCCGCACCCCCGTCGAGGACGTCGAGCCGCCCGATCTGCGCGGCGAGCTGGCCGACCTCTCGCCGGTGCGTCTGTTGGCGCGGCTGGCGGCCGATCGCGAGACCGGGCAGCTGATCATCGAGCGCGGCGAGATCACCAAGGAGATCTTCCTCGTCGACGGCGCGCCCGAGTTCGTCTCGTCGAACGTGCCGGCCGAGCGCTTCGGCGAATATCTGGTCGCGCGCGGGGTCATCTCCGCCGGCGAGCTGTCGATGGCGCTCGCGATCCTGCCGCGCTTTCAGGGCAAGCTCGGCGACACGTTGGTCGGGCTCAGCCTGCTGCGTCCGCTCGAGGTCTTCCGCCATCTAACGCGCCAGGTGCGCGACAAGATCATCGACGTGTTCGCCTGGCAGACGGGACGCTACAGATACCATCGCGGGCGCATGAACAAGCGCGAGGCGTTTCCGCTCGGTCTCGACGCGTTCGAGATCCTCGGCGCCGGCGTGGCCGGATTGCCGCTCGAGCCGGTACGGCTGCGCCTCGAGAAGCACGCGGCCAAGCGCGTGCGCCGCGTCGAGCGCCAGCGCCCCTCGCCCGAGCACTTCCGGGTCGGCGCCGGGCCGCGCGAGCTGTGGCAGCGGCTCGACGGCAAGCGCACCGTCGGTGAATGGATGCGCCGCTACGATCAGCCGGAGCAGCTATTGACGCTGTGCCGCACGCTCTTCCTTCTGATCGAATCCGATCTCGCCGCGCTCGATTAGCGAAGCGCGCCCGGTGCGATCAGTTGGGGGCGTCGAAGCCGTCCTCGTCGGACGCCTCGGCCGCCTCGAGCGCCGCGAGCACCGCCGTCATCGCGTCGACGTCGATGACCTCGCAGACGAAGCCCTCGTTGTCGTGGACGGTGACCATCACGCCCTCGGGGACGGTGTCGAGCAGCACCCGGAAACGGCCGTAGCGCAGCATTTCGAACCCTCCGTCGCGCCTACATTGCAGCCGACGGGCCCACCTCGCGCTCCAATGGTTGAGCCAATTTGCAGCGCTGCTGGAGTCGGTAGACCCGTCTCCTCAGACGCGAGGGTGGGGCCAGCCGACCACGGCCTCGAGCGCGGCGCCGCGGTCGGCGGGCAGCGGCGCTTCGATGCGCGTGCGCGCGCCGGTGGTCGGATGCGGGAAGGCGGCGGCGGAGGCGTGCAGGAAGTGGCCCCGTGTGCCGGCGAGCGGAGGCGGGCCGCCGTAGAGCTCGTCACCCACGAGAGGGTGGCCGAGGTGCATGAAGTGGACGCGGATCTGATGCATGCGGCCGGACGACGAGCGCGCGCGCACCAGCGCCACGCCGGCGCCGCGGGCGAGCACCTCGTAGTCGGTGCGGGCGGACTGCGCGTCGAAGTCGCGATCGCCGGCGACGCGGACGCGGCGGCCGGCGTGGACGAGCGCCAGGTCGACGGTGCCGGTTGGCGGCGGATCGCCGCTGACGAGCGCCAGGTACTCCTTGGCGACGGCACCGTCGCCGAACGAGCGGCGCAGCGACTGCCAGGCCGGGCGCGTTCGGCCCGCCAACACGAGGCCGCTGGTCTCGGTGTCGAGGCGGTGGGCGACGCCCCCTTCGCGCGCGTCGTCGGCGACATCGGCGCACTCGGGGAAGCGGGCCACCAGCGCGTTGGCGAGCGTGCCGCGTTCGCCGGCGCGCAGCGGGTGGGTCGGCACGCCGGCCGGCTTGGCCATGGCGACGAGCGCGTCGTCGCTGTACAGGAGCTCGAACGGCGCGTCGGGCTCGGCGACGGGGCGCTTCTCGTCGGTCGTGGCCGGCGCGTGCGCTACGCGCACCTCGGCGCCCGCTTTGACGCGCATGCCCTTGGCGCCGCGCGCGCCGTCGACACGGACCTCGTGGTCATCGCACAGCCGCTGCGCCTCGCGGCGCGAGCAGTCGAGCGCGCCGGCGAGCCACTGATCGAGACGGGCGCCGTCGTCTTCGGGCGCGACAGTGAAGACGAGCGGGCTCAGTCGACGAAATCGGCGGCGGCGGAGCGCCGGCCGCACAGGATCAAGAGCACGATGGGAAACGGCGCCCAGAAGAGCAGTGCCGTGACGACGACGATGGCGCCCTGCGCGCTGCCGACCGCCTGCATCATCGCGCCGCCGCCGTTGGGTATCGTGGAGAACATCTCCTGCATCATCGCGCGCGTGCGCGGCTGGATGATGGTGAGCTGCACGACGATCTCGGCCACCACGTAGAACAGCGCCAGGACACTCCATCCGATCGCGCCCGAGCGCGCCCAGCTCTGGCGCTTGTAAAGGCCGACGCCGATGACGATGAGGGCCGCCGAGAACAGCACCATCGCGGCCAGGAGCGCGCTGGTGTACGGCGCCAGCGCTTTGACCATCTGCTCGGTCTTGGCCATCATCACCGACGGATCGGGCTGACCCGGTCGGCGCGGCGCCGCCCCCATGAGCGCGGTCAGGCCCTTCATCGTCGAGCCCGACATGCCGTTGAGGAAGAGGCCGAAGCCCTTCCACAGGGCGGTGACGCCGCCAAAGACGATGCAAAGCACCCCAAGGGTCAAAGGCGTTTTCCGCATGGCGGCAGTCTACTACGAAATTGGTTAAACCAATTACGGACGGCCGTCCGAGGGAGGCGGACGCGGCAGCGAGCGCTTGTCGCCGGGCGAGACGACGACGCCCTCTTCGGCTCGCTCCTGCTCGTCGACGATGGGGTCGCGCGGCGGCGCCGGCTCCTTGGGCGCGTCGAGCGATTCCTTGGTGCTGTCGGCCGGCTCTTTCGCCGCCTCGCGCGCGTCGGGCTCGAGGCCGCCAGGCGTGAGCGCGCAGGCAGCCTTGGCCTTTTCGGCGGCGGTCAGCGGGATGTAGACGACGACCTTCTGTCCCACGACCAGCTCGGTGTGCGCGGCGCCGAAGCGGTTGATGCGCTCGAGATCGGCGACGGTCAGGTTGAACTTCTTGGCGACCTTCTTGAGATCGTCGCCCTTCTTGATGACGTAGGCGAGCCGCTTGCGGCCGCGACGCGCCTCGACGAGATCGAAGAACTCCGGCGATCCCACCGTGACGACGCGGACGCGGGCGGGATCGACCAGCGCCGCCTTGGAGCTGTCGAAATCGTTCGCCACCCAGAGCTGCAGCACCATGTTGTTGGCGAGCTTGGCGTCGAGGTCGACGTTGTTCCAGCGGGCGAGGTCGGTGGGCTTGACCTTGAAGAAGGCGGCGATCTCGGACGGCGAATCTTGCGGCAGCGTGCGGTAGAAGACCCGCTTTCTGCCGGCGACGACCGCGTCCTTGTCGGGAACGGCGACGATCTGGGTGTCGCACGGCGGCGGCGCCGTCGGCTTCTTGCCGTCGGGGACGAGCAGCGTGAGGCCGGGGCGGACGTCGCCGCTGTCGTCGATGCCGTTGAGCGCGCGCAGCTCGCGCGGCGACGCGCCGTGCGCCGCCGCGATGTCCTCCAGCCGCTCGCCGAAGCGCACGACGAATGGTTTGACCATTTCGCGGTGCTGCTCCCAGCTGGCGGCGAAGCGCGCTGCGCTGCCACGCGGCACGCGCGCCTGCCACGCCTCGGGCGGCGTGCGATTGCGGCGCAGCTCGGGATTGAGCGCGGCGATCTCGGCGGGCGTGCTGCCGGCCGCCTTGGCGATGGCCGTGACGCTCATCGAGGACGGCACCGACACGTGGTCGAACGCGAACGGCGGGTCGACCTTGACCTCGTCGTAGCCGAACAGCTTCTTGTTCTCGCCGACGAGCGCGACCGCCATCGCCTTGGGCACGTAGAGGACGGTGTCCCAGGGCAGGCCGTCTTCGTGGCGGCACAGCTCCCAGTAGTCGTTGCTGTTGTACTTCTGCATCGAGCGCAAGACGGCGCCGTACCCCGCGTTGAACGCCGCGAGCGCCAGCGGCCAGGCGCCGAAGCGCTCCTTGAGATCGCCGATGTACTGCACGAACGCTTGCGTCGCCTTTTCCGGGCTCTTGCGCTCGTCGATCCAGTAGTCGATGCGCAGGCCGTAGATGCGGCCGCCCTCGGGCATGAACTGCCACAGACCGACGGCGCCGGCATGCGATCGGTCGTTGGGATCGAAGCCGCTCTCGATCATCGACACGTAGGTGAGGCTGAGCGGGAGCTTGGCCCGCCGCAGCGCCTCCTCGAACATCGCCTTCCAGCGCCCCTCCTTCTTGAGCCAGGAGGTCATGATGGCGCGGCCGCGCCGATCCGATTTGTAGAACTCGAGATAGCGGACGACGCGCGGATCGAAGCGCACCGGCAGGTCGGGGCTCTTCAGCTGGTCGAGCCATGGGATCGCCGATGCAGTCTCGATTGGTTTAACCAATTCGTGACCGGGAGAGCGCAGCGGCGCCGGAATGGCGTCGGGGCCGACGCTCATCGACGAGAGCTGGCGAACGCTCGACGCGGCCGGCTCGTTGGGCAGCGGTGGAGCCGGTGCGCCGGGCGCGAACGACTCCTCATCGAACTGGCGCAGCGCGCGCAGCTCGTCCGACTCGTGGACCGTCTCGACGGGGGAGCCGCGCACGGCCCGCCGTCCGGCCGGGTTCTCCGGCAGCGGCGCGGCCCAGGCGCACGATGACAAGAGGAGGAACGCGAGGGCCCAGCGCGGCATGGACGTCCAGGGTAGCGTCCGTCGACGGGAGCCACAACTTTTCGGCCGCCTGTGATAGGTCAAACCAATGGGCGAACCGCTCTTTCGCGCGCGCGGCTGCTTCGTGTGTGGAACCGAGAATCCGGGCGGCCTCAACGTGGGGCCCGAGCGCGAGGGCAAGAAGGTCTTCGTGCGCTTCACGCCGGGCGAGACTCATCGCGGGTTCTCCAAGGCGGTGCACGGCGGGATCACGGCCAGCCTGCTCGACGAAGTGGTCGGCGTCGCGGCCGGGCAGCGCACCGACGGAAAGTGCGCCACCGTCGAGCTGCTGGTGGCGTACAAGCGGCCGCTCATCGTCGGTGTCGAGGTGCGGGCCGAGGGCTGGTACGTGCGGCGTCAGGGCAAGCTGGTGCTCGGCGCCGGGCGGGTCATCGACGCGGCCGGGACGGTGCTGGCGACCGCGCGCGGCAAGTTCCTGCCGCTCGACGAGAAGCAGGTCTCGCGGTTCGTCGGCAACGACGGCGAGTGACGGCCGTCAGTGGCGCGGTTGGGCGGCGGCGATGAGCCATTCGAAGCCGCGATCGACGGTCTGCGGGCGCGCGGCAGCGAACACGACCCAGCAGGCGAGCGGGATGGCGAGCGCCAGGCGGGCGTAGCGCAGGCGGAGGCCGCGCGCGAGCACCCAGTCGAGCAGATAGGTGCCGAGCGTGGTCAGCGCTGCCGCCAGGAAGGCCACGGCGGGCGCGAGGCCCAGTCCCAAATAGGCTCCCCAACACATGAGGCAGGCCGAGAGGTTGGTCGCGTCGCGCGCATAGCCGAACCACCACGGCGGCGTCGGTCCGTCGACGGGCCGCAGTCGCGCGAGCAGCTCGGAGTGGATCGCCAGGGCGCCGGCGAGCGCTCCGCCGGCGACGAGCGGGGTCGCCATAGCGGGCATCCTATCCGAAATCGTGCTACAACGTAGGCATGGGCCTGGGTTTCGGCGAACTGATCATCTTGCTCATCATCGTGCTGCTCGTCTTCGGCGCGGGGAAGCTGCCGCAGATTGGCGATGCGCTCGGCAAGAGCATCAAGAATTTCAAGCGCGCATCGACGGCGCACGACGAGATTGACGTCTCGCCGAAGAAGCAGGAGCTGACCGACAACGTCAAGGCTCCCGCCGACGTGACCGCCGACAAGAAGGCGTAGTCGCCTCCTCCGCCGGCGTCAGACGCCGCGCGCCAGCGCATCCTGCGCAGCTTCTCGAACTGCTTCGTTGAGTGATGCATCGTGGGCGACGGCCTGCTGGTCGGGTCGCGTCAAGAGCACGATGAGACGTGCCGCCAGATCGGTCGGCGTGTACGGATTGAACACGAGCGCGCGCTTGACGGCGTAGCGCGCGATGAAGCGTTCGCAGCGGAGGATGGTGCGCTGGGCGCCCGCGGTCGTGGGGCGTCGCGCGGCCAGGCGCACCACGTCGGCCTCCGTGATGCGCGGATTGGCGAGCAGAATCGTCAGCACCGTCTCGTCGGGATCGCGCAGCAGGCGGTCGAGCACTTCGCGCCGCCGGCCGCGCGCCAATGATTTGCGCTCGCCGAGCGTGATCTCGCGGCCGCCGGGCAGCTCGGCCGCTTGCGGCGTGCCTGGAGGCGGCGGCTGCGCGGTCAGGAGCAGCCGCGCGAGCTGCTGGTTCGCCAGCGTGCGGGCGGCGGCGTAGAGCGCGGCGTGACGCTCGTAGCCGAGGTCGCGGGCGTCGAGGATGGCGCAGAGCGCCAGCAGCGCGACGTCGAACGGCGCGCCGTCGGGTCCGCGGCGCACCAGATCGGCGCACAGGCGCGCGGCGGCGTCGGCGTCGAGTTGGTCGAGGATGGCGCGCAGCGTCGCCTGCCGCATGGCGGCGGCGGGCAGCGCGGCCAAACGGCGCGCGAGCGTCATGGCGTCGGTGCGCAGCGTCGGTGCGGCCACGCGACGATCTTAGCACGCGCGCGGGCGCGATTTCGTTGACGCGCCGCGCTGGCGAGCCTCGCGGCAGCGTGTTAAGTTGGAATGAGCGGCTACCGAGCCACAGAAGAGGGACCCGATGGGGGAGACCCGCGTCGTCAAGCGTTACGCGAACCGCAAGTTGTACGACACGCAGCGCAGCCGATACGTCACGCTCGAGCAGATCGCGGAGATGATCCGCGCTGGCGAGGACGTCAAAATCGTCGACAACAACTCGAAGGAAGATCTGACGGCGATCACGCTGACGCAGATCATCTTCGAGGAAGAGAAGAAGCAGAGCTTCCTGCCGTTGTCGGCGCTGAGGAACATCATCCAGTCCGGCGCCAACAACATGACCCAGTTCGCCAGCCAGGCGGGCGAGCGCATGCGCGGCATCTTCAAGCGCGGCGAGGGCGAGGACGGCGTCGAAGGCGGCGAGGGCGAGGACGGGGGCGGGACGCACCCGGTGCGCGAGTTCTTCGAGCGCTCGCAGCAGACGTTCGACGAGTGGCAGAAGAAGGTCGACGAGCGCATCCGCTCGACGTTCGAGTCGCTGTCGCCGCTGTCGTCGATCGAGAAGGAGATGCGCGCGCTGACGCAGCGTCTGGCCGATCTCGAGAAGCGACTCGAGGAGCGCGACTAGAAGACGAACGAGCCGCTGAAGTTGATCTGCGCCTGGCCGGCGGATCGGTCGGTGATGCTCATGGGACTGGTCTTGCCGCAGCTCGACGCGGTGTCGTTGCAGAACGTGTAGACGAACTCGCCGGTCAAGGCGAAGAACGC
This sequence comes from Myxococcales bacterium, assembly GCA_028287105.1. GTDB lineage: Bacteria > Myxococcota_A > Polyangia > Palsa-1104 > Palsa-1104 > JAQBQH01. The sequence continues at coordinate 35,536 of JAQBQH010000089.1, forward strand.
GTAGAGCAGGCGAAAGCCGGCGAAGACGCGCCAGCGCACGATGGTGTCGGGATCGGGGAACGTGGTGTTGGCGTTGACGTCGTTGGACGCCGGCCCGTCGGTGAAGGCGTCGGTGTTGGGCGTGGTGTCGATGACCTGCGCGCGCACGAAGCTGAGCAGGACGGCGGCGCCGACGTAGGGATCGAGCGTGACGGTGCCGCCGAGGCCGAACGACTTCGACAGCGCCGCGTCGATGCTCAGCGTCGTGAGATCGACCTGGGAGGCGCCGAGCAGATGCGAGACGGCGCCGCGCACGGCGAACGACGGCAGCGCCCAGTTGTGGAAGCCTTCGTGGAGGGCGAGCTTGGCGTAGCCGTTGACCGCGTACATGTTGCTGTCGATGAGCTTGGTGGCGCCGGCGCCGATCTCGAACCCGGGCAGCGGCAGCCAGATGCCCTTGCGCGCCATCACGCTCACCGTCGGCAAGAAGCTCGACGACACGTTCTCGACGCCGCGCTGCCAGTAGTCGGCATTGTTCGAGATCTGCGTGAACGAAGTCTCGAAGGCGACCTGAAAACCGGAATAGCCGAGCGTGTCGGCGGGCGAGAGCGGGCGCGGCGCCATTACCACCGACAGCTCGCTCATCAGGCTCTTGTACATCGTCTGCCGCACCGGATCGGTGGGGTCGTTGAACGTGCCCGGGACGGTGGGCATGCCGACGATGCGCTCGAGCGTGAGGTCGTTGCGGTCGGCGTGGGCCGTCGTTGCGCCCAGCATCACGCTCGACGTGATGCAGACTGCGCACAATCCGACGGTGAGCGCGCGCATGTTCCCGTCGACGAGGCTAACCGCCCGCTCTCTTGAGTGTCAAGAAAGCTTCGAGTAGCGTCGCGGGCATGTCCTATACCGAGATCCTGTACGAGGTGACCGGCCCGGTGGCGCGCCTCACGCTCAACCGCCCGGAGAAACGCAATCCGCTCGGACCGACCACCATCGGCGAGCTTTTGCACGCGCTCGATCGCGCTCGGGACGACGCCGCTGTGCGCGTCATCGTCCTCACGGGCGCCGGCAAGGTGTTCTCGGCGGGCGGCGACCTGTCGTCGATGGGCTCGGGCGGGACGCCGCTGCAGGCGACGGCAGGCGCGGCGACCAAGCCGGGCACCTTCGTCGACCTGAACCTGGCGCTGACGCGGGTGGGAAAGCCGACCATCGCGATGGTCAATGGCCACGCGCTCGCCGGCGGGCTCGGTCTGGTTGTCGCCTGTGACGTCGCCATCGCGGCCGACGACGCGCAGCTGGGGACGCCCGAGATCAACGTCGGCCTGTGGCCGATGATGATCATGGCGACCATCTTCCGCAACGTGCCGCGCAAGCGCGGGCTCGAGCTCATCATGACGGGCGACAAGATCTCGGCGGCGCAGGCGGCGGAGATGGGACTCATCACCCGCGCCGTGCCGAGGGAGAAGCTGGCCGAGGAGGTCGACGCGCTGGCGGCCAAGCTGGCGTCGAAGTCGCCGGTGGTGATGCAGCTGGGGCTCGAGGCGTTCTATCGCGTGCAGGACATGGAGCTCGAGCCGGCGCTGCAGCACCTGCAGGGACAGCTCATGGCGGTGCTCGGCACCGAGGATGCGCGCGAAGGCTTGATGGCGTTCATGGAGAAGCGCGCGCCGCAGTGGAAGGGTAGATAGCGCCGCTCGATTGGTTTAACCAATTCGACGCTCAGCGCGGATCGGCGCAGCAGCGAAACCCGGTCGAGTAGTCGTGATAACTCTTGGCGTGCGCCGTGGTGGCGTAGTTGCAGCCGGCGCCGTTGATCTTGGCGTCGACGAAGAAGCCGCCCTTGAAGATGCCGTTGCCGGCAGACGTAGTGGCGTCGATCCACTCGTGCAGGTTGCCGTGCAGATCGTAGATGCCCCACGACGAGACGCACTTGTCGAACATGCCGCCGGGCGCGACGGTGTTTGGCTGATCGTCGCAGCAGGGCGAGTTCATGTTGGCCGAGGTGAAGACGTTGCCGGGGCCGAAGCAGTCGTTGACCGGATTGGTCGCGCGCCCTTCGTTGCAGGCGCCCGCAACGTACGTGTTGCCGTAAGGGTAGGTGAGGCCGCTCGGGCCCTGGCACGCCGCGAGCCACTCGGCGAGCTTGCAGAGACGCTTGCCGGCGACGGTGCAGGCGGCGAGCGCCTGCGCTTCGCTGATGTAGGCCTGCGGCTTGATGCCCTCGGCGACGACCGCGGCAATGGTTGAACCATTGGCGACGCTGTCGACCGGGCGGTCGTAGGCATGCGGCGCGCTACCGCCGTCGGGCGCGATCTCGACGGTGGCCGCTTCGTAGCGGTCGACGCAGACCGACGCGCCCAGGTCGCCGAAGCGGACGAGCGCCATCTGAGGCGGGCAGGGGCCGCCCAGATCGTCCGGCACCGCCAGGTCGGCTGCTTCGCCAGCGCCGCCACCGCCAGCGCCGCCAGCGCCGCCACCGCCACCGTCGCTGCCCGCGCCGTTCGTGCCGCATCCGAAATTGGTTAAACCAATCGACAGGATCATCAGCGCGGGGGCAATTCGCAGCACGCCTCAGGATAACGGAAGACGATTGTGCTAGGGATCGTTCGTGCGCTCCCTCCTCGATCGCTACGAGCCATTCATCGCCTGGCGCTATCTCTATCGCCGCAGGCGGGGTCCGGCGATGATGACGCTGACCATCGTCTTCGGCGCGCTGTCGCTGGTGGCGCTCGGCGCCGTCTTCGCCTCGAAGGGCGAGGCGCAGGTGGTGGGGACGAGCGTGGCGCTGCCGGCCATGCTGCTCTTTTTGTTCTTCGGCCTGCTCAACGTCTTCTCCGGATTCACGGCCGTCTCGATCATTGGTGTGACCATTGGCGTGCTGGCGCTGGTGGTGGTCCTCTCGGTGACGTCGGGCTTTCAGCAGTCGTTCAAGCAGAAGGTGCTCGGCGTCAATGCGCACGTGATCGTGATGAAGTACGGCCAGGATTTTTCCGAGTACCGCGACGTCATGGCCAAGGCGCGCGCGCACAAGCACGTGGCCGGCGCCGCGCCCTTCGTCTTCTACGAGGGCATGCTGGCGGCGGGCAACACGATGTCGGGCTCGATCATCAAGGGAATCGATCCGGTGCTGTCGCCGCAGGTGCTCGAGGTGCGCCCGTCGATGCGCCTCGGCAAGGTGGAAGATCTCGCCACGCGCGGGCCGGCCAACGACGGCGGACCGCCGGTGGGCGGCATCTTCGTCGGCCAGGAGATGGCGAAGAAGCTCAAGATCAAGCTCGGCGACCGCGTGCGCGTGGTCTCGCCCAAGACCGACCTCGATCCCTCGGCGTGGAACAAGCCCGGCGCCGGCCCGTCGACGCGCGAGTTCCGCCTCGCCGGCGTCTTCTACACCGGGTTCGAGGAGTACGACGCGCGGCTGGCGTACGTGAACGTCAAGGACGCGCAGACCTTCTACGAGCAGGGTGACGTGGTGACCGGCGTGGAGCTGCGGCTCGACGACATCGACCTCGCCGTCGACGTGAAGGACGAGCTCTACAAGGACCTCGGCGGGCCGCCGTACCGCGTCATCGACTGGGAAGAGCTGAACCACAACCTGTTCACCGCGCTGCGGACGCAGAAGGCTGCGATCACGATCCTCCTGACCGTCATCATCATCGTGGCCGCGTTCAACATCATCGCCGCCATGACGATGCTCGTCATCGGCAAGACCAAGGAGATCGCGATCCTCAAGTCGATGGGGATGCGCTCGACCGGCGTGGCGCGTGTCTTTCAGACCGCCGGTCTGACCATCGGCGCCCTCGGCATCCTGCTCGGCATCGGCGTCGGCATGGTCACGATCGTCATCTTGCGCCGCTACAACTATCAGCTCGACCCGCACGTCTATCTGATCGATCAGCTCCCCGTGAAGGTGAACCTCGACGAGGTGCTGCTCACCGCCTGCATCACCCTGTCGATCTGCTTTCTGGCCACGCTCTACCCGGCGCTCAAGGCGGCCCGCCTGGAGCCCGTCGAAGGTCTGCGCTACGAGTAGCCACCGCTTCGCGCCGGCTTGAAACCAGCGGCCGCCCGGCGCCACTACGTCGCATTCCCGATGCGACGCCTGCGACGCCCGCGACCACCCTCTCGAGACTGAAACAAACCGCGATCTTTCTCGCCATCGCCATCAGTGGCTCGTACGCCATCGGCGCTGTCTGGGTCACACATCCGCAGTGGGGCTGGCTGTCGCAATACCTCATCTCATCCACTACCAACCCGAGGCCGTGCACTTCAAGGTCTTCGGCATCGCCGCGTCCGGCCTGGCGCTCGCCCCGCTGCGCCTGGCGCGTCAGCTGCTCCTCATGGGGCCCTGGCTGGTCCTGGCGCTCGCGTACCGCTACCAGGTCCCGGAGAGGCTTGGCGGTGGCCGCCACGTCGCGCGCGCCGTGCTGTGGGGGGCGGCGTCTTCTGGTTCAACCCCGGGCCGTGGTGGCTGCCGCCAGGCTCGATTGGCGAGGAACTCGGCTGGCGCGGTTGGCTCGTCCGCACCTGGCGCGACCGCCCGCTCACTGCGTTGGCGCTCGGTGCCGCCGCCTGGGCCGCCTTTCATGTGCCGATCGTCGTCCTGCAGGAGCCGCTGCACGGCTTCCTCCCGGCGCTCTCGTTCCTGCTCTCGGTCGCGGCCGGCGCAGCCGCGTTTCAGGCGCTCTATCTGTGGAGCGGCTCCATCTGGCCGCCGGTCATCGCGCACTTCTCGTGGAACTGGTGGAACCCGTTCTTCCTCGGCGATCCCTACGGCTCCGCTTTGTCGCTCTTCGGCGGTCAGCTCTGGCTGATCAACGGCGAGGGGCTGCTCGGCATGCTCGTCAACGCCGCGATCACGCTAGTGCTGATGCTGCGCTGGCGCGCCCTCCGGAAACACGAAAGCCCCCGTTTTCACGGGGGCTTCGTTTTGTCGTGAGCCCAGAAGGAGTCGAACCTTCAACAAACGGATTAAGAGTCCGCTGCTCTACCAGTTGAGCTATGGGCCCTGATTTTCAAAACGCTGTCGGTGCGCCCGGGGCGACTCGAACGCCCGACCTGCGGATTCGAAGTCCGATGCTCTATCCAATTGAGCTACGGGCGCTCGAACGCCGATTTCAATAATGAATTGAGAGCGGGAACGCAAGAACTAAATGCGATCAGTAGTAGCTGCCGCGGATCGGGGCTTCCGGCTCTTCCGGCTCTTCCTTGCCCGGCACCGGCGGTGGCTCGCCTTCATCGAGCGCGAAAACCTTCACCGCGTCATCGCGATGTCGCCCCGGCGCGACCCGCGTCAAAATGCTGAGCAGGTTGCGCTTGAGGTCGTCCATCGACGCGGCCGACGTGCCGCCATCGATGATCTTGCCGATGTAGTTGTCCTCCGACGTACGAATGGTCGTCAGGTACCGCGGGTCGGTGCCGTCGAAGTAGACCTTGTCGCGCGCCGGTGCCTGCGCGAGTTGGTCGCGCATCTTGTTGTCGACACGGAGGCAGACGAACAGCTTTCGTTCGTTATCAATTCGCATGTTGAGCGGGCGCTACGCTATCATTCCCGAAGAAAAGGTCAATGCGCGAGCCGTCGGGTCAAAGTTCGTGGAGCGTCTATCTCCTCCGCTGCGCCGACGGCACGCTCTACTGCGGCATCACCAACGACATCACGCGCCGCCTCGGTGCGCACGCCAAGGGCGGCGTGAAGTACACCCGCGGCCGCCTGCCGGTGAAGCTCGCGCACCTCGAGCCGGCCGACGATCGCGGCCAGGCGCTCAGGCGGGAAGCGGCGCTCAAGCGGCTTCCGCGCGCCCAGAAGCTCCGGCTTCTTTCCAAGCCGGAAAGGCCCAAAAGGCCGCCAGCGACTTGCGTCGCGGCGCCAAATTCGCTATCGCCTACGGATGTTGAAACGCTCTCTCATCGGCCTCGCGCTCGTCGTAGTCGGCTGCGGTAACACCACCAACAACGGCGGAGAGGACATGGCGATGCAGATCGTCATTCCGCACAACTTCGATCAGATCAACAAAGAGATCCTCGGACCGAGCTGCGCGGCCTTCAGCGTCTGCCACTCGACCGCGGGTCAGAAGGACGCCGGCAAGCTGAACCTCGAGGTCGATCCCTACACCGCGCTCGTCGGCAAGCTCTCCGACAATGCGAAGGCGATGGGCGAGGGCCTCCTGCGCGTCAAGCCGTGCGATGCCGCCAAGAGCTTCTTGCACGTGAAGCTGGTGCTGCCGGCCAACACCGATCCCAAGACCGATTACGGCGACTACATGCCCGACACCAATCCGCACCTGCCGTCCGAGCAGATCAAGGCGATCGACGATTGGATCAACCGCGGCGCGCTCCTCAACGAGCCGGCCACGGTGAGCGGCAGCGCGTGCACGCTCTTCAAGGACATGGGCACCACCGACTAGGCGCTGGTCCAGCAGCCCCGGCTGCGGGCGGGCGCTAGGGCTGGCGGGTGCGCAACACGCGCGCGGGATTGCCGGCGAAAATAGCGCCCGCCGGGACATCGTGCGTGACCACCGCGCCGGCGCCGACCTGGGCGCCGCGTCCGACGGTGACCCCAGGCAAGATGACGGCGCCGATGCCGATGTCGCAGCCGTCCTCGAGCCGCACGGGCAGAAGCTCGAGCGCGCCGGCCATGATCGGCCGCCCGCGCCCCGGCTCCGCGTGCGTCGACGTCAGGATGCAGGCGTGCGGACCGATGCCGACGTCGGCGCCGATGGTGATGCCGCCGGCGGCGTGAAGGAACGCGGCCTGTCCGATCCACGAGCCGCGTCCGACGATGAGCTCGTTCTTGTAGTAGCCCTTCAAGATCGCGTAGTGGCCGACGTAGACGTCCTCGTCGAGCGAGACGTTCTCGGGATGAAAAACGAGCACGCCCGGCTCGAGAATGACCGAGTCGGCGCAGCGTTTGAGCTGCGCGCGCTCGACCTGACCGGTACCGTGCGAGCGGGGCGCCACGTCCCGATCCTTGACTACCCGGAGGGCGCGTGCAAGAAAACCTCCCTCCACCAAGAGGTTGCCATGCAAGTCACTGTCTCCGAGATCTCTCCCGTCGAGAAGAAGGTTGCCGTCGAGATTCCCTGGCTCTACGTGTCGCAAAAGCTCGACGAGGCCTACAAGGACCTCAGCCGCGGCGTCGCGCTCAAAGGATTCCGCAAGGGCAAGGTGCCCCGTCCGATGCTGGAGAAGATGTTCAGCCGGCAGGTCGAGCAGGAGGTCGTGAAGCAGCTCGTCCAGGAGAGCTTCATCACCGCCGCCAACCAGCATGACATCCAGCCCGTCGCCGAGCCGATCGTCGACGACGCGCACCTGCACAAGGGGCAGCCCTTCCACTATTCGGCGCGCGTCGAAGTGCGCTCGGTGGTGGAGCCGAAGGAGTATGACGGCATCGAGCTGGGTCAGCGCGCCGCCAACGTCAGCGATGAAGATCTCGACTCGGCGCTCGAGCGCAAGCGGCAGGAGCTGACCGAGTTCAAGCCGATCGAAGGGCGCGCGGAGCTCGGACCCAACGACGTCGTCGTGGTCGACGTGACCGGCAACATCGGCGATCGCAAGTTCGACAAAGAGGCGATGATGATCGACCTCACCGAGCCGGCGCGCGAGCCGCTGCCCGGCATCTCCAAGGCGCTCGTCGGGCTGCCCATCGCCGCGCAGCAGCACGAGGTGACGTTCGTCCTACCGACCAAGGAGGAGAACAAGGACGTGGCCGCCGAGCTGTCGGGCGCTCGGGCGGTGCTTAAGATCTCGGTCAAGGAGTCTCGCGAGAAGCAGATGCCCGCGCTCGACGACGAGTTCGCCAAGGACACCGGCGAGGCCGACACACTGGCCGAGCTCCGCGAGAAGCTCCGCGGCAAGCTCCTCGAAGGCGACGAGAAGCAGGCGCGCGAAGAGGTCAAGGGCGACCTCATCAAGGAGCTGCTCAAGCGCAACGCGTTCGTGGTGGCTCCGGCGCTCGTCGAGCGACAGCTCGACAACATGATTCAGCGCTCGCGCCTGCAGCTGGCGATGCGCGGGATCGACTACCGCTCGGCCGGTCTGGACGAGCAGCGCATGCGCGACGAATTGCGCGAGAGCGCGAACGACGAAGTGCGCGCGGCCTTCCTCATCGACGCGATCGCGGAGAAGGAAAAGGTCGAGGTCTCGGAAGCGGATGTCGAGAAGAAGCTTGCCGAGCTGGCTCAGAGCCGTGACAAATCGGTGCCTCGTCTGAAAGCCGAGCTGCAAAAAGAGGGAAGGCTCGACTCGTTGAAGCACCAACTTCGCGAGGAGAAAACCCTTGACTTGCTCTTGAGCCGGGCAAAGATCAGTGAGAAGGCTCGGGAAGTCTCCTCATCGTCGGAGAAGTGATCATGGGAAACGGCAACAGCGGCAATCGCAACGGCGCACTCGGCATGACGGACTTCATTATTCCAACGGTCATCGAGCAGACCCATCGCGGTGAGCGCGGATGGGACATCTTCTCGCGACTGTTGAAAGATCGCATCGTCTTTCTGGGAACTCCGGTGGACGATCAGATCGCCAATATCGTGGTGGCACAGATGTTGTTCCTTGAGTCGGAAGACCCGGACAAGGACATCATGCTCTACATCAACAGCCCTGGCGGTCTCGTGACCGCTGGAATGATGATCTACGACACCATGCAATACGTGCGCTGCGACGTGGCGACCATCTGCATGGGCCAGGCGGCCTCGATGGCGGCGTGGCTCATGGCGGCGGGGACCAAGGGCAAGCGTTATAGTCTACCCAACGCGCGCATCATGCTGCACCAGCCGCTCGGTGGGTTCCAGGGTCAGGCGACGGACATCGATATTCACGCCAAGGAGATCCTGAAGACCCGCGATCGGATGAACGAGCTGCTCGCGAAGCACACCGGACACGACATCAACAAAATCAAGCATGATACCGAGCGCGACTTCTTCATGTCGGCCGCCGAAGCCAAAGAGTACGGCGTGATCGACGAAATCCTGATGAAGAAGAAGGAAGAGAAGAAGTAGGGCGCTATAACTGAGGACGAATGGATAAACGTCGGGACGATAACCACGGCAACTTGTCGTGCTCCTTCTGTGGCAAGAACCAGAAGGAAGTAAAGAAGCTGATTGCCGGCCCCACCGTCTACATTTGTGACGAGTGCATCGGGCTGTGCAACGACATCATTGCCGAGGAGATCGAGAAGGAGGAGCAGTCGTACGGGCTGACCTCCGTTCCGAAGCCTGCCGAGATCAAGGCGGTCCTGGACGAGTACGTCATCGGCCAGGACAAGGCGAAGAAGATCCTCGCGGTCGCGGTTCACAACCACTACAAGCGCATCGACGCCAAGGTCGGCATCGATGACGTCGAGCTGCAGAAGTCGAACATCCTCCTGCTCGGGCCCACCGGCTGCGGCAAGACGCTGCTGGCGCAGACCCTGGCGCGCATCCTCAACGTGCCGTTCGCGATTGCGGACGCGACCAATCTGACCGAGGCCGGCTACGTCGGCGAGGATGTCGAGAACATCATCGTCAACCTCCTGCAGAACGCCGATCACGACATCGAAAAGGCGCAGCGCGGGATCGTCTACATCGACGAGATCGACAAGATCGCCCGCAAGAGCGACAACCCGTCGATCACGCGCGACGTCTCCGGCGAGGGCGTGCAGCAGGCGCTCCTCAAGATCATCGAAGGTACCGTCGCCAGCGTGCCGCCCAAAGGCGGTCGCAAGCATCCGCAGCAGGAGTTCCTGCAGGTCGACACGACCAACATCCTGTTCATCTGCGGCGGCGCGTTCACGGGGCTCGAGGACATCATCGAGTCGCGCGTCGGGCAGAAGTCGATGGGCTTCGGCGCCAAGATCGCGTCCAAGACCGAGAAGAAGATCTGGGAGTACCTCAAAGAGGTGCAGCCGGAGGACTTGCTCAAGTACGGCATGATTCCCGAGTTCGTCGGGCGTTTGCCGGTCATCGCGCCGCTGCACGAGCTGTCGGAAGAGGCGCTGGTCGACATTTTGATCAAGCCGAAGAACGCGCTGGTGAAGCAGTACCAGAAGCTGTTCGACATGGACGGCGTGAAGCTCAAGTTCACCAAGGGTGCGCTGCACTCGGTGGCGAAGGCGGCGCTCAAGCACAAGTCGGGCGCGCGCGGGCTCAGGGCCATCCTCGAGAACGCGATGCTCGATATCATGTACGAGCTGCCGTCGACGCCGAGCGTGAAGGAAGTGCTGATCAACGAGGAAGTGATCGACTCGCAGCACCAGCCACTCTTGATGTATCAGAAGGAAGCCGCCGAAGGCGGTCGCAAGTAGCTCCCTCTCGCAGCAACTCCCTCAATTCCTAATTCGAAGCGGGTCGGGCGCGCGCGAGCATGCGGCGCACGATTGCGCCGTGGAACGGCTTGACCAGCGCGAAGTAGAAGCGGCCGAGCGCGCCGTGGATCTTGACCGTGGTCGCCAGCATCGCGCGGCCGTCGCGAATGAGGACCGCGGCGCGGAAGTCGAGGTGCTTGTCGTCGAGGCCGAAGAGCACCTCGTCGTCACGCGTGGCGTAGATGCGGCCGATGGGAATATAGGCTTCCGAGCGTGTCGCGCGGTGGCGCGCGGGGCCGGTCTCGAGCCCGACGAGGCGGGCGGCGGCGGTGCGGATGGCGAAGAGCGCTCGCACCCACATTGGCACCGGACGGTCGAAGATGGCGCGCGCGAGCTGTTCTGCCGTCGTGATTCCCGTCGGTAGCGCCCCCACGAAGGCATCGGAGTAGTCGACGCGATCGAGCGCCTTGGCGACGAGCGAGTCCCTGGGCATTGCGGCGGCTGTCACGGTGCTTATCTCCCGTCGCTATTTGGATGCTACCGGGCTCGATTTTGCGCCGGCGAGGATCTACAATTAGAGCCAATGTTCTTCAAGAGCGACGACAAGAAGAAGACTCCTCGCACCATTCCACTTCTGCCCCTGCGGGACATCATCGTCTTCCCGCACATGGTGGTGCCGCTGTTCGTCGGGCGCGAGAAGTCGATCAACGCCCTCGAGCAGGCGATGAACACCGACAAGGAGATCGTCCTGTCGGCGCAGAAGAAGGCCAAGACCAACGACCCGACGCCCGACGACATCTTCGCCGTGGGAACGATCGGCCAGATCATCCAGCTTCTGCGGCTGCCCGACGGCACCGTCAAGGTGCTGGTCGAGGGCAAGCGGCGCGCGCGCATCCGCAAGTTCGTCGCCAACGAAGAGTTCTTCGTCGTCGAGGTCGAGGAGCTGGCCGAGCCGAACGAGAAGTCGGTCGAGATCGAAGCGCTCATGCGCTCGGTGCACCAGACCTTCGAGAACTACGTCAAGCTCAACAAGCGCATCCCGCCCGAGATGCTGATCTCGGTGCAGACCATCGACGATCCGGCGCGCCTGGCCGACACCATCGTGGCGGCGCTGTCGCTCAAGCTCGTCGACAAGCAGTCGATCCTCGAGACCGAGTCACCGACGAAGCGGCTCGAGAAGCTGTTCGAGCTGATGCAGGCCGAGATCGAGATTCTGCAGGTCGAGAAGAAGATCCGGACGCGCGTCAAGAAGCAGATGGAGAAGACGCAGAAGGAGTACTACCTCAACGAGCAGATGCAGGCGATCCAGAAGGAGCTCGGAGAGCGCGACGAGTTCAAGAACGAGATTCAAGAGCTCGAAGAGAAGATCAAGAACAAGAAGATGTCGAAGGAGGCGCACACCAAGGTGCGCAAGGAGCTCAAGAAGCTCAAGATGATGTCGCCGATGAGCGCGGAAGCGACCGTCGTGCGCAACTACATCGACTGGGTGTTGTCGCTGCCGTGGGAAGACAAGACGCAGGACAAGCTCGACGTCAAAGAGGCCGAGAAGGTGCTCGACCTCGAGCACTACGGGCTGCAGAAGATCAAAGAGCGCATCCTCGAGTACCTCGCGGTGCAGGCGCTGGTGCACAAGCTCAAGGGACCGATCCTGTGCCTCGTCGGACCGCCTGGCGTCGGAAAGACGTCGCTGGCGAAGTCGATCGCGCATGCGACGGGGCGGCGCTTCGTGCGGCTGTCGCTCGGCGGCGTGCGTGACGAGGCGGAGATCCGCGGCCACCGCCGTACGTACATCGGCGCGCTGCCGGGCAAGATCATTCAGTCGCTGAAGAAGGCGGGCTCGAACAACCCGGTCTTCCTGCTCGACGAGGTCGACAAGATGTCGACCGACTTCCGGGGCGACCCGTCGGCGGCGCTGCTCGAGGTGCTCGACCCCGAGCAGAACTCGGCGTTCAACGACCACTACCTCGATCTCGACTACGACCTCTCCGACGTCATGTTCATCACGACGGCGAACTCGCTGCATTCGATCCCGGTGCCGCTGCAGGACCGCATGGAGATCATCCAGCTCCCCGGCTACACCGAGTGGGAGAAGGTCTCGATCGCGCAGCAGTACCTGATCCCGAAGGAGCAGGAGCAGAACGGCGTCAAGGACGTCGACATCGAGTTCCACGAGCAGGCGATCCGCACCATCATCCACCACTACACGAAGGAAGCGGGCGTCCGTAACCTCGAGCGTGAAATCTCGACGGTGCTGCGCAAGGTGGCCAAGGAGGTGGTGTCGACCGGCAAGGACACCAAGTTCAAGATCTTGCCGACGAACGTTCCCAAGTTCCTCGGCGTGCACAAGTTCCGCAGCGGGCGGCCCGAGGAGAAGGACGAGATCGGCCTCTGCAACGGTCTGGCGGTGACGATGCACGGCGGCGACATCCTGCCGTCGGAGATCACGGTCATGCCGGGCAAGGGCAAGGTCACGCTGACGGGCAAGCTCGGCGACGTGATGCAGGAGTCGGCGCACGCGGCGATGAGCTACATCCGCTCGCGCGCGGAGTCGCTGGGGTTGTCGAACGACTTCTATTCGAAGGTCGACATCCACATCCACTTCCCCGAGGGTGCGATTCCCAAGGACGGACCGTCGGCGGGCGTGACCATGGCGACGGCGCTGGCGTCGGCGCTGCTGCGGATTCCGGTGCGCAAGGATGTCGCCATGACCGGCGAGATCACGCTGCGCGGGCGCGTCTTGCCGATCGGCGGCTTGAAGGACAAGGTGCTGGCGGCACATCGCGCCGACATCTACACGGTCATCATCCCGAAGGAGAATCGGAAGGACCTGAAGGACATTCCCAAGAAGGTCCTGCGGGTGATGAAGATCATCGCCGTCGATCACATGGACGAGGTGTTGCGCGCGGCGCTGCGGATCGAGAATCCGGAGACGTTCCTGCGCGAGCCGAGCCGTGCGGTCGATTGGCGCGCGGTCGAGCGCAGCGCCGCGCCGCTCGACGGTGGCAGCGAGCGTTCGCCGACGCCGACGCCGACGGTGGTGCCGGCGCAGCCCGAGCCACATTAGTCGCGCGAGGCGTACCGCCTCGAGAGACTGATCTCTAGCGATGGGGGCAAGCCCCCCTCGCCGGGCGACCTGATACAATCAGGAGAGAGTGAAGTATCTGCTCCTCGTCTCCCTCTTGCTCCAGCCCGCGTGCAACTCGGGACCGCGCACGGCGTACGCCGGGCGGCTCAGCGAATCCAACTTCGAACGAGAGCACGTGGGCGGGCCGGCGTCACAGGGCTTGGCCGGCGACTTCTATCTGCGCAACGACGTCGTGCGCGCCGTCGTCCAGGCGCCGGGGCGCGCGATGGGGCCCTGTCCGTGGGGCGGCAACGTCATCGACCTCGACCTCGTCGCAAATCCGGCCGGCGATCAGCTCGGCGAAATCTCGCCGTTCCTGGCGCTCGGGCGGACGGTGAACTTCACCGACGTGCACGTCGACAAGGACGGCAGCGACGGCGGGGCGGCGGTGATCGTGGCGCGCGGCGAGGACGCGATCGACGACTTCATCAACATCTATGGGCTGGGCGGATTCACCGTCGCGGCGCTATCCGAGTCTTTGCGCCCCACGATCCCGCTCAAGCTCGAGGTCACGGCGACCTACACGCTGGCCCCGGGCGACTCGTTCATCCGCGTCGACTACGCCATCCACAATCTCGACGGCAACGCCAAGAAGGTGCTGTTCGGGACGCTCACCGACACGGGCGCCGAGATCGAGCTGTTCCATCCCGGCGTCGGGTACGGCGAGTTCACCATGAATCAGCTGCTGCTCGGCTCGGTGCCGACGGTCGAGTACGTGGCGCTGCAGGGGCGCGGCGTGACCTACGGGATCGTGCCGGTCGAGCGCGACCCGCAGGCGAAGGGCGCGCCGCTGCCGATCGGCGGCGTGGTCGTCGAGGCGTACGAGCAGCGCTCGTTCTCCGACGCGCTCGGTCCGGCGGGACAGACGGTCGCCATCGGCGGCAATGGAACCGCGACGCGCTCGGTCTGGATCGCGGCGCTGCCCGGCGGCGCGGGCGCCGTCGAAGGGTTCGTGCGCGCGCAGAAGGGGCAGGCGCATGCGCCGGTGCGCGGCCAGGTGAGCGGCACCACGTCGGCGGCCGCGGGCGGTGGTGCGCGCGCGCAGGGCGACGGCGCGCGCGTTGCGGTGTCGCGGGCCGGCGTCGCCGACGCGGGGGCGGCGCTGGTGACGACGTTCGTGGCCGACGCCGACGGCGTGTTCGCGGGCGAGCTGCCGCCGGGGGACTACGTCGCCGAAGCCGAGGGCGACGCGTGGCGGCGCTCGCCGCCGGTCACGTTCCACGTCGCGGCGACCACCGGTGCGCCGTCGGTGGCGCTGACCTTGCCCGATCGCGCCGAGCTGTCCTACCGCGTGCACGACGCCGCCGGCGCGACGCTGCCGTCGAAGGTCACCGTCGTCGGCGCGGTCGCCAACCCGCAAGATCGCCGCTTTCGTGACGTCGTCAAGGATCCGATGCCCTACGGCGTGGCTGCGTGGCTGGCGTCGCGCGCCGGCGACTCCACGCTCGACAACGAGTTCGATCATCGCATCGCGCTGGCGCCGGGCCACTATCGCGTCGTCGTGTCGCATGGTCCCGAGTGGAGCAACTGGCAAAAGGAGCTCGACGTGCCGGCCGAAGGGGCGTCGATCGATGCGACGCTGGTGCGGGTCGTCGACACCACGGGCTATGTCGCGGCCGACTTCCATCAGCACAGCCACAAGTCACCCGACAGCCCGGTCTCGCCCGAAGAGCGGCTCGTCGCCAACCTCGCCGACGGCGTCGAGTACCTGTCGTCGTCGGAGCACGACCTGCTCTTCGACTATCGCCCCATCATCGATGCGCTGGGGGCCGGGGCGCTCATCGACAGCGGCGTGGGCGTCGAGTCGACCCCATTCGACTACGGTCACTTCATCGGCTATCCGCTGCGCATCGATGCCACCATGCCCAACGGCGGCGCACTCGACTGGGGCAACGGCGGGCTCGGCGACCTGGCGCCGGCGCAGATCTTCGACGGGCTGCGCGCGCAGGGAGCCCAGGTCGTGCAGGTCAACCATCCGCGCACGCCGCCGCTGAACATCTCGTATCAGCAGAACTTCGATCGTGGCGGGCTGCGCTTCGACTTCGCCCGCTACACCTTCTTCAGCGACGCGGCGCTGCTCGAGGTGAGCGCGCGCGATCTCGGGCTGCCCGACAACGCGGCGCTGTTTGCGCCGGGATTCAACGCGCACGAGGTCTACCTCGGATTCTGGCCCGACCGCGACGTGACCCTGGCCGACGGCGAGCGCCAGGATCTGTTGGTCAATACCAACCTGCGCGACTTCATGAACTTCGTCTCGTTCGGCTACATCGTGACGGCCGTGGGCGACTCGGACACGCACCAGCGCTGGAGCGTGCCGTCGGGGATTCCGCGAACCATGGTCCGCGTGCCCGATGACTCGGCGGGCGCCATCGCCGGCGGCATCGGCGACGACGTGGTGCGCACCATGGCGGGTCAGGCGCCGCGCGACGTCGTCGTCACCAACGGGCCGATGCTGGCGCTCGCGGTCGGACCGGATCGCTCGGCAGGGGGAATCGGCCGCACCGTGACGCTGCCCGCGGGAGCGACGCAGCTGGCGGTCCACGTCGAGGCGCAATCGGCGGAGTGGGCGCCCATCGACACGATCGAGGTCTACGCCAACGCCACGTTCACCGTGCCGCCACCGTCGGGGACCCAGCCCGATCCGCTGCTGCCGATCTTGTGCTTCACGGCGCGTGCGGTGCCGTCGCAGCGCTGCACCATGGCGGTCGGCGGCGCGCGCGCGCTCGTGATCGCCAAGGAGCTGGTCGGGCCAGTGGGCGCGGGGGCGTTCCGCTACAAGGCGGTCGCCGACGCCAGCCTGGTCAACGCCGACGTCCTGGCGCGCACCCGCGCCGGCGGCCGCGGCAAGGACTTCTGGCTGCTGGCGCGTGTGACCGGTGTTACGGGACTCTGGCCGGTGATTCCGCAGGCGGTCGACCCGACCGTTGTGCCCGTCGCCGACCTCGTCGCCGGCAAGCCGCTCGTCAATCAGGGGGTCCCCGCGCTCGCCTTCACCAACCCCGTCTTCGTCGACGTGGATGGCGGCGGCTGGCGGGCGCCGTTTGCGCCTTGACAGCGCGTTGTGCCTCCGCTAAGTAATGCGGACTTCGACGGCCGGGACCTGGCTCAGGGCGCATAGCTCAGCGGTAGAGCATCGGCCTTACAAGCCGGGTGTCACAGGTTCGAATCCTGTTGCGCCCACCGACGAGGAACTGAAATTTTGGGGTGGTAGTTAAGTTGGTTATAACGCCGGCCTGTCACGCCGGAGGGCGCGGGTTCAAGTCCCGTCCACCCCGCAAGAACGGAAAGCCCGGAAGACTTCGGTCTCCCGGGCTTTTTTGTTTGTCCGCACGGGCCGCGGAACCGACTCTACCCGAGCACTGTTTCAGACCTGCCGCGCTCTTCTTTTCGGTGGAGGCGTCATTGGGCGCAGGTCAGCGCTTTGGTGTCGATGAGGATGTCGTCGACGTAGACATCGTAGGCCGGTTGGGCGACCGCAACGTTGCCGAAGAAAGGTCCGACCCGGGCCTGGGTCAGACCGTTGGGCGGCTCGGTAATCGCCGAGGAGATTGGCGCGACCGACGGGACGTTGAGGCCGGTCAAAGAGATCGAGCCGGTAGCAGTGCTACTCACGTCGATGCGCCAGACGAAACAGCTCCAATTCCCAAATGTCGGCGCAGCGGTCGAGTCGGACTGGGGGCTCGAACCGATGTAGTCCTGCAACGAGAGCCTCGAGGCATTCACGTTCACGCCCATACCCTGGGTGCTCGCCGCGTTGTCGGTCACCAGGAGACGCACGTCATTGCCCACCGCCGGAGCGGCCGGCACGAGGAACCAGGCCCGCACCCAGAATGTCGGAGCATTGTTCACGGTCGGAAACGTGGCGGACTCCCCGATCTGGGCACCGTGCGCGGTGCCCTGTGCCGTTGGCGCGAGGTGCAAATGAAGCGAATGCGCGCCCCGATGCACAAAGCGCAGATCGGTGTTGATCTCGGCTACATCGGAGGCGGCGACGAGCAGCGCCCACTTCGGGGTGTTGATGGTGGTGGACGATTCCCAGTCTTCGCAGAACAGCACGCCGCCGACCGTGGAACACGACGGCACCACCGCCAGGTCGCCAGGCATCGATAGATCGTTCATGCCGTCGCTACCGCCATCGAACGTGTCCTGCTGGCAGGCGTCGCCGAGCCCGCTGCCCTGGACGTCGCCCTGATCGACGTTCGCGACCGAAGGACAATTATCGAGATCGTCGGGCACGCTGTCTCCATCGGTATCGACCGTGGTCGTAGACAGTTGCACGGGGACGGTCACCTGCCTTCGCGGCGCCGTCGAGACGCGGGCACCGCCGAGTGTCAGCGGCGATCCTTCGCCTTCGACGACAATGCGCAACGGCCACTCCTGAGAGCCGTCGAGGACGAGCACCAACGTACCCGGAAGGGTACCGTGCTCGATCTGACGCAGCACGCGCGCGCGATGCTGATCGTAGACGCTGACGGTCAGCGCCGTCGGCTGCGGACCGTCGGCGAGCGCGACGTCGACGCGAACGGTTGTCGGCGTTGCACACCCAGCAATCCAGCTAGCCAGGCAGACGCCGAGCACACTTCGCATTTCGATATTGTCGCCCGCCGAATGCGTACGAGTCAATACTGTTCATTGCCGTCGGTGGAGCTGGAGTCTCGTGCGGGGTCGGTCGATCCACCAGCGCTTGCTCAGGCACACCAGCGCCGTGCTCAGGCACCAGCCGTTCGGCCTCCGTCGATGGCCACGACGGAGCCGGTCACGAACGACGCTGCGTCCGACGCGAGCCAGACGACGACGCTGGCGACTTCGTCGGCGAGACCGACCCGTCCCATCGGCACGGCGCGTTCGACGAGAGCGCGCCGATCGTCCGGCAATGCGCGGAGCCGGTCGGTCAAGATGGGGCCTGGAGCGACCGCGTTCACGCGAATGTTCTTGGCCGCATAGTCGAGCGCGGCGCTCTTTGTGGCGCCGATGATGGCGTGCTTCGTCGCGGAGTAGGCAGACATTCCTCGCACACCCGAGATGCCGGCGGTCGAGGACATGTTCACGATCGAGCCGCCTCCGCTGCCAAGCATGGCGGTGAGCTCGAACTTCATCGCCACGAGAGTGCCTCGGAGATTCACGCCGATCGCATCGTCGATGTCCTGGACGCTGAGCTCGGCCAGCGGCGCTGGCATGTGCCCCGACCCAGCGTTGTTGAAGGCGATATCCAGACGTCCGAAGATCTCGACGGTCCTGGCAACGACGCTCTCGACTTGAGCGGCGTCGAGGATGTCCGTCGGGATCGCGTGTGCCTCCGAGCCTTCGTGGCGGATGCTCGCGGCAATCGCTTCGAGGGCACGGGTATCGCGGGCGGCGACGACTACCCGCGCGCCTGCTCGCGCGAGCGCCGCGGCGGAGGACGCTCCGATGCCACGGCTGGCGCCGAGCACCAGGGCCACCTTGTTCGTGAGAAGACCGCGTAGGGACGGAATCGACGATGCATGTGTCATGAGTGGGTCTCGTTCCTCTCGGGAGAATTGAAGCGCGTTCGGCGAAGGTCACCGCGCAGGGCAGGGATGGGACTCATGGGTAGTGGATCGAGATCGATATGGCCGACGTTCCAACGGCTCCGTCAGTAATTGAATCACACCAATGATTGAAGTATCTAAAATATAGTGAGATCTTGAAACGTGTCAAGGCCGCGGCTATGAGGAGCGAGTGACGCGCTC